>CAJTMJ010000009.1 GCA_910577335.1 uncultured Duncaniella sp. | reverse complement strand
TTGATTATGCGGTATTGATGGGAGGTTTGGTGAGTATTGCCTCGACCTGAATTTCTAATATGTTGATTTGTAGCTGTCATATCGGTGGTTGCTTTTTTTTAACCATGCGTCCAATGACGGTGTGGCCTGTATGAGTTGCTCGACGTAAAATAGACGAATGGACGCAAAGAACGGAGGTTCAGGCAGCACGGCAACAAATACTACCTCGCAGAGTGTGGAGATTTTTGACGGGATGAATGAACCTCCGTTGGCCATTCGTTCCCACAGGCGAGCAACTTATACTACTGCCCATCCGTCAATCTGATGCCTTGATTGAAATGGCAACCCCGATAAATACAGACAGCGAAAAATCGACATTGCAGTGCATGGCGACGCATCAGTCGCCAATCCCCATGAAAACTTATGATGAAATAAAAAACTGAAAACTAAAAGGGAAAGAACGTCATCCCCGGAATTGGCGAGTCTCTGACGATGCAGGGCAACGGAGTCGTCAGTGTCTCGCCACGTGGGATGCTACTGCAAGCGGTGAATGGTGTGGAGGTCGGAAAAGTCCTTGTAAGCGCAGGCGATAAGAACACGGATGAGCGGCAATAAGTCTCAATGGTGAAAGCAGCGTCCCCGATGCTCACCTATGAGGCGTTGCCGCTTATCGGTGTTCCGCCGGAGCAATAGGCGCGATGCGGTCGTAGGGTTTAAGGCAACGCCCTATACCTTTCGACGGCATTACGCCGCTAATACGGAAGACCTCCACACCTTTCACCGATTTCTTAATGGTAAAACATATATCATACTGAAAGAAAGTGATATATAGATTTGTTTGTCCATTTGTTTGACCAATAATTGACCGTCGAAAGGGAATGTTTGACCAATGTTTTGCCGAATTTGAGGATGTGAAGTGATCAAGAATTGGCAATTTTTGCGAGAATAAACTTACCTGACAAGTTTATGTAAACAATACAAATTGCAGAATTACTGTATTTTACAATAATAAACTTGTCACAAAAGGAGGAAATCCTCGTTACGAAGATGAATATCTCCGACATTATTGACCAACTATGTTTGTTTGACCAATGTTTTGCCAAAATACCAGTTTTTTGTTTGACCAAGTGACAGGTATTGACATAGATAGACAAATATGTTTGGCTAACGGTCATCAAAAATTACTTAACCTATTGATTATATGGATATAAATTACGCTTCAACGAGGAGGAATATTGAACAGTCGCACAAGAGATAAAACTCTATAAATCAATGGACAAACAAGACTGAATTTGTTTGTCCATTGATTTTTATATTCGATTTTGCGCCGGAAGACATAGAAATTTGTTTGTCCATTGTTCAACCGTCAATTTTGGTCTTAAGTCATGGGCAGGAGGAAAATCCGGAGGATAATGTTCTACCGGCACAATCGGTCTGAGAGAATTTGTTTGTCCAAATTACAGCACGCAAAACCATCCTCCGGAATATCCGTCTTCCATGGGAAAGATCGGGATTCCGGAGGATAGTCTGAGTTGATGATTTGTCGACTTTAGCTGATGTTGACGATATAGGAGTCCTGATGCACTTCTTCCATCGATTTGCAGTCAATCTTCACGACATCCCACACCCTTTGGTCGCAGGGAACGTTGTAGAGGATTCCCCCGTCTTCGTAGTCGTGCGTATCTTGATTGCCTATCTTGTAGATAGTAACTTCGGCCTTCTCCTTTTTGAAACGGAAAACGGGTCGCGGGCAATTCTCGGAATGGATGCCATAAAAATTACCATCTTTGACATAGTAGAAGATTACATTAAAATGACATTCCTCCACATAAACCTCAAAGATTTTTTTATCGGTCAGCAATCATTCATAAAGAAGAAAGTGCAACTGAGACCTTTTCCGTCTTCGTTTCTGCGCTTTTTAGAGCCGCTTCGAGATAGACAAGGGAGATGTGCTGAAAAGGCACATCTCCCTGAAAGTCGTGTAAGAATGGATCAAATGCAACTCGGAAGGTGGCGCCACCGCCGGGGGTGGGCTCATTCCTGTTCCGGGAATGCAGGTCGGTCGATCGGCTTTAGATCTCTTCGAAGTGCGAGCGGTCAACGCCGCAGATCGGACAAACGTAGTCGGCCGGCAGATCGCCGTCGGTTTCCACAATGTAACCGCAAACGTCGCATCTGAACCGGCGTGACTTCTTCGGAGCTTCGGCTTCGGGCTTGGGCTCGGGTTCGGCGCGGAAGGTGGGTGCGTTTTTGGAAGCTTTCCCCTTAATCACGCGATGATAATAGGCGTAAGTCATGGGCGTGCCCTCGCCGGGATAGGAGGTCACGAGCTTGCCGATGACAATCACGTGGGTGCCGCAGTCGACGAAGTTGATGGCGTCCAGGATGAGGCGTCCGCAGAATTTCCCTTTCACGGCCGGAGCGCCATCGAGGTCTTCACATCCGAAATCGGCATATTTGTCGGCGTCGCGCGACGACCGGAAGCCGAACGAGCTGATTACAAACGGATCGGTATCCTCAGCGATGATCGACAGGCTGAAGCGCGGATTGCGCTTGATGCAGTCGAGCGTGAAATTCTTTTTGTTGAGGCAGATAGCCAGGGTGGGATTCTCGCTCGTCACCTGGAAGCAGGTGTTGATGACACACCCTGCGGGCTTGCCGTCGGAATAGCATCCAACCACATAGAGCCCGTAGGTGATGTCATAGAGTGCGTTGCTGCTCATCTTCTTTTTCTTTCGAAATTAGTAGTTCTGGGCTTTGATTTCGAAGAAGCTTTCGGGATGGGCGCAAACCGGGCAAACCTTCGGCGCTTTCTTGCCTACGACGATGTGACCGCAGTTGCGGCATACCCAGATGGTGTCGCCCTCGCGCGAGAATACGATTCCCTCCTCGATGTTCTTGAGCAGGCGCAGATAGCGCTCCTCGTGGTGGCGCTCGATGGCACCAACGGCGCGGAATTTGAAGGCGATTTCGGGGAATCCCTCTTCTTCGGCTTCTTTTGCCATGCGATCATACATGTTGGTCCACTCGTAGTTTTCGCCCTCGGCGGCATCGCGGAGGTTGGTCATGGTGTCGGCAATCTCGCCGCCGTGCAGAAGCTTGAACCACAGTTTGGCATGCTCTTTCTCGTTGTGGGCAGTCTCTTCGAAGAGGGCTGCAATCTGCTCGTAGCCGTCTTTCTTGGCCTTCGATGCATAATAGCTGTATTTGTTGCGAGCCTGCGATTCGCCTGCAAACGCTTCCTGAAGGTTGCGTTCAGTCTTTGTTCCTTTTAAATCTTTCATGTTTTTTTGAGGTATTTTTTTATGTTATTATTTGGTTGTCGATTGGTTGTCAATCAGTTTTATGCAATCCGGACACAGCCCGCGGAAGGTCACATCCACCGAATCGATGTCAAATCGGGGCGACATCCACTCGGCCAGGTTGCCGGGCATGGGCATGTCGTAGATTCGCGAGCATCGCCGGCAAATGAAATGGCTGTGAGCAGGCTGCTGGGCCATGTCGTAACGTGAACATCCCGATTCAATCTCCAATTCGCGCAGCAATCCTTTCTCTGTCAGCGTTTTCAGGGAATTGTAGACCGTTGTGCGCGATAGCGACAGAAAGAGCTTCGAGAGATTCGAATAGATATCCTCTGCCGACGGATGGCGGTGGCTGTTGGCCACAATACCGAGCACCCCAATCCGCTGAGCCGAAGGACGTATCCCCTTCGCCTGAAGCATTTCGGTGAGTTTCGCTATCGAATATTCTGTGGTCATCTTCGCCTCATTTTGTAATGATTACAAAAATAGCAACAATTACAATCCCCGCCAAATTTATTTCAAAAAATCTTCTAAAAATTTTTATACTGTCCGCCAAACCGTAAAGTAGAGAGTCCGACTTCATGAAAGGCAGAAGTTGGACTCTCTACTTTACGGTTTGGCGGACAGTAATAATAACAAATCTCTTATGACCCTTCTATCAAGGACAAGTATCTGAAAAAACTACTGGACAACGGATATTTAGGATATTCATGAGAAGGAGATAAATATTGGTACACTCAGGAGGATGTAAACCTCTTTCTACGGAGATTCCATTATGAGCCTTATGCCTCATCCGGTTTTCTTCCAATGTGATTAACTTCCAATCGGTACAATTTGTGTGCCGATTGGAAGTTATTGTTCATATATAGCCTCTGATTTCAAAAATTATAGGTAATTTTGCGTATGGGACCAACACAAGAAAACAAATTATCAAGCCAAAATACATCAGACAAGAAACCGGTCACATACTGTGACCAGTTGCCAATGCCAATAGAAAACCGTATCCTTACTCTGAGAGGCAAGCAAGTGATGATAGACCGGGATTTGGCAGAGTTGTATGGAGTTGAGACCAAACGACTTAACGAACAGGTGAAAAGGAATGTCGAGCGTTTTCCAGAACATTTCAGATTTCAGCTCTCAAATCAGGAGAAAGATGAACTGGTCGCAAATTGCGACCGGTTCAGGGGGCTCAAACATTCGTCCGTTAATCCTTTTGCATTTACCGAACAGGGAGTAGCCATGCTTTCTGCCGTATTGAAAAGTGATACCGCCATATATACAAGTATCCGTATTATTGACGCATTTGTGGCAATGCGGAACTTCCTGATGAATAACGCCTCTATTTTCCAAAGGATAGACCGCATTGAGATGAAACAGTTGAAAACTGATGAAAAGGTCGATGCGATTCTTGATAGGTTGAATGAACCTAAAGAACCTGAACAGGGCATTTTCTTCAACGGCCAGATTTTTGATGCATATGCTTTCGTAGCCAAACTAATCAGGCAGGCTAAAAACAGGATTGTTGTCATCGATAGCTATGTTGATGATTCTGTGCTGGTGCAACTGTCAAAAAGGAACCCAGGCGTGACAGTGGATATTTACGACGGTAAGATTTCACAGCAACTTCGTCAGGATGTCGCGCGGCATAATGCCCAATATCTCGGAGTGACTTTGCACCCTTATAACAAGGCTCACGACCGTTTTCTTATAATTGATGAAGATGTCTATCACATCGGTCATTCACTTAAAGACCTCGGAAAGAAGCTGTTTGCCTTCTCAAAGATGGATGTCATGACCGGAACAGAGCTTATCTCACAGCTATGATGAACGAGAAGAATGGCACTTCTCTAATGTTAACAAATGTTATAAACTTGCCAAAGGAGGATTTTTGGGGAATAAAAGCTCCTCATTATCCGTTATTTATACAAAATAAACTTCTCCAACAGAATGAAATCTTCCAAAGGAAGAAGAATAATGAGAGATTTGGCAGTATGTTTGACCAATGTTTCGCCAATGTTTGGCCAAAGGCTCGACAATCGCCTCAGACCGTCTCAAATGGTGCGGTTTGTTTTGCCAAATGCAAACATGACACACTTAACATCCTCATACACAGCGACCTACTCGCTTTTCAACGAGGAGGAATATTGATATAAATCCACTCGATTTTAAGACATAAATAATAAATATACAAGCGATTGATGCAGGCAATTAAAGCGCAGCAACAGGATTAGCCCGGTGCAACTGACGAACACACTACACTAACAGACTTAAGTAAAAAATCCGGGGCTTGAGACTTAATACCTTTAGGCTTTGCAAATACAACACAAAGCCTTACTAAGCAGCTGACTTAACGTGGGATTTCTTATTCAATAAGACCGGTAGTGTCCGACGCTGAGGATAGCCGTCTTGCTTCTTCGAACTTTGCTCGCATTGTCGGGTTGCCGTATGTGAGTTTCTTGATGGTGAAATCGGTCTCCAGCACCTCTCCGGCACGTTCTAACTTCTGGTTACTTGTGTCAAATAGCCCCTTGATTTTGCGAAGTCGGTCAATCTGTTTTTCGGCGTCGGCTATTGCCTTGTCAATAGCTGCGATGGCTTCATCGTGTTTCTCTTTGTGCGACTTAACGAACTTCATAAACTCAGCTGTAAACTTGTCACGACGTTCCTCAAACTTGGTGACATCCACGCTCTGAGCTTTGGCGACCGAGAGTTCCTGACGGAGGCTGATGATTGTACGAGCACCACGCTTTGACGACTGGCTGAGCAACGAGATGATAGGCATGAAGAATTGCGGACGGCACACCTACTGCGCAACCTTTTTGCACAGAATTATATAATTTTCGATTTCTACCTATTATTTTACTTCTACAATTTTCATACGATATTAAAAAGGCATAGGTCCCTTATTCTTTACTATCGTATAAATTCAAAATTACTAAAAATCCTCCGTATATCGCCAACCTTAAGACAGAAAATACACTTACCTATTTCTCCATACAGAATGTTTCATGTATCACACGGGGGAAATGAAGGCGTTCAAGGTCATGTATTTTCGACTCGACATCAGCCGGCGTGTCAGTAGGAAGAACCGGGACAGATGCTTGGAAAATAATACGACCCTCATCACACTGCTCACTCACAAGGTGGATAGTGATCCCCGACTCCTTGTCACCAGCCGCCACGACCGCTTCATGCACGTAACGCCCATACATACCCTTGCCACCATACTTGGGAAGCAGAGACGGATGCACATTCACCATTCTGTCATGATAACGTTCAATCAAGAATCCGGGCACCATGAGCAGAAATCCGGCAAGCACCACAACATCGACACCAAATTCATCCATCAACGGAAGCATCATCTCGGGATCATTTATCTCGTCACGTGTCATCACATGCGACTCCACCCCAAGTCTATGCGCCCGATCTATCACTCCGGCTCCAGCCCTGTTACACACCACCAACACCACCTTGCCATCAGATGGAAATTGGCGAAAATACCTTATTATGTTCTCAGCGTTTGATCCGTTGCCGGATGCGAAAATTGCGATTCGTTTCATCCTATTAGGGGTGTTTGAGTAGTCGAATTGCAAAGTTAGCGAAAATTCCTCATTGCGAATCATTTTTAATCCCTTTTGAAATCCGAGCTAAAAGTATTACCTTTGCGGATAGTTAAATTATCAATTAATTATGACTATCGACGAAATACAGCAGGACATCATAGACGAGTTCTCGGAAGTGGATGACTGGATGGACCGCTATTCCATGATCATAGACCTTGGCAACAATCTCCCGGAAATCGATGAAAAATATAAGACACCTGACCATCTCATAGAGGGATGCCAGAGCCGTGTGTGGCTTAATGCCGAGTTGACCCCGGAGGGGACCGTGCATTACACCGCCGACTCCGATGCGATAATAGTAAAAGGTATAATCTCTCTTTTGATTCAGGCTCTTGACAATCAGACTCCCGACGACATCCTGAAATCAGACCTTCATTTTATCGATGCGATAGGTCTGTCGGAGCACCTCTCACCCACACGCTCCAACGGATTGCTTGCCATGGTGAAGCAGATGCGCCTGTACGCATTAGCATTCAAAGCCAAGCAGGACGCTGCCAAGGCTTAAGATTCTATTGAAAACTTGTAATTAACTCCCCAACCCGTAAGCCCGATGGGAAAGAACAAGCTTAAGAAATTCGCAGAGATGGAGACACTCAAATGTGTCTATCAGTATCCTTATAACGTGTTGAAGGAACATGTCGAATGCCCGTTGCGAGGACGATGGGGCGAGGATGTATTCCATAATTCCAACCCTATAGTGCTTGAGCTTGGCTGCGGAAAGGGAGAATATGCCGTGGGACTCGGACGCCTGTACCCCGACAAGAATTTTATAGGTATAGATATAAAAGGTGCCCGAATGTGGACCGGAGCCAAGGAAGTCGAAGAGGCAGGGATGGAAAACGTTGCGTTCTTACGTACATCTATCCATCTGCTTGCGTCATTTTTTGCCCCCGGCGAAGTGTCGGAGATATGGATTACTTTCCCTGACCCCCAGATGAAGAAGGTTAACAAACGTCTCACCGGAACACATTTTCTCGACATATACCGTCAGGTGCTTGCCCCCGACGGAGTAATACATCTTAAGACCGACAGCCCATTCCTTTATACATATACCACCGAGATGCTTCGCCATAACGGAATCGTGCCGATAGCCGCCACTGACGACATTTACGGAACGGAATATTCCCGGATTGTCCCCCCGATAAAGACATTTTACGAGCAGCAATGGCTTGCCCGAGGCATCCCCAGCAAATACATATCATGGCGTCTCCCTGAAGGTATCACACTGACAGAGCCTGAGGTGGAGATAGAGCCTGACACATACCGCTCGTTCGGGCGTGGTGTCCTACAATCAGGCGAACTTGAACTTTGACATAAGCTGAAGTATTATAATAAAGTAAGAACTTTTACCAGCACTAAAAAAATTTATGACCATGCAATTATATCCGGCACTAATAACCGACGCTCTCCAGACTGTACGCTATCCCGGCAATGGTAAAAACCTGATTGAAGCAGGGATGGTGGAGGATGATATCCGCATCAACGGTGACACTGTAAGTTTCAGCCTAATATTCGATAAGCCTACCGACCCGTTTATAAAATCGATGGTGAAGGCTGCAGAAACTGCCATACACACATACATCTCACCCGATGTAAAGGTTACTGTCAACGTGGCATCACGTCGTCCGGCGGCTCCGAAGGACGCGCCACTTCTTCCGGGTGTAAAAAACATCATCGGTGTCGCCTCCGGCAAAGGTGGTGTCGGCAAATCAACAGTTGCCGCAAATCTTGCCGTGGCTCTCGCTCGTGAAGGCTATAAGGTAGGACTTCTCGATGCCGATATTTTCGGACCGTCAGTGCCTAAAATGTTCGGAATAGAGGACGAACAGCTATATATCCATGATGTGGATGGACGCCAGCTCATCATCCCGATTGAAAGATACGGTGTGAAACTGCTGTCAATCGGTTTCGTGGTTGACAAAGAGAAGGCAGTGCTTTGGCGTGGCAGCATGGCGTCAAATGCTCTTAAGCAGCTAATATCTGATGCCGATTGGGGCGAGCTTGATTACTTCCTTATAGATATGCCTCCGGGCACAAGCGACATCCATCTCACCCTTGTGCAGACTCTCGGACTCACAGGCGTGGTGATAGTCTCAACTCCTCAGGAAGTTGCGCTTGCCGATGCTCGCAAGGGTATAGCCATGTTTATGGAGGATAAGGTCAATGTACCCATCCTCGGAATCGTGGAAAATATGGCATATTTCACCCCGGCTGAACATCCCGATGAAAGATATTACATCTTCGGCAAAGAGGGTGCTGTGAAACTTGCCGAAAAGCTTGGGGTGCGTCTGCTTGCGCAGATTCCGCTTGTGGCATCTATCGCCGACAGTGGCGACAATGGCAAGCCTATAGCCATGACCGACACCATCACCGGATATGCGTTTGCTCATCTCGCCCATGAGGTAACCGATGCTGTCGCAGCTCGAAATGCCACATTGCCACCCACAACCAAGGTGGAGCTTAAGCATTAAAATCATACCCGATAATTAAAATCTTTCAGTGCGTTAGAAATTTTTCAAAAAATTTATCATCCTGCGGTTAGTCGTGAAATATTTTCCCTTTGGAGTAGGGAATGTGGCTGATTATTTGTAATTTTGCAAGCTGAAAGAGCTTGGAATAGAATAAAAATCAATCATTCTCATGAATATTTCATATAACTGGCTTAAAAAATATCTTGATTTCGATTTGACTCCCGACCAGCTTGCCGCTGCCCTGACATCAATAGGGCTTGAAACCGGCTCGGTGGAAGAAGTGGAATCGATACGTGGCGGCTTGCGTGGAATAGTAATCGGCAAAGTGCTTACCTGCTTCGATCATCCAAACAGCGACCATCTCCACATCACAACTGTTGACCTCGGTAACGGCGAACCTACCCAGATAGTCTGCGGAGCTCCCAATGTAGCTGCCGGACAGACAGTGGTTGTCGCAACAGTAGGCACAACACTTTACAGCGGTGACGAGGAATTTATGATTAAGAAATCAAAAATCCGTGGCACCGAATCATTCGGTATGATTTGCGCCGAAGACGAAATCGGCGTTGGAAATTCCCACGATGGCATCATTGTGATCAATGAAGATGTGAAGCCCGGCACACCCGCCGCTGAATATTTTGGTCTTACTTCCGACTATCTGCTTGAGGTGGATCTTACACCCAACCGTATAGACGCAGCCTCTCACTATGGGGTTGCCCGCGACCTTGCAGCTTGGATGGGACAACATGCCGAAGCATCCACCCTCCGTCGCCCGGATGTAGACACATTCTGCGTGGAAAATCCCGAAGGCGGAATCAGTGTGGAAGTTGAAAACACTGAGGCTTGCCCCCGATACACAGGTGTCACCATCAAGAATGTTACAGTTAAAGAATCACCTCAATGGCTAAAAGACGCACTCTCCACCATCGGCTTGCGTCCTATCAATAACATTGTCGATATCACCAACTACATACTCCACGCTATGGGGCAGCCGCTTCATTGCTTTGATGTGGCAAAGATAGCAGGTGGTAAAGTAGTAGTGAAAAATGCTTGTCAGGGCGAAAAATTTGTTACCCTTGACGGAGTTGAACACACACTTGATGCACGTGACCTCATGATATGCAACACACAGGTGCCTATGTGTATCGCCGGTGTGTTCGGAGGTCTTGATTCAGGTGTCACCGAGCAGACCACCTCGGTATTCCTTGAAAGCGCATATTTCAACCCCACATCAGTACGAAAAACTGCCCGCCGCCACGGACTCAACACCGACTCATCATTCCGTTTCGAGCGTGGCGTTGACCCCAACAACACTCTGTATGTGCTCAAATTGGCAGCATTGATGGTTAAAGAGCTTGCCGGAGGCGAAATCTGCGGTCCGTTGTGCGACAATTACCCGACAGAGATACTCCCGGCTGAGGTAACTCTTGAATTCGACTATGTTAACCGTCTTGTAGGCAAGAATCTACCGGTTGACACCATCATATCTATCCTCAAGTCACTTGAAATGGAAATCCTCTCCATCGACTCTGAGAAAGTGGTGATGAAGGTGCCTACCTACCGTGTCGATGTCACTCGTCCCTGCGATGTTGTGGAGGATGTGCTTAGAATTTACGGCTATAACAATGTAGAAATAAGCGATACAGTCCAGTCGTCACTCTCATATAAGACATTTGAAGACGAGGACAATACCCTCAGAAATCTTGTGAGCGAACAGCTCTGCGGAGAGGGATTCAACGAGATTCTTAACAACTCCCTTACTGCCGAGGCTTACTACGCTGACCTTGAAGAATATCCCGCTTCTCATTGCGTGAAACTTCTGAATCCTCTGAGCAACGACCTCAACGTGATGCGTCAGTCACTCATATTCGGCGGATTGGAGTCATTGAGCCACAACATCAACCGCAAGACAGGTGATGTCTCAATGTATGAGTTCGGAAATGTCTACTTCTTCAACCCCGACACTGAAGCCACAGCCGAGAACGTGCTCGCGCCCTACAAGGAACAGTCTCGTCTTGCATTGTGTATGACAGGTGCGTTCCGTCATGGCAACTGGGCTCGTCCCGAACAGCAGGCTACCATTTATGACCTTAAGGCAGTAGTTGCCAACATCTTCGCTCGTCTCGGCATAAATCCGGGTGAGATTAAGCTTACCAAAGGAGCTGGCGAATTTTATGCAGCAAGCCTTGACGTGGCTACCCGCTCAGGCAAGAAACTTGGTAACCTCGGAATTGTCTCCAAGAAGCTTCTCGCCAAGTTTGACATAAAGCAGGAGGTGCTTTATGCGGAATTTGACTGGCATACACTCATGTCACTCGCCCGCAAGAAGAGTGTTACCTACCATGCACTTGCCAAAACAATGCCTGTCAAGCGAGATCTCGCACTTCTTCTTGACAAGAACATCACTATGGCTG
This sequence comes from uncultured Duncaniella sp., assembly GCA_910577335.1. Taxonomy (GTDB): domain Bacteria; phylum Bacteroidota; class Bacteroidia; order Bacteroidales; family Muribaculaceae; genus Duncaniella. The sequence continues at coordinate 84,198 of CAJTMJ010000009.1, read as the reverse complement.
AGGTTGAAGCGACAGTGCGTGAAAGCGAACGCCGTCTGCTCAAGGATGTGACACTATTCGACGTCTATGAAGGTAAAAACCTTCCTGAAGGAAAGAAATCGTATGCTATCGCTCTAACTCTTCAGGATGAAGAAAAAACTCTTCAGGACAAGCAGATTGAAGCCGTGATGAACAAGGTTATCGCCAATCTGAAAAAAAAGCTCAATGCCGAGCTGCGCTAATCCTCACTATTTGGAAATAATATAAATAAACAAATATACTTACTCAATATTCATACTTCACCATGGGAAGAGCTTTTGAATACCGTAAAGCAAGAAAACTCAAACGTTGGGGTAACATGTCACGTACATTTACCCGTATAGGTAAGGAAATCACTATCGCTGCCAAAGCCGGCGGTCCTGACCCTTCCACCAACCCCCGTCTCCGTGCGCTCATGCAGAATGCAAAAGCTGCAAACATGCCTAAAGACACTGTAGAACGCGCCATCAAAAAGGCTACCGATAAGGATGCCGGCGATTACAAGGAAATCACTTACGAGGGATACGGTCCGCATGGCATTGCAATCTTCGTTGAAGCGGCCACCGACAACAATACCCGTACTGTTGCAAATGTCCGTTCATACTTCACCAAGCATGGCGGCACACTCGGCACTCAGGGTTCATTGACATTCCTCTTCGACCATAAGAGCGTGTTCAAAATCCAGCCTAAGGATGGTGTCAGCCTTGATGACCTCGAGCTCGAACTTATCGATTACGGTGTTGACGAACTTGAACATGACGAGGATGAGGACGGCAACGAGCAGATAGTACTCTACGGTGCTTTCGAGGAATATTCTAACATCCAAAAGTACCTTGAGGACAACGGCTTTGAAATCATCTCATCGGAGTTTGAACGCATCCCCAACGACCTTAAGGAAGTAACCGAAGAGCAGCGTGCAGCCATCGAAAAGCTTCTTGAAAAGCTCGAAGATGACGAAGACGTTCAGAACGTATTCCACAACATGAAGGAAGACTAATACTGACTGAGGAATCATTCAAAATACTGAAACAACATACCCCTTGGCAATTTGATTTGCTGAGGGGTATGTTATTTATCCCGGCTAATATCTTGCAAACACACATATATTATATAATATGCCAATTCAATGTTAAAAAACGCTAAAAGAGCTTGCTGCCGGGGTTTAGAAGTGGATGGATGGGGAAAAATTCGTAATTTTACAGATTATTTTAAGGATATTAGGCTCTTTTCTATAGGATTGAGTCTTTTTGAGGTATGCCTCGCCTTAAATTTTTATATTATATTTGATTTTATAATGGAACAAGATAAAAAAATCAAAGTGGGTATTACCCATGGCGATATCAATGGAATTGGCTATGAGATACTGCTAAAAGCGCTTGGCGACCCACGCATAGTGGAGCTTTGCACACCGGTAGTATACGGTTCGGTTAAGATTGCAGGATTCTACCGAAAAAATCTCGGGCTTCCGGAATTTAAGCTTTTTCAGATAGAGAACGCCGATGACGCCCGTGACGATCAAGTCAACATAATAAATGTTGTGCCGGAAGACACTAAAATAGAGCCGGGTCAAGCAACACCTGTCGCAGGAGCGGCAGCTCTTGAAGCTCTCAAACGCGCAGCGGCAGACTTACGGTCAGGCGAAATAGATGTGCTTGTTACCGCACCGATAAACAAACACAGCATACATAGCGAAAATTTCAATTTCCCCGGTCATACAGAGTTCCTTGAAGCAGAAGTAGGCGAAGGTAAAAAAGCCATGATGATAATGTGCAGCGAGAATCTTCGTGTCGCACTTGTCACCATCCATGACGCCATCTCTGATGTCGCTTCAAAAATCACACGTGAAGCGGTGTTGGAGCGTCTTTCGACATTCAACCGCTCATTGGTAGAAGATTTCGGGATACATGGTCCTCGCATAGCCGTATTATCTCTTAACCCCCATGCAGGAGATAACGGCGTAATAGGCACCGAGGATACCGATATAATAGCACCGGCAATCGAAGAAGCCAACAAACGCCGTATTATGGCATTCGGTCCGTACCCTGCCGATGGACTTTTCGGAAGCGGTGCATACACAAAATTTGACGGAATTCTTGCCATGTATCACGACCAAGGGCTCATACCGTTCAAACTGCTTGCTTCGGAAAACGGTGTGAACTTCACCGCAGGACTCCCTGTGGTACGCACCTCGCCTGATCATGGTACTGCCTACGACATAGCAGGTCAAGGCGTGGCTGACGAACAGTCATTCCGTGAAGCGATATATTCGGCAATAGACATTTACCGCAATCGCCGACGCGAACGTGAGGCGACACGCCATCCACTCCGCAAGCAGAACTATGACAAGGGCAGTGACAAACTGCCTGCAGAACCTAAGGATGATTTAAAGGAATAATATATGCATTACGCTATCATTGCGGCAGGTCAAGGTTCACGATTGATGCAGGAAGGGGTTGCTCTTCCCAAACCTCTTGTGCGTCTTGGCGACGAGGCTATGATAGAGCGTCTTGTCAATATATTCATTCATAACGGAGCTGAAGCCATCAGTGTGATAGTCAACGAGGAGATGCCGGAAGTAAAAGCATTCTTAGAATCTCTAAACCTCAGCATACCTCTAAAAGTAATCACTAAATCCACACCCGGGTCAATGCATAGCTTCTACGAGCTGAGCAAAGTCATCGATGCTGACAAGTTCTGTCTTACGACAGTAGACACTGTGTTTTCCCCGATGGAATTTGCCCGTTTCATAAACGATTTTGTTTCGGACAATTCCGCTGACGGATATATGGCTGTCACCACATACGTTGACGACGAGAAACCGCTATATGTCTCCGCCACTTCCGATGGTGATATAACGGGCTTTTTCGACACCCCGGTGACTGAGGCAGCTTTCGTGTCGGGAGGGATATATGCTCTCCGCCGAAATTCACTTGACATACTCGCCGACTGCATGGATAGCGGACATACACGTATGCGTGACTTTCAACGTGCGCTCGTGGCGTCAGATATGCGTCTGAAAGCTTATCCGTTTGAGAAGATAATCGACGTAGATCATTTGGCTGACATTGAAAAAGCTCAACGGTTTTTAAGTATCGCTTGCAATGATTTATCATAAGTAATATATAACCTTCGACCATAAAACAGATAGAATATGGCTGACATTAAAATAGCCGGAATAATGAGAGCGGGCGCTTATTCACCGAACCATATCGGGAATGACGCTTCTATCCTCAATCTCACTGCCGAGCAGCTTCGCAAACGAGGCTGTGAAGTGAAAATTTACAGTGAGGAACAGCTCATAGCCGGGCAGGTAAAGGAGGATATTATTATAAGCATGTGCCGTGACCACAGGTCATTTCCCATCCTTCAGAAGAAAGAGGATGAGGGCGCATTAGTTATAAATTCAGGTTATGGAGTGGAAAACTGCATACGTGAACGTCTCACACGTATACTTATAGGCAACAACATCCCCTACCCTGAAAGCCTGATGGTTAACACCAACGAGGTGATAATCCCGATGATGAAACAGGCAAATATGGAGCGTGTATGGATAAAACGAGGTGACCTCTATGCCATGCATAAGGAGGACGTGACCTACGTGCGCCATCCGGAGGAAGCTCAGGAGGTACTTCAGGAATATTTCCTCCGTGGTATAAAAAGAGCTGTGATCAACCGCCATCTTGAGGGTGACCTCATAAAGTTCTATGGCGTTTACGGCACACCTTATTTCTACTGGTTCTTCCATTTCGACAAAACCTACTCTAAGGATGGAAGTGACAGCGTGGAGGAACTGCCCAAGCATCCGAGCTTTGACCTCGAGCATTTCAAATCGATATGCAACAAGGCTGCCGAGGCTCTTGACATAAAAATCTATGGCGGCGACTGCATACTGTCGCCCGATGGTGAAATTACCATAATCGATTTTAACGACTGGCCCAGCTTTGCACCATGTCGAGTGGAAGCTTCTGCGGTTATAGCAAGAGCTATACTCAGCGAGATAAAGAAACATAAACGTGGAAATAATTAACGTGTGTTATGGATAGGAAATTCCCGTTTTTGCCTAAATTCATATCCACCAGCTTCGGTGCCGGATTTTTCCCGTGGGGTCCCGGCACAATGGGAGCAATAGTCGGGCTTTTGCTTTGGCTTCCGCTTCTGCTGACACATGATGTCATCGACACATTGTTAATAAATGCCGTACTTGTGGCGGTATTTACAATACTTGGAATCTGGTCGGCAGGCGTGGCGGAAAAATACTGGGGTCCCGACCCGTCAAAAGTAGTGATGGATGAGACTGTGGGGCAATGGATAGCCATGCTCCCTCTATGCGTGTTCGCATCCGAGCGTGACCCATATCACACCACCGCATTTTGGGTGTTTGCTGTGATATCACTGATTTTGTTCCGATTTTTCGACATATTCAAGCCACTTGGAGTCAGAAAAATGGAGGACTTACCCGGAGGTGTCGGCATTATGGCTGACGATATTCTTGCCGGAATATACAGTGCGGTGCTTCTCACATTTTCCATGTATTTACCAAATATCATGCCATGAAAAAGAAGCTTAATGACTGTAAAGAGAAATTCCTTCATGGGGGAGGTCTGATTTCCACTTTCCTGCGTTCGGCTGTGTCATCGCAGGTCGCATCGTGGACCGACCTTGGCATGAGTTTCTTGTTCTATATGGTGATTCTCACATCACTTGACCCATTCTATAGGTCAAACCTGTCGGTGGCGATAGGCGCCATTGCCGGAGGCGTGGTGAATTGCTGTATCAACTATCGCTTTACGTTCCATGCCAAAGGGCAGAGCGTAAGGGCAGTAGGTGTGAAGTACTTCCTCGTGTGGAGCGGCTCGCTGCTTCTTAACATGTATGGCACAACAGGTCTTGCCACACTCCTTTCTAATTGGAATTGGCTAATCAGTATCGGCTTCAGACCGGATGGCATTTTCGCCGCATCCCGTCTTGCAGCCTCGCTCATCGTGTCATGGGGATGGAACTTCGTCCTGCAACGCAACTTCGTGTACCGCCCCACAGCATTTGACCCCTACGCTAAGAAATTAATAGATACTTTGGTCGGAGCCCCTAAAAAAGCGCCCGACGAGCAACAACAATATTAACAGATAAATTTTATCGTCTTTTTTATCATGGCAGATAACGAATTAACAATATCAACATCTATTCAAAAAAGCAGTATGTTCAAGCGTCTACGTGACAAACTCCAACAGGGTATCTATTTTGTGATAAACCCGTTTGTGCGCCTGTTAATACGTATTGGCGTTACACCAAATATGGTAACCACTATCGGATTGCTCGGAAATATCGCCGCCGCAGTGATATTTGTGTATGCGGGCTACACCGCCACTCCCGACAATCTTAATTTCCCCTTACTCGCTTTGGGTGGCGCAGTGATTATTCTATTTTCGCTTTTCGACATGCTTGACGGTCAGGTGGCACGTCTCGGAAACATGACATCAGTGTTTGGAGCCATGTACGATTCTGTCCTTGACAGGTATTGTGAGCTTTTCACTCTCGGTGGTATAAGCTACTACCTCATCCAGTGCGGTTACGTCATGGGAGCACTCATCACATTTGTGGCACTTGTAGGCTCTATAATGGTAAGCTACGTGCGTGCCCGCGCCGAAGGTCTCGGTCTGGAATGTAAAGTAGGCTTCATGCAGCGTCCCGAGCGTGTGGTTGTGACAAGTGTAGGTGCTCTTGCCGCAGGTATCACAGGCATGAATGTGCTTCCGGGTGAATTCGATGCAAACATCATACTTATAGTGGCTATGGGTATTATAGCTGTATTCGCCAATATCACAGCATTTGCACGTGTGGCTCATTGCCGCCGTCTGTTGACCCGTAAATAAACCATTAACGCACCCGTATATGGCTTATATATCATTCCCGAGACGTAAGGAAGCGACGATAATATGTTTTTCACTGGTCACATGGATTGTGGTCACAGCCTTTTTCGTGGGATTGCGCCCGGAACATCTTGTCATATCCGTGCTGCTTGCTCTCATGCTTTTTTTGTCGGGGCTAACACGTCGTTTAATAGTGGCTCTATTGCCGTTTGTGATATTCGGCATATCCTACGACTGGATGAATATAGTACCCAACTATCAGGTCAATCCGGTAGATATCCGAAATCTTTACGAAGCTGAAAAAGAGATTTTCGGTATAACCACCGCTGCGGGGGTGCTGACTCCTAATGAGTTTTTCGCCCTTCACACCTCAACCGTAATGGACTTTTTGGCAGGCGTGTTCTACCTGTGCTGGGTACCGGTACCCATACTGTTCGGAATATGGCTATATTTCAACCGTCAGTACAAGGTATATCTGCATTTCGCCCTCGTGTTCCTGTTTGTAAATCTCCTCGGCTTCACATATTATTATATCCATCCGGCAGCTCCGCCGTGGTATGTGGCGTCACATGGCTTTGACTTCATACTCGGCACTACCGGTGAAGTGGCTGGCTTGGGTAAGTTTGACGAGATGACCGGACTCGGCATATTTAACGGTCTTTACTCACGAAATTCAAATGTGTTTGCCGCCCTTCCCTCACTTCATGCGGCATACATGCTCATCGCTTTCATCTATTCACTGAAAGCTAAATGCTCATGGTGGCTACGAGGACTGTTTGCAGTCATCTGTCTTGGAATATGGTTCACGGCAGTATACACCTCGCATCACTACATTATAGATGTTCTGATGGGTATAGGATTCACTTTGGCAGGATTTCTGATTTTTGAATTTGTCCTGATGATGATACCCGCTTTTGCCGGTTTTATAAAAAAATACATTGGTTATATCTCTACGAAACGTTACTGATATGATATGAAGCGAAGCTGGAAAGAAGAATATCACCGTTCGCTGAAGTCGATGGATACAGAAGAACACATCGACTTGGCTTTTTATCGCCCCATAGGATTTATGTGGGCGTGTCTCGCCGAGCGTCTCGGGATTTCTCCTAATGCCATAACCATAGCTTCGATATTTTTAGGTATATGTGCCGGTGTACTTTTCTATTTCCCCGTATTGTGGATAAACATAATAGGGATGCTGCTGTTGATATGGGCTAACTCTTTCGACAGTGCCGACGGGCAACTTGCACGTATGACCAAACAGTATTCCCGAATAGGGAGAATACTTGACGGACTCAGCGGTGATTTCTGGTTCGCATCAATATATATCGCTATCTGTCTGCGAGAAAATGCGTTTGAGCCGTTTTTTTCAGACCGACCTTGGCTTATATGGGTGATAGCCATAGTCACAGGTGTTTGCCACGCAAAACAGGCATCGATGGCTGATTATTACCGCCAGTTCCATCTGTATTTTCTGAAGGGAGAGGACGGTAGCGAACTTGAAAACGCAGCAGAACTCAAACGTCAGCTTGACGATAGCGGCATCACATGGAAGAATAACTTTTGGAAACGGCTTACCATGCGGACATATCTTAACTATACCCTCCAGCAGGAAGCAACAACACCTTCCATGCAGGAACTCCGCAAAGAGCTTCACCACCGTTTTCCCACAGGTAATATCCCACAAAAATTCCGTGATGATTTCCGTGAGAAGTCATTCCCTTTGATGAAATACACCAATATATTATCCTTTAATTGGCGTACAATCTGGTTATTCATCTCACTATTCATAGGTCAGCCATGGCTTTATTTCATATTTGAGCTTACGCTATTCAACATTATCGCCGTTTATATGATAGTAAGGCATGAAAACATCTGCCGACACTTCACCCGAATGCTTCAGGAGGGTAAATATTGAAAGTCATGGAACTGTTGGAGCATAAGATAGATTCTTTGTCAGAGCTGCTGAGTTTGGATCTTGACAGTTACGGAATCAAGGGATTGATATTTGATTATGGCGGGACTATTGACACACATGGCGAACATTGGAGTGATATCATATTCCAAGGATATAAGGAAGCCGGTGTCACCATCCCCTACGAAATATTTTGGGATGCATACGTTTATGCCGAGCGTGAATTGGCACGTTTGCCGCATATACTTCCCAACGACACTTTTTTTGACCTGCTGTCTAAAAAAGTAGACCTGCAACTGAAACAGTTAGCAAAAGACCACCATCTGCCAAGCATAACGGAAAAGCCGGTTAACGCACTGTCTATTGTCAACCACCTCTATACATTTGCCCGCAGTTGTGCCCTTGAAGCAAAGCCGGTACTCGAAGAACTATCCCGGAAGTACCCGATGGTCATCGTCTCCAATTTCTATGGAAATCTAAACGCCGTGTTAGAAGATTTTGGGATACGACACTGTTTCAAAACCATAATTGAAAGCGCTGTCGTTGGTGTCCGCAAGCCGAACCCTGAAATATTTCGTCTCGGCATAAAGGCACTCAATCTTGCGCCCCAACATGTTGTCACTATCGGTGATTCACTCAAAAAAGATATACTACCGGCACGTTCACTCGGCACACACACCATACAACTTTTACCTCGCTAACCCGTAATCAGTGGAATACAGGTGATAAATTTCACCTAATCTGTCATTCAGACACATATTTGAACCAATGCTCAAATATATTAAACATGCAGACAAACAGGCTATCTCTGAATTTCGCTAATTTTGCAGCATGTTAAAATCCACTTTACCAATGAAAAAATTACTCACAATTCTATCTGCAATGGCTGTTTCAGCCATCGGCATGAATGCCCAAATCCTGAAAACAACTTGCGAACAGGGTGAAATCGAAGGCGAAATCCACAACGGATATGCCTTGTATAAAGCCATCCCCTACGCCGAAGCTCCGATAGGTAAATTACGCTGGCACGCCCCGGTGAAAAAAGCGGCTTGGAAAGGTGTTTACAAAGCTGAAAAATGGGGTGACCGCCCGATGCAGGTCAACGATCCGAACCAAGGGGGAAATTCTCTTCCGATGAGTGAAGATTGTCTCTACCTGAGCGTATCGACCCCTGCCAAAGATAAGTCAGAGCGTCTGCCGGTATTCGTTAATATACACGGAGGCGGATTTTTCACCGGCTCATACAGCGGCACACAGGATAGTTTCGTGAACAACGGCATAGTATATTGCAGCATTGCCTATCGTCTCGGCTCTCTCGGATTCATGGCTCACCCTGAAGCTGCCAAGGAATCAGAAAAAGGTATTGCCGGAAACTATGGATTAATGGATCAGATCATGGCATTGCAGTGGATCCATGACAATATAGCTCAATTCGGCGGTGACCCGGAGAAGATTACTATCTGCGGCGAGTCAGCCGGCGGTATTTCGGTAAGCGTCCTCTGTGCATCACCACTTTGCAAAGGTTTGTTCCAACGTGCCATCTGCGAAAGCGGTGGCAACTTCCTCCCGATACGCAAGGGTGACGCTTCGGTTTGCGGTTCAGCTCAAGATATGGCATACGCACAAAGCCTCGGGCTCGGATTCCAGAAAATGCTCGGCTGCAAAAATCTCAAAGAGATGCGTAAACTCTCGGCAGAGGAAATTCAGGCTAAGACCGAGTACAATAAATATTGGCCCTTGGTTGACGGATATGTCATAACCGGTGACACCTACGAAGCATATATGAAAGGTGACTACAATGATGTTGACCTGATGGTCGGATATAACTCTGACGAGGGTAGTCTATTCATTCACGGATTAGGCATGGACGCATATAAAAAGATGATGGAGACTAACTTCCCGCTTGATGTAGCCGGTTCGGAAAAAGCTTTCCCTGCCACAAACGATGCCGAAGCTCTTCAGGCATTGCGTGATGTGTTCCGTGATGTGGCATTCGGATGGCCCTCATGGGCATGGGCGAACTTACAGACTCGCACCGGCAAACACCCCGTATACTTCTACTATTTTGACCAGCTCTCTGAGAACACTATAATGCGCGGCACTCGCGGAGCCACTCACGTCGCTGAAATGCCATTTATCTACGGTTTCAATTTCGGAGGCAAGATGAGCGAAGTGGATACCCACATGTCACAGATTATGGAGCGTTACTGGATTAACTTTATCAAAACAGGCAATCCCAATTCAACCGCATTACCCTACTGGACCGTATTCAAAGAAGGAGCTCCGACCGTCATGTATATGAAAGAAGGTTTCTACCTTTCACCGGTGCCTAACCAACCTCAGATGGACTTCCTCGAAAACTATTTTGAAAAAATGCGCAAAGAATAAATCAGTTCAATATATAAAACCAATCACCCCTTCAAGGTTCCGGACCATTGAAGGGGTGATTAATTTTGTACTGTAATTATCTTTAGACCTCAAATGAGCTTGGATTAGTGCCGAACTGCTTCTTGAAACTACGGGAAAAGTGGCTAAGAGAGGAGAAGCCTGTCATATCCGATATTTCCGACATAGTGTATTTATGTTCCTTTATAAGTGCGGCAGCACGGTTCAGTTTATAGGTCTTAAAAAATACCGATGGCGGCTCACCTGTCAGTCCTTTCACTTTATAATAGAATTTAGTGCGGGACATGTTCATCAACCTTGCTATCTCGTTGACATCTATCTCTGAGTTCGCAAGTTCTTTTTCCATCAACCCGTACAGCTCGTTTAGGAACACACTGTCCTGCGGTGATAGCACATCCTTGTCAACATCCTCTACCGTCGTACCGGCATTAATCATCCTGCGCGCACGTTCTCGGTTACGCAACAGCGAGCCTATCTGCGACATGAGCACGGCAGGGTCAAACGGTTTGGTCACATACGCATCAGCTTCGGCTTCAAGACCCTCCACTTGGTTCTCCGGAGTCGCTTTTGCAGTCAAAAGTATCACAGGTATATGGCTGAAACGCAAATCATGCTTTACTAACCGGCAGAATTCATATCCGTCCATACCCGGCATCACCACATCGCTTATAATCAACGCCGGAATACTCCCGTTAAGCCATTCAAGCGCACTATCGGCATCAAAGCGTGTCTCCACCTTATAGTTTGGAGACAACAGCGAACGCAAATATTCTGCCACCTGTATATCATCATCCACTACCAGTACGAGAGGCTTCAAATCCTCTTCCGTAGCATCCTCTGATGGCTCTGAATTTTCATAATCAAGCGGATATGCGACCGGTTGGCTTGGCGATGATTTGTGTTGATCGTTAGTATATGCCGATGCGTCTGAGGGGATTACCAATACAAATTCAGCACCTTCAAACGGCAGATTATCAACCGCAAACAGATTACCGTGGTGAAGCTTTGCCAAAGCTCTCGCATAGTAAAGCCCTATACCCGTACCGCAATTATAACACCCCTCAGGAGCTTTGCCATCAAGCTGATAATAGCGTTCAAAGATTTTTTCAAGCTTATCCGACGGGATTCGCATACCGGTATTGCGCACATATATCTTCAGAGAATTGCCTGTTTCCGGATCATTAAGCGTATCCAGACCTACTGAAATCGAGCCACCTCTTGGAGTGAATTTGAGCGCATTTGATAACAAGTTGCAGTATATTTTGGTTATTTTGTCAGCATCAGCGATAGTAAAACAGTTCTCCTCCATACCGCTTACCGAGAAACTTATCTCCTTGCCGGCTGCATGATTGGCAAATGTATCTGTGATACCCCTCAGGAGGTCGGCTATGTCAATCCTTTCAACCTCCAACGGCAATGTGTCATTTTCAATTTTGTTGAAATCCAAAAGCTGATTTACAAGATTGAGCATACGGTTGACATTCACATCAGCTATGGAAAGCAGATGCTTGTCAGAAGATGAGATACCTTTGGCACCTGCCAACTGTTTTATCGGACCTGAAATCATGGTGAGAGGTGTGCGGAATTCATGCGATATGTTAGCGAAGAACCGCATATTCATGTCGTTGATATGACGCTCACGCTCTTTCTCCTGACGGGCTTTACGCACGGCAAGCCGCTCGGCTCGTATTTTCATGGACGTTATCACCAACACACCTATGATTCCGGATATAAGGAGGATGTATATACATATCGCCCACCAAGACCGCCACCAAGGAGTAGCCACATTAATTTTAAGGCTTATCTCAGAATCCTCGTCCCCCACAATACCCACATGGAATTTATAATCACCCGGAGGCACATTCGCATAATATGCCTCTCGTGAGTTTGAAGCCTCAACCCAGCCCTTATCTACACCTTCAAGCATGTAACGATACGCCACACGGGGATTTTCACAGAAATCAACAGCCACAAAAGAGATGCCGAAGCTATTGCTTTCATTATCAAGATGCACATCCGGCGACAACGACAGGTCTTTGTCTATTATCCCCTCGCCAGGACGTACCGGTTTATTGTGCACCATAAGGTTCTGAAACAGCAGAGTAGCCTTTACATGTTGTGAAAGCTCCCGGGGGTTAAAGGAAGTGACACCATGCGTACCGCCGAAATAAATATTCCCTGCGACATCCATTGTCACTGAACGGTCATAAAACTGATTGCCGCCGGTACCGTCATAGTCATAAAAATGCTCAAATGTACCTTTATCGGGAGTATATTTGCTCAAACCATATAGTGTGCTTATCCACAACGCCCCCTCCGAGTCCTCCCTTATAGCTGAAATATCATTACAGGATGTACCTGTAATGGAGACATACGATGAATCCGTCGGATTATACTTCAACAGCCCGTTTGCCACCGTCCCGATCCATACCATACCTTTTGAATCGCAGTAGACATCAGTAGGGATAAAATTCTTAGATTTGAGCACCGATTTCATCCCGCAACTGTCTTCAGGCAGAGAGCTTACCTCCATAGTGTTAATATCCACCAATTTAATAGGCTTATTGAATGCTGCAACCATGAGGTTGTCATCACCGTAAGGCATCACTCCGGGAATAAAACAAAATCCGGAATCAAAAACCTGTAGATTTTTGAACTCCTTCTCTCCCCGCTTGAGATAATAGACGTAAGGTGTTCCGCTCCCTAACCATATCGTACCGTTTGGATCCTCACAAATCGACATAACGCCCCAAGCTGTGAAACGTTGTTCTAAGTTCAGTTTCCCATTAAGATACCTCCCTTGAAGTATCTCGCCGGATGTAAGTGTCAACCACACACGGTTATCCGAATCAATAAATATATTCTTTATTGCCTCGTCGTAAATATCTTTTGCCTGTGAGAAATATGAAAACGGCATCTGATTTATCCTCTTTGCCTTATCGTCATAGACATACACACCACCATGGCGTGTTGCCATCCATAGGTTATTGTCATGGTCGATTGCCATAGACACTACCGATTTCCCGGCTAAAGAATTGCTCACATATTTATTGCGATTAAAACGTTCCGTATACTGGTAATGCACGGCTACGCCCTGATCATGCCCTCCAAACCATAGATTATGTCGCGAATCAGTGAACATAGTTTTAATCCTGAAATCAGGCACATCAACAGGGAAGTCGGTCTCACCCTGAACAGTTACATCGTTTTTTACAGCATCGTAATAAAACATCCCGTCACCGGAGCTTTGTATGAGTATGCCATTGCCGTATGGATGCACGAACTCGATTGCAGACCTTGACAACACTTTATGATCGGCTATCGCAGATGGCAATGGGATGAATTTACGGGTGTAAGTATCAAATCGTTTAAGCTTGTTCCCTACCAGCCATATCTCTCTGTCATTAATCGAAAATGAGTTTGACACATAGAAGCCGGTGGGAATCGAATCGGCTAACTGCCGATTACCCATATCATAACGTTGCAATGCATTATCGCTGACTATCCACAGCTCGTTTTTATCGTTAACATGTGCCTTGATATTATACGAACCGGGGCATATCTGCTCCACGAGCTTTTCCACCTTATTTATGCGTGGATAATAAGCAAACAAGCCGTTCAGACTTACCGCCACTATAGTGGAATCCATCATTTCCACCATGCCTGTGACCATGTACTTGTCGCCAAGCGGCAAATTACGAAAATTATCCTGATCGGTGAACTGACTAACCCCCTCCACTGTCGCAACGTAAATCTTACCGTCGCTTGCCACTAAGATGTCACGTATCTGGTTGTTTGGAAGCGACAGCGAATCGTCACCTTCAAAATACTGGTAAAACTCCTGTGAATTGTAACGGTTGATTCCGCGGAACGTCCCTATCCATATCTGCCCGGTGGAATCCTCAGCAATATCATAGACAAACTGATTGGAGATATTGTCACTCCTCACAGGCGATGTATGCGTATGCTTTATGCCTGAAGGATGTGAGCATCCACAAGCCAAAATGGAGCATAATGCGATGATAATATGGATGTAAATTTTCATGCAGAAGATTTGGTGGTTCGATATGCAAATTTATTTAAAATACCCGGTATAAGATGCCTTTTAACGCATTATTTTAAACAATTTTGAACGTATGCGCAAATATTTGAACAAATGTACAAGCGCCTGTGACTGGATTGGCAAAAGGTTTGAAAAATAATACAAATCTATTTCAGAAAACCATATTAATTTTGCACTGTCAAAATAATATTAAATTTCACACTGACAAATATAGATAAAACCATGCAAAAAACTATTCTAAGCATTTTTGCCCTCGCAACTGCCATTACCATGAATGCGGCAGAACCAAGATCGGAAATTTCAACCGAAGATGCGATTGCCACTGTCAAGCAGGGGCAAGTAGCCGGATATTCTGAAAACGGCATCTACACCTACAAAGGTATCCCTTATGCCAAAGCTGAAAGATTTATGCCTCCCCAAGCACCCGATGCGTGGGAAGGTGTACGCAGCAGCCGTAACTACGGTCCGACATGCCCGCAGGACAAAAGACAGGGATGGCAAAACGACGAAATAGCTTTTGCTTTTAACTGGGACGACGGTTATCCCGGTGAAGATTGCTTACGTGCAAATGTATGGACTCCGGCTAAAACTGCCGACGGTAAAAAACGCCCTGTGATGGTTTGGCTGCATGGCGGCGGTTTCGCTGCCGGTAGCGGACAGGAACTCCCCGGATATGACGGTGCAAACCTCGCTCGCAAAGGCGATGTAGTAGTGGTGACTCTGAACCATCGTCTTAATGTGCTTGGCTTCCTCGACCTTTCGGATTTTGGTCCTGAATATGCATCATCAGGCAACGCCGGACTCCTTGACCTCGTTGCAGCCCTTGAATGGGTGCGTGACAATGCCGAGGCATTCGGTGGCGACCCATCTAACGTTACTATTTTCGGACAAAGCGGAGGTGGAGGCAAAGTGTCAACCTTATGTGCGACCCCTGCGGCAAAAGGGCTCTTCCATAAGGCTATAGTTCAGTCCGGGTCGATACTAAAAACCATGACCTCCGAACAGTCTCGCCGTATTGGCAGAGAGGTGGTGAAACAACTTGGTCTCGAAAACGACATTAAGAAATTATCTACCATACCTTACGAACAGCTCCTGTCGGCAGGAAACGCAGCCGTGGCAGAAGTGCGCAAGCAGATTGAAGCCGAGGGTGGCACAGGCGACATGCTGATATTCGGCTGGGCACCTACCGTTGACGGGAATATATTGCCGACACAGCCGTTTGCCGACGGTGCACCCGAGCAGAGCCGTGACATACCCATGCTAATCGGCACAACACGCTGCGAGTTCTCCCCATCGACCTACGTCCCCATGTTCCGAAATGCCGACATGAATATGGCAAAGAAAGTCATGAGCCAGCGTTACGGCGAGGAAGCCACTGAAAAAATCATAGCCGCCTACGCCAAGGCATATCCCGACTATCAGCCTAAAGACCTGATTGATTTCGACGCTACATTCCGTCCCAGTGCCGTACACCAGGCAGACATCAAGACAAAACAGGGTGGAGCACCCGTATATATGTATCTGTTCACATGGGAATCACCCGTATTAAACGGTGCGCTCAGAAGCACACATTGCATGGAAATCCCATTCGTATTCAACAACGCAAAAATCCATGCCTCAATGACCGGCGGCACTGCTGAAGCCGATAAACTCGCCGACAGAATGTCTGACGCATGGATAGCATTTGCCCGCTCCGGCAATCCGATCACATCATCATTACCAAAATGGAACCCATACACCACCGACAAGGGTGCCACAATGTTTTTTGATAACGAATGTTCGGTACACAACAACCATGACCGTGAACTCCTTGACGTAGTGTCAAAAGTAGTGAAGCCTAAGAGCTTCTAATCAACCGCAATAAATCTATTAATAGACCAAACATACATTATGATGAAAAAGTATATCCTCATTACCGCATTGGCACTCACATCGCTATGCTCCAATGCACAGCAAGCTCTGTGGGGCGGCTCACAGATCGTATCACCGGAAATCAATCCGGACAAAACTGTCACCTTCCGTCTGTCAGCTCCCAAGGCTGTGAAAGTACAACTTACCGGCGACTTCCTCCCGACACAGAAAGTGCAGACACCCTTCGGTGAATTTGACGCACCCGGCACAGCCGACATGGTTGAGAAAGACGGTGTATGGCAGTATACCACTCCCGCACCTCTTGCCCCCGAACTTTACAGCTATACAATGCTCGTGGACGGACTTAAAATCAACGACCCCTCCAATGTTCACCGCATCCGTGACGTGCAATCAATCTCAGATGTATTCATCATCCCCGGCGACCGCGCTGATCTGTATAAAATCAACGATGTGCCCCACGGTACTGTTTCTAAGGTTTGGTACAACAGCCCCACACTCGGCATGAATCGCCGTCTCACCGTCTACACACCCGCAGGATATGAGACAAGCGGAAAACGCTATCCTGTGTTCTATCTTCTCCACGGTATGGGCGGAGATGAGAACGCATGGACAGAACTCGGTAGGGCTTCACAGATCCTTGACAATCTGATTGCTCAAGGCAAAGCTGAACCTATGATCGTTGTGATGACAAACGGCAATGTTGCCCTCCAAGCCGCTCCCGGTGAGTCAAGCCTCGGCTTCGTTCCCCCGACAATGAATCTCCCTAAGACAATGGAAGGTAGCTTTGAAACACACTTCCCCGATGTAGTAAATTTCATAGACAAGAACTACCGCACCATCAAAAGCAAAAAATCCCGTGCGATTGCCGGCCTTTCAATGGGTGGATTCCACTCCATGCATATTTCGAAGCAGTATCCCGATATGTTTGATTACATAGGTCTTTTCTCTGCTGCCATCGAACCCGGAAAGGATGTCAAGAGCCCCATATATGATGACCTTGACAAGAAACTCAAAACTCAGTTTGACAAAAAGCCTGCCCTTTACTGGATCGGCATAGGGAATACAGATTTCCTATTCGACGCAAACAAGGCTTATCGTAAGAAGCTGGACGACAACGGGTATCCTTATACCTACTACGAGACTCCGGAAGGACATATTTGGAAAAACTGGCGTATTTACCTTACCGAATTTACCCCACTTTTATTCAAGAAATAATTATGAAATCTATTACATATATAGCAGCCGGGGTTGCCCTCTCACTCGGTGTAGCCTCATGCGACACAACTCCCAAGCTCAACGAGAACAACATAGATGATGTTGTGGCAGCGATGACCCTTGAGGAGAAAGCTCACCTCATAGTAGGCACAGGCATGTCAGGAATCAACAGCGGTGACAGTGCCGTTGTTGGCGAAACCCGCTCTATTGTCCCCGGTGCGGCTGGAACCACTTATCCCATACCCCGTCTCGGTATTCCGGCTGTCGTGCTTGCTGACGGTCCTGCCGGACTTCGCATCAATGCTACACGTGACGGCGACACTGCCACTTACTATTGCACCCACTTCCCGATAGGCACAATGTTGGCTTCAACATGGAATCCGGAACTTGTCGAGCAGGTCGGAAAGGCTATCGGCGACGAAGTGTTGGAATATGGTGTCGATGTGCTACTTGCACCCGCTCTTAACATTCACCGTAACCCTCTGTGCGGACGTAATTTCGAATACTATTCCGAAGACCCGTTTATAAGCGGTAAAATCGCAGCAGCTTACGTTCGGGGCGTGCAGGACAATGGTGTCGGCACAAGCATCAAGCATTTTGCCGTCAACAACCAAGAGACCAACCGCATGGCAAACGATGCGCAGGTAAGCCAGCGAGCTTTGCGTGAAATCTACCTTAAAGGGTTTGAAACAGCCGTGAAGGAGGGTAAACCATGGACTGTAATGTCATCATATAACTACCTCAACGGCATCTATACCTCTGAGAATCCCGAATTGCAGACTGAATTGCTCCGTGACGAATGGGGTTTTGACGGCATGGTAATGACCGACTGGTTTGGCGGCTCGGATGTCGTAGCCCAGATGAAAGCCGGCAACGACATGCTCCAACCGGGATATGATGCTCAGTACGAAGCTATCATCGAAGGCGTTAAAAACGGTTCTTTGGATGAAGCTATCCTTGACCAAAACGTTAAGCGCATCCTTGAAATGATTGTGCGCACACCTCGCTTCAAGGGGTATGAGTATTCCAACAAGCCTAACCTTGCGGCACACGCATCCCTTACCCGTTCGGCTGCGAGTGAAGGTATGGTACTCCTGAAAAATGACAATCAGGCGCTCCCTCTTAAACCGGAAATCAATAAGGTTGCTCTGTATGGTTGCACTTCATACGATTTCATCCCCGGAGGTACCGGCTCAGGCAATGTGAACAGAGCTTATACCGTGTCGCTCCTTGACGGTCTTAAAAATACCGGTATCACTGCTGACAGCACTCTTCAGAAAGCATACATGGAACATGTGCAGGCATGGCGCGACAAACAGGTTTCAGACACCGGACATCTCGCCTCTTTTATGCCTATCGTCCTTCCTCCCGAACGTAATTTTGCTGCCGCCGACCTCGCAAAGCAAGCGAAAAACAATGATGCAGCTATCATTACCATAGGTCGCGGTTCAGGCGAATTCCTTGACCGTGAATCCACAAACTTCAACCTCAGCGCTGAGAACAAAGCTATGATCGCTGATGTCAGCCGTGCGTTCCACGCAGCCGGAAAGCCTGTGATAGTGGTAATGAACATTGGCGGAGCCATCGAGACTGCCTCATGGAGAGACAATGTGGATGCCGTGTTATGCGCTTGGCAAGGCGGACAGGAAGGCGGAAATAGCGTAGCCGATGTACTTACCGGCAAAGCAATCCCCTCAGGCAAACTCACCATGACCTTCCCCATCCGATTTGAAGATCACGCCTCAACCGTGAACTTCCCTGTTGACATAAAGCCTGAAAAAAATATGACAATAGGCAATAAAGGTCCTAAATACGACACCAAACTCGTAGACTATACACCTTACGAGGAAGACATTTATGTCGGCTACCGTTATTTTGACAGCTTTGACAAAAATGTGGCATATCCCTTCGGTTACGGATTGAGCTACACCACATTTGAATACCATGACGCCAAGCTGTCACGTGATGGAGACAATGTAACAGTCTCGGTTACTGTAACAAACACAGGCTCTCGTCCCGGCAAAGAGATCGTTCAGCTCTATGCTTCCGATGCCATGGCAAAAGAACGCAACAAACCGGAAAAAGAACTGCGTGGATTTGCAAAAACCGTCGAACTCGCTCCGAGCAAATCGGAAGTCATCAAAATTAACTTTGACATAAACGATCTTGCCTCATTCGACGAAGCCAAATCAGCATGGCGTCTGGATGCCGGAACATACAATCTACTC
The DNA here is from genome assembly GCA_910577335.1 of uncultured Duncaniella sp. Classification (GTDB taxonomy): domain Bacteria; phylum Bacteroidota; class Bacteroidia; order Bacteroidales; family Muribaculaceae; genus Duncaniella. The sequence continues at coordinate 64,614 of CAJTMJ010000009.1, read as the reverse complement.
ATTGGAGCTTCTTCCCGTGACATCCGCGCCACCCTCCCCTTAGAGGTTGAGGAAAAAGTGACCACCGTCCCCAATATCCTCGCTCCTAAAGTCGAAATCAACACTCTCAAACGCTAATAAGCACGTCTGACAATACGACTACCGGAGATGTATGCCCCCATACATCTCCGGTATTTTTTTATAACAATGCACAAGCATACATTTGCCTGTTAATCAAGTGTATAATTTTGTCCACAAATACGTCTTTATTTTTAAGAGCCTTTTATATTTAGAAATTTGTACATTTGCATCGTAAACCATATATTGCAAATACGTATCCATCCAACCTCCCGATTGATGTTTATAAACAGAAAAATAAATTTGGAGAAAGTGCATGTATTTGCTAACTTTGTGTCACTTAAGATTGATTATGAAAACATTTTTACAAATACCATCTCTCGCTCTTCTATCGGTATTGTGCAGCTGCAGCAAGCTTAGTCCAGAAGCCAAAGAAATTATAGGCGTGTACTATAATCCCGAGGTATCGCAAAACGAGCCTATCATGACACTGAACAAGGATGCCACTTGCATAATCCGTGCCATCAAACCGGGCGTGTTGACCTACGAGGTCAAAGGCACTTGGAATGTGGAGAATGATTCTTTGATTATGACAATAGATCCCGCAACACTAAGCTTTGAAGGTGACAGTACCCTTATCGGAGACATACCGTCAAGCATAGCCAGAAAGATCGCAGAGCATAATGAATTTTCACTGCAACTGGAGCAAAACGGTGTATCGTACATGTTCCAACGCCGACAGGAATAATCAGTCAAAATTCATATCAATCCACTATTAATTTATGAAACGCATACATATATCTATTATCTTGTTGATATTAGCTGTCATCTGTTCATGCCGTAGCAATCATTCTATCGCAGAAGATGTGGCAACGGCTGAACTTGCGTTAGCTTCCGACGATGTGTCGGCGACACGTGAGATATGCGACAATCTTGTGGGGAATGCCACCAACAGCGGAATCACCGCAACCGAATGGGCACGGCTCTCACTATTATACATGCAGCTCAACGAGCGTACTGACGACCCGGAGGTAATCGAGCTTGCCGCACAGTGCTATCGTGAAGCGTTCAAGACTAATTCCGATTCCGCCCGCCATTTCTACCAGAATCTGCCTGTGGAAGATGATAAATATGCAATGACCCTCGCATCTATAGTTCATTCTTTAGATAATCCTTCGAATATTCCCGCCGACCATGATATGGAGGTCCCGATTGATTCCATTTAAACTACTTAAGCATAATGGACTGGAAAGATTTGTTAAGCCAAAAAGTGGCGGCAGGCGAACTCCCGTATGAAGAATCTTCTGAGCAGGACAAAGCCGACACTCCAAATGAGAAAAAAGCGGATACTCTGTCTGTGCTGCTCGATAAAAAAGGTAGAAAAGGGAAAACCGCCACTCTGATTGTGGGTTTCACTTGCGATGATGCCGAATTAAAGGAAATTGCCGCAAAACTAAAATCCAAGCTTGCCACCGGAGGTTCCTCTCGCGACGGTGAAATACTTATACAAGGTGACAGATTAAATGACATAAAACCAATCCTCAGGGAGATGGGATATAAGGTGAAGTAACGAGTGATAAATATTTATAAAGCATCCGCCGGTTCAGGAAAAACATTTACGCTTGCCCGTGAATATATAAAACTTATATTAGGGCATAAGAATGAGAATGGGGATTATGTCCTCAGCCGCAACTCTGCCAATAATCACAGGTCGGTCCTTGCCATAACATTCACCAACAAGGCGACTGAAGAGATGAAGAGCCGAATCATCCATGAATTGGCTGTGATAGCCGGATGTGAAAAGAACTGGAATGAAAAAAGTCCATACGAAGCTGATCTCTGCAAGGCCTTCAGATGCAATCCGGAAGAGTTGAAGAATCATGCCGTGAATGTGCTTCATGACCTGCTCTATGACTTCAACTTTTTCAGCGTCTCCACTATTGACTCATTCTTTCAATTGATATTGCGCTCATTTGCACATGAAGCGGAGGTGTCAGGCAACTATGAGGTGGAGCTTGACGACGATAATGTCATTTCAATGAGTGTTGACCACCTGTTACAAGATCTTAACCACGACACGTCACGGCAACACACGAAGTATCCTGTAAAATGGCTGTCAAACTACATGATTCAACAGATTGAAGACGGGAAATCGTTCAATCTGTTCAACCGGTCATCATACGTCCATGACGAATTTGTCAAATTTATCGGTAATATCACCGATGATACTTTCCGAGAGAATGAAACCGAAATCGTGGAATATCTCTCCGATTTAAACCGGTTTGAAGAATTTAAAGACGCAGTTTTCTCAAAAAAAAATATTATAAAAAAAGAAACTGCTCTGGCTTGCCGACAAGCCGTTGAGACTATTGAGCAAAACGGACTTGTAACCGGAGATGCCATCAATAAGAATCTTCTTACCGCATTGCGGAATTGGTCGGCGACAGGATATTATCCCGACTACAAAGGTAATCTACAGGCTGTCATAACAAAAGCTTGCGAAAATATTGATTCTGCCTATAAGTCAACCAGTAAAAATGCTCATTTGAGAACAGAACATCTCGATGGAATTATTTCATACGCCGTTGAGAAATGCAAGTACTGTTACGACACTGTTAAAACGCTTAACATTCTGTCGAGCAATCTCTATCAGCTCGGATTGTTCTCAACCATTATAGGATACATCGACAAATATCGCAGAGAAAATTCTACTATTTTATTGAGCGACACTAACGCACTCCTTGCCCGCATTATTGACAATGAGGATACGCCGTTCCTATACGAACGTGTAGGTGTGTGGTATCATCACTATCTGATTGATGAATTTCAGGACACATCCTTCAGCCAGTGGCAAAACCTCCGACCGCTCATATATGAAAGCTTGTCGTACGATTACGACAACCTTGTTATCGGCGATGAGAAACAGTGCATCTACCGCTTCCGAAACAGTGACCCGTCATTGCTTCATAACCTGCACACCGAGCAGGATGTGGAGGGAAGAGCCATAGTGAGTGGAAATACAATCGCTGAAAACACCAACTGGCGTTCATCGGCAGATGTCATACGCTTTAACAATACCATTTTCTCCGCCATCGCCAAAAATTTAGGTTATGACGGGATTTATGAGAATGTGGCACAACAGATTTCATCCAAACATTCCAAGCACAGAGGATATGTGAAAGTAAGTCTGTTGACCGATAAGGAGGAATCGGAAGCCGTCCAAAAATCGCTTGATATACTTACCGCCGACCTACACCGCCAGCTCACTTCCGGTTATCGACCCGGTGATATAGCAATTCTGGTCAGAACTTGGAAAGAAGGTGAAAGGATAATCCGTCACCTCGAATCGGTTAAATTGGATAATCCTGACTTCCCCAATTTCCAGATTGTCTCCGATAGCTCTCTGCGTATCTCACGTTCACCCTCCATATCTCTCATCATAAGCCGCCTAAGGCTATTATGCGCATCCGAAAGGGTCACAAAAGGGAACAAGAAAACACAAAAGGAGATTGCTGCGATAATAAACGCCTACGAAGCCGAGCATAGCAAAGGGCTTTCGTCTTCCGAGGCTCTGTCGAAAGTACTGACAGGCATTGACCCCAAACCATCAACACAAACCGCCGATGCCAATGACACTGTAACCGACAATAAGGAGATGGATTTGATATCTCTGATAGAAAGCATCATTGACGAAATTATACCCAAAGACCGTCTTCACACCGACAACGTTTTTATCTCTGCATTCCTCGATTTAGCATCCGATTTTGTAGCCCGCGGACATGGCGACATAAGGTCGTTCCTTACATGGTGGGATGAGTCCGGATATAAGTCGTCGATAGCCGGAGCAAAGGATGATTCGTCACTAAACATACTCACAATCCATAAATCAAAAGGGCTGGAGTTCCCTTGTGTGCATATCCCGTTTGGAGAATTAAAATCAACCGGACATGCCGACATCGCATGGTTTAAAGTTTCGGATATTCCGGGCATTAAACCTGAGATCATCCCACCGATGCTCCCATTGAAGATAACCAAGGCTATGGAGGGAACCATGTTTGAGGGACATTACAATGAGGTGAATCAACAAAAAACTCTTGATACACTTAACCTGCTGTATGTCGCCTTCACACGTGCGGTTGATGAATTGTGTGTTAACGTGATCACCCACACTAAAGCATCGTCATTTGCCGATACTATTGTGAATGCCATATCAACTTCTACCGAAGAGTTCTGTTCCCAGCTCTTATCATCTAACGGTATTGAGAATAAGGAGAATTCCCCGTTTATACCGCTATCTTTCGACAGCGATGATACTCTCACTATAGGACAGCCAACATTCAAGCAGTCAGAGACAAGCGTCGGGCAAAAAACAGCCTCATCTCCGGCAAATCAGACTGAAATGCCTGATTATTATATCCGTTCAAGGAGTTCGATTTGGGAAAATACAAAGCTCGATAAATATCATGACATTGAAGTGGCTCGTGAGCGAGGGATACTGCTTCATGATCTGATGGCTCATATAAAAACTCCTGCCGACATACCTAACGCCATCAACATCCTGAAACTGTCACCCGAAGCAAAGGGTCTGAAGCAAACCGACATTCAGGATATAAGATACCTGATAACTCAACGTGTCAACGACAATAGGGTGACTGACTGGTTTAATGACTTCAAACGAGTACTCATAGAAAGACCTATTGCTTCCTCCAAGGACGCAACCAAACGTCCCGACAGAGTGGTGTGGACTAAAAACGATGAGATCCATGTGATTGATTACAAGTCCGGCAACCAACCTCCGGAACGCTACAAAAAACAACTAAAGGAATATGTATCCATGTTGTCAACACTTGGGTATAAGAACGTGTATGGATTTGTATACTACCTTGATACAGGTAAGATTATAAAGTTTTAATTTTGTATAAATATTAAATAATTTTTACAAAATATCTCTGAATTATTTGGAATTTTTATTTAATAAACCTACATTTGCAATCATTACGATAACAAAAAACAATAGACCATCTCACATTACCAAAAAATCACGACCCCCTCGGACTTATTTATCCTTTTTATTTTTTAATGATTCACCATTTTTGAATTCACCATTCTTATAAAAAGTTTAGATCAGTTCTACATATATTATCTATAACAACGCTCCATTTAATTCATGAAAAAGTCTCTCCACCTCATTTTTATGAGCTTATTGTGCTCATTATCTATTCCCGTATGCTATTCTCAGGATACATATAGGCTTGTAACCGACATCTATCAAATAGATCACAATAGCAAGTATCTTATTGTCGCCAAAGATTTTGATAAAGCTGCGGGAGAAACAGGCAGCTCCAATAATAAACGTTTTCTGACCTCACATCCCGTAACCAAAAACAATGACAACTCCATTACATTTGATGGAAATTCTAATGCCAACATATACGTGATGCGCAATTATCCAAATAACAAAGATATAACGCACAAGCAATGTCATTGGAAGATCAATGCATTAATAGATGGCTACCCACATCCTTTAGCAACTAAGAAACAGACCAATAATGGCGAACTTGCGTTAAACAGTGAATTGGGAATGTGTGTTGAATACCTTTCTATAGATATAACTCCCGAAGGCGTTGCACATATAATGTTCGACAATGGTCCAAGCCAGCATATTCGATATGACTCTGACAAGGGGAGGTTTGTATGCAATTCTAAGAACGAATACAATGATGTGGCATTATATCGTCTCGATAGTTTTAACTTTAAGATTGACGAAGAAAGCAGTTCTTCCGATATAATAGTAGTCACAAGCACATGGAAAGAGACTCCGGATATTAATTATGGTCAACCAATCTCGGTATACTATCTGTTTAACGACGGTGCGACCGTGACTAAGGAAGATATTATATCCAATGGCGCAATTGCTCCCGGAAATGACCAGCGTGTCGAAATTCCGCGCCACAAAGAGCATAAAACACTGTGGATTATCGGTGAATACAAACCAAATAAAATAGATAAAGTATCTTATAGCCATATCTTCAAAGCCGAGCTTAATAATTCCGGTCCCGGCACAGACCCAACACCTGACAAGCCTACAGATTCCACCCATTTTTCAACCCCCAAGAGCACGGGATATAAATATAACGAACCGATAGTCATTGAAAAGGATAGCGATGTCAAGATCTATTACACTCTTGACGGCTCTGTACCTGTTGTCCCAGCCAATGGTGAATCGCCCCTGCCACCGACCTACGATTGGGACATGGCACCTGTCACATATCTTGGCAAGCCAATCAACCTCACTTTCATAGCCGTTAAAGCCGGATTTTCCCCAAGCAGCGTGATTTCCCTGTCGCTGTCAGGTGAAGACGTGCCGCAAACTACTCTCGGAACACATTTTCAAAAACCGGCACAAAAAGCTTACAAGCTTAACGAAAATGTGACTTTCGAAAGAGACTCAGACGTCAAAATTTACTATACCCTCAACGGAACCACCCCCGTACCTCCCCACAAGGCGAATGGCACATCTATGGGTACAAACACTTTTGACCTTGACAACTCCCCCATCACTTACACCGGCACGCCGTTAAATATTTCCTTCATAGCTGTTAAAAACGGATTGCGTCCGTCTGAGGTCATTACGGTTGTTATCTCCGGCGAGACTAAGCAGACTCAGCTTGGCGTGCATTTTAAGAAGCCGGCTGAAAAGACCTACGCCTTGGACGAGACGGTCATATTCCTGAAGGACACCGATGTGAAAATCTATTACACCCTTGACGGTTCTGGCCCCATTGTCCCCGACAAATCACAAGGAGTCTCTATGGGAGCTACAACTTTCGACCTCGACAACACACCTATTATTTATAAGGGAACACCTTTGAATATCAAGTTTATTGCCGTTAAGAAAGATTTCCTCCCCTCTGAAATTATATGTTTAGTGATTAATGGTGAGACTAAGCAGACCCAGCTTGACGTGCATTTTAAGAAACCCGCTGATAAGCAATACGCCATAAATGAGACCGTCATATTCCTGCGTGACACCGATGTGAAGATTTACTACACCCTCGATGGCTCCGAACCTGTGGCTCCCGATAAGGAATTAATGATTCCGATGGGTATCCATACATACGATCTCGACACCTATCCGATCATCTATAAAGGCACTCCCTTAAAAGTCATATTCATCGCTGTCAAGCCCGGCTACCGTCAATCGGAATCAATAACCATCCAGATAACCGGCGAGCTAAAACCGACCTTAGTTGACGTGCATTTCAAAAAGCCCGCTGACAAGCAATATGCTATTGACGAGACTGTGAATTTCCTCCGTGACAAGGATGTGAAAATCTACTATACGCTCGACGGCTCCAACCCCATAGCCCCCGACAAGGAGCAAGGCTTACCTATTGGTCCCTCGACTTTCGATTTGGATACGACCCCGATTGTCTACAAAGGCACAATCCTGAACGTTAAATTCATAGCAATAAAGAATGGTTTCGGTCCGTCGGAGATCATATCTGTCAAAATCGCCGGGGAGCTAAAACCGACCGAGCTTAATGTCCATTTCCGGAAGCCGGCTAATAAGTCATACGCCATGAACGAGACTGTCATCTTCCTGCGTGACAGCGACGTTAAAATTTACTACACTCTTGACGGCTCCCAGCCAGTGGTACCAAATGGCATAATCGAAAATTCCTCCATTTTCGACCTTGACACCACACCTATAATATATGTAGGAAAGCCCATATATGTTAAATTCATTGCCGTAAAGGAGGGATTTAAACCCTCTGAGGTAATCACTGTGGTTATCGAAGGTGAGTCCATCCCTAAAACCGAGCTAAACTCCCACTTCTATATTCTCAAGGAAAAGAATTACAAGTTTAAAGAGACAGTCAGGTTTGAGAAATTCGACGATGTGAAGATATATTACACCCTCGACGGTTCCGACCCGGTAATACCTACCGACAAAGTGTCCTCACCCTCGACTTTCGACATCGACGAGACACCTATTATATATATGGGCGAGACTTTGACCCTCAAAGTTATTGCGATTAAAACCGGACTTAACCCCTCCGACATAATCCTCTTCACTCTGACAGGTGAACCTGTACCGCAAACCCAAATCAACGTCCACTTCAAACGCCCCGCCGAGAAGGTCTACGACATGAACGAGGCTATAATATTTGTCCGGGAGAGCGATGTGAAGATATATTACACCCTCGACGGCAAAGACCCTGTTGTGCCGAAACAGCAACAGAAATCAGCTACCGAAAACACTGACCACGACGGCAAGACCTACGACTTAGACACCCGTCCGCTCATATTTGAAGGTCAAGCCATGAAAATAAAATTCGTGGCAGTGAAGAAAGACTATCTCCCCTCCGAAGTCTTCGAATATGCCATCGAATCAGACGCCTCAGGCATCGCAGACATCAACCCCGACGGCGAAGCCCCTGCCGAATACTACAATTTGCAGGGAATCCAAGTCATCCCACCACTCCAGCCGGGCCTCTACATCGTCCGCCGCGGCAACAAAGCCACAAAAGTAATCATCAGATAACGTATATGGGGCACAAAACGAAGCGTTTGATGTTGAGGTCGGTCGGATTTGATGAAAGCCTTTGAGTTTGCGGCAGTTAGGCGAGGGTAGGGGAGTGCGGTCAAAAAAACGAAGCGTTTACATTGGTTTAATTTCGGTTTAATTTTCGGCTCGACGAGTTTACACAGGGGCTACACCCGGCGCGTGATTGGCATCGGATGGTTTACACTGTGGCTTTAGTCAGCAGGAAGGGTAGGGGAGTCGGCTTTGCGCCGATTTTTTTGTGCCTGTTCCCTATTATAATTTTCTCAAAAGGTTGCAAATAGCGGTTATTTGTGTATATTTGCGGAAAATTTACGAGTATGAGACAGACCAAATGCATCATCGTTCACTTGACAGGCAAGCGTAAAACCCTCGCTTTCGGCTCGATTGCCGCCATTTTCCACCATCTGACCCCGGAACAAGTGGGTTGTGGGTATGATTATCTGCGCCGCGCCGGATTGAGTGGTGGCGGCACTGTTGTTACCAAACGTGCGATAATACAGCAAACTACGCTGCTCACATCCCCTCGTGGAGCCTGCGACGGCGCAGATGATTGAATGACATAATAGCGGCGTTATAACGGACTTAGAGAGCCGCTAAAACGCCTACTTTCCGGGGGAGCCTTGCGGTTCCCCTATTTTGTGTTCGAATGGTCGATTTTGACGGGTGGATATTCAGGTGGATATTCAAAGTGGATATTCACTTGTGGAAAAGTGGATATTCACATTTGGGGTAATCGGGGGGGGTAATAGAGGGGTAGAAAAATACCGTTTTTTCAAAATAGACCCCCGATTTTGGCATTTCACTATTAAGAAAAAACCGTTGCTTTGCGCTCGACTACCTTATTAAATATAGGAAATTCAAGGGATTGAGCCGATTTAGACCCCATTTTGAGGGGGTAACACCCCGGAGAAGGGCGATTCGAGGGTATTCCGGGGTTTCCTTTGGTATCCGTTTCGTTCAGTTGGGGCATATTCCAAATCTCTCCCATTCCTCTATAAGTCCACGGTGGATTTGGAAAGTTCCCTTGGTGCAGTTTGAAAGGACTCCTCGACAACGTTTTTTTCTCGCTCAAGCTGCGCGATGCGCTCCTTGAGGCGACCAATCTCTTCTGCTTGTTTCTGAATTGTAGTAACAAGGTTAGTTACCAATGATGAATCTGAAGCAACTTGTGATGGAGGTGCTTCTATGGGTGCGGTAGGTGGAATATAATTTTTGCCGGTCGTTGGATCTGTTTCGACAAGACACGAAGGAATGCCATTAGACGTGGACATCATATCCCCTACTCCTGTCAGAAGCCACTGAGCTGAATATTGGGGATAATTTTCAACTATGGCTTGAAGCCATTTGGATTGGATATCGGTTCCATTACTTATAGCACGAGAAAGTACGCCCTTGCTCGCACCAATAATGCGCTCAAGGGCTCCGATAGTTATCCCTTCATGCTCGGCTAACTGTTTTATCCGGGGGAGAATTTTACACATCGGTTGAAAATAATCGGTTAAAAATTTTGTAGGTTGAAAATTTTCACCTAACTTTGCATCGTATTCAGTAATGAACGAGCGGCCAAAGATACGAAAAAACCGCGAGTTCTCAAAATTTACAAATATGAGCGAGACAGACGAAATCAAGGAATGGCAGACGCAGAGCGTCAAGCATAAGGTGGCCGCAGTGCTGATTTTGGACGGCGTACCCTTCAGCTACAATGAAGAGAACGGCATCATGTTCACAGCCCCGGAATTCTATGTAGAGAAGTTGAAGCACCGCTTGATTTGCGCCTACGGCTGCTCCGTGAAACCGATTATTAACGAAATAAAATAAACGATTATGAGTGAGGCAAAACAAATACTGAAAGTCAATGCTGACAATCGTGAGGCGACTTTCAACGCAGCCTACAATGGCAGCTACTATACCATCTTAGGCTGTGCCGGAGACCTCAACGAGTGGACTGCCGGATACAAAGACCTACTTGAAACAAGAGGTATCGGAACACCCAAGGAATTCATCACTTTCAAAGGCGCGGATATGAATGAGTTTTACGGACTCACCGGCGACAATGCCTATAATGATGAACTGACCTGTCTGATGTTCCCCCTGAACGCTCTTGATGTGGCGAAGTTGGCAATTTTCAAACTGCAAGCAGGTGATAGATGGTTTGACGACATTGTGGATAACAATCAGCGTCGTCAAGAGGCAATAAACGGATAAGGGTTAGACCCAAGAGAGGGCAATCCTCCGGCAAGAGAGCCGGTTAAAGCCGAAAGGCACAACATTTGAACCGCCGCCGGAATTGCAAGCCCGGCGGCATTTCGGGAGGGTAGCTCAGAGGATAGAGCACTGGTGCGCACCGCTTGACCGAGCAGTCAGAGTCGCAGGTTCGAATCCTGCCCCTTCCACCAAATTTCAGAAAAGATGAAACAGCATTCAGAGAAAAGAACCGAGGTTGCAGTCAAGCTGCTCATGGAGACCTTGACACAGAACCTCAACGACACCGGGGTTGTCCTCGATGAGTTCGAGGCAACCCACAACGACTGGGAGTGCGATCAATCCAAGCAGTACGCCGCCCTTGTTGCCGGACACTTCGCTCTGAAAGAAGCCATCGACGAGATTAATAACCGACTAAATAAGTGAGAAAATGAAAAGACAAATTGCAGTATCGAAGGCCGACCGTCAGTTTCTGATGAAACTGTTCAAGGTCACCGAGCGCACAGTGTTCAATGCCTTGGCTCTTGACAAGCCGGGCAACGACCTCCTCAACCGAATCCGCAAGGCCGCTATGAATCGCGGTGGTGTAGTCATGGTTACCTCGCCGGAGATGGAGACTTTCCATGATGCGGACGGCACGATGCGTCAGTACCTCCCAAACGGAGCGGTACTTGAGTTCTATCGAAATGACGGTACCGGCCACATCTTTTTCAAGGGGAGAGAGGTGGCAAGTTTCGAGAATGTAACTATCCCGATGATTTACGAAATACAGGCTCAGGCAGTAGCATTGAGATAAAAGTTCGGGATATGGAATATTGCGACGGCAGACTTTGTATATCGACCCGCGAGTTGTTCGACGGCGGCATCGTTACGGAATCCAATTATCGTAATTGGACAAACCGTAACCGTGTCGAGGTGATACGGCGCGGAGGCGGAGCAAGGGGAAGCTATGCTCTCATTGCCGTTGACAGCTTACCCCAACATACTAAAGACAAAGTCGAGGAAGTTTACCCCGGCGGCGCACAGGCTCGGCTTGAGGGCTGGGTCAAGAGCAACTACGAGGTCGATCAACAGGCTGTGGCCTTCTTCTTTTCCAAAGAAAAGTGCGGCATGACGCTTCCACGCGAGAAGGCACAGGAATACGTCACTAACGCCTCGGTTCTCAACACCTGCATCAAGCTCTACGACAGAGCAGCCACCGCCCAAAGGCTGTTCGGAGGCAAATACGACTGGAGTATGATGGCCGCAACCATTGAGGTTCTGCGAAAGCATTTCGGCCACACCCTCCCGGCATCGACCCTGCGGTTCCGCAAGAAGGTCAACGACTACAAGGCCAACGGTTACGCCTGTCTTATCAGCGGTAAATTCGGCAATCAATGCGCCCGGAAGGTTGACCACAAGACCGAGCGTCTTATTCTCGGCATTGCAGTCCTTCCCAACAAGCCGTGGGGCACCAACGTCCTCGAACTGTACAACTCCTTCGTTACAGGCGAGCTTGACGTGTACGACCCGGAATCCGGCGAACTGTTCAATCCCGATGACTTTACCGACAAGAACGGAGAGCCGATGGTTCTGAGCGAGGCGACCATCATCAACTATCTGAACAAGCCGAAAAACAAAATCATCATCGACAAGGCGACCATGAGCTACACGACCTTCATGCACGAGACCATGCCGCACATGCACCGTCATCACGGCGAGTTCTCACTGTCGAAGGTGTCATTCGACGACCGCGACCTTCCGCGCAAACTCAAGGACACCCGGATTCGCCCGAAGGCTTACTATGCCTACGACGTGACAAGCGGCTGCTGTATCGGCTACGCCTACAACCGCGCCAAGAACGTCGACCTCGTGGTGGATATGTTCCGCAATATGTTCAGGCTGCTCGACCGTCAAGGCTGGGGTTGCCCTGCCGAGGTCGAGGTCGAGAACCACCTCATGAGCCAATGGCGAGACTCCTTTCTCCGTGCAGGTGTTATGTTCCCATTCGTAAGGTTCTGCGCCCCGATGAACTCACAGGAGAAACACGCCGAGCAGTTCAACGGTGCGAAAAAACGCAGCATCGAGCATCGGAACCATGTAGGCATCGGCAGGTTCTTCGCCAAGAGCCGACAGTACCGAACCGAGAGCAACAAGGTGTTCGACGAGTTCAACAACACTTACGTCGAGAAGGAATACTACACTTGGGATGAGTTGATCGCTGACGATATGCGCGACATCTACGAATACAACCATGCCCTGCATCCCAATCAGAAAAAGTACAAGGGCATGACAAGATGGGATGTGCTTGTCGCCAACATCAACCCGACACTACAACCCCTCGACAAAGCGACCATTGCCCGGTATGTCGGCGAAAGAGTCAGCACTACAATCCGGCGAAACTCATACTGCCGGGTAGCCGGAGTCGATTGGTGGCTGAGCAAGACAGAAGTTATCGAGCTGCTCGCCCCCAACGACTACAAGGTAGAGGCTTATTACCTCACCGACGATGAGGGCAAAATCACCGATATGTTCATCTATCAAGGCGATATGTATATCGACCGGCTTGAGAACCTCGGCACCTACAACACCGCCCGTGCCGAGCAGACCGAGGAAGACGAGAGAATCTTCACAGAGCAGCGAAAAAAGATCAGCCACTTCAACAAATATGTCGAAGACAACGCCATCGGGCGTGTGGGCGTAATAGAACGCGATACACGGCCTCAGACGATCGAGGTGGAAGAAGTTATCGTCCCGGAGCCGGAAACGCGAGAAACGCAAGAATACGGACTCAGTGAAGACTACGCCGCACGAGCTTTGCAAGACTTATAGAACGAAATTATAACACTGTTAGAATATGATTACAACAGACATCAAAAACAAAATCCTCACCGCGATCAAGTCGAACCGCGCCAACTATCCGAGCGATGCGAAACACGCAGCCTCCTTGGGCATCACCACATCGGTTTACAGCGCGGTCAAGAACGGCCAGACCGACCGGGTTCTGAGCGACGCCAACTGGATAAGCATCGCCCGTAAGCTCGGAGTCAGCCTCCGGGGAGAAATCGAATGGAAGGTAGCTAAGACCCCGACCTTCATGTTCATCACGGCACAGCTTGAAGCCTGTCAGTCGAGCGGCATCAGCGCGATCATGTGCGACCTGCCCAATATCGGCAAGACATTCACTGCCCGGCACTATGTCAAGACGCACCCCAACGCCATCTACATCGACTGCTCACAGGTCAAGACCAAGCTCAAGCTCGTGCGCAAGATTGCCGCCGAGTTTGGCGTGGACAGTAAAGGCCGGTATGCCGACGTGTATGAAGACCTTGTCTTTTATCTCCGCTCCATCGACAGCCCCCTAATCATTCTTGACGAGGCAGGAGACCTTCAGTATGAAGCCTTCCTCGAACTCAAGGCACTGTGGAATGCCACCGAGCGATGCTGCGCATGGTACATGATGGGAGCCGACGGTCTCAAGGAGAAAATCAATCGCTCCATCGAGTGCAAGAAGGTGGGCTACACCGAGATGCTCAGCCGTTACGGTGACCGCTACAGCAAGGTTACGCCGGACGATAGCAAGGAGCGCACCAAGTTCCTCATTGAACAGGCTCGAATCGTGGCCAAGCTCAATGCGCCGGAAGGCATCGATGCCGGGGAGATTGCCCGGAAGACAGGCGGAGGACTTCGCCGAGTTTATACTGAAATCGAAAAACTAAAGAGACAATGATGGATTTCAAAATTAAAGTCACGTTTGCGGATGGTAGCCGAAGAGTGCTTAAAGACCCGTCAGAGTTGACAAAAGCCAACAAGCGACGCGAGATTCGAGTGGTCTTTCAGGATGGCAAATACACCGACCTTCATTTAGGTCGCGTATGTCCTAAGTTAGGCATCGTAAAGGTCAATACCTTCGGACTTTTACTCGAAGGCATTAAGCTGGAAAAATCATGGGATGGTGCTATAAGTTCCCTCATAAAACCTCAAAACGTAAATAATCATGACAGTTATTGAAAAGCAGTATATGGATTCGGTTATCAATATCAACCGAATGATGCGCAGGGCGCAGGATGCTGAACCCGATTGGGAGCAGCGTCGATACGAGATTGCATTCGCCGTCTATATGGAGCGTAGAAAACTCTTGACATCAAGAGAGGATGATGTTAAGGACGCTGTAGCAGAAGCAGATTTGCTTATAGCGGAACTGAAAAAGACTCAAGAGAAGAAGTAACGATGGCCAAGCGAGCATATAGTCCGAAAGAGGTTCTTGCCAAGACCTACAAAACCCTGCCGTGGGGTGAGCGGTGGAGCCGACCTTTCGGCTTCCCGACCACCAACGAGGCATGGTTTATCAGCGGTGCGTCCGCTTCCGGCAAGAGCAGCTTTGTGATGCAGCTCGCCAAGGAACTCTGCAACTACGGCATGGTGCTTTACTGCTCCTTTGAGGAAGGTGTGGGGCAATCGTTCAAGGACAGGGTCGAACTGTTTAAGATGGGCGATGTTCAGGGCAGGTTCCGGGTTGCAACAAGCGACACGTATGATGAACTCGTTGAGCGTCTCGCCAAGCCGAAAAGTCCGCACTTTGTGGTAATTGACAGCTTCCAAGTCGCAGGGTGGACATACGATCAGGCAAAACAGTTAATAGAACGCTTCCCGGCAAAGAGCTTCATCTTTATATCGCAGGAATATAAGGGACAGCCAATGGGCAAAGCGTCCGTCCGTCTTCGATATATCGCCGGGATCAAAGTCCGGGTGGTAGGTTACAAGGCATTTTGCCAAGGACGATTCACCGAAGACCCCGGCAGCTATTATGTAGTGTGGGAAGAAGGTGTTTTAAGAACTTCAAACAATATCGGATAAATGAGTAAGAAAAGTGAAACAATAATACTTGAGCCGGAGGAACGTATCCGAAAAGAGGGGTTCTGCTCCCGGCCAATGACCTGCCCTTATTGTCACGGCAGAGGATACTTTCCACCCACAAAGCATCAGCCTTGGGAGACGATGTGTCCCGACTGCGAAGGAACTGGCGAAGTCATCGCCTTGGTAACGATAGATTGGAAACCGAATAAATAAAATGGCACAAAACATCAATCAGGTCTTTCGTCAGTTAGGCCGAACCGAAAAAGCTCAATTCATCGAGAAGAACCTTGAGTATGCCTCTGAATGGGCAATCGCCGAGTATGTGGATACTTATTTCTTAGGAGTTGCAAAGCACCTGTCTGAAGAGACTCTGATGGCAATGCTTCACTACAAACAAGAACAGACCAAGAACGATGAAACAGCAGGTAACTAACTTCGGGCGGTTCTACTCCGCCTTTCACAAGCTCACCATTCATGGAGAGCCGGACGAGGCAAAGCGTCAGTTTGTGTTGCAATATACTGCCGGACGCACCGATTCCCTCAAGGAAATGACGCGGAAGGAATATACCGACCTCTGCATCGCCATCGAGGGGATGAATGGGACGAGAGACGAACTCAAGCGTCGCCGGAGCATCGCACTCAAGCTGATGCAGGAACTTGAAGTTGATACGACCGATTGGGCGCAGATAAATGATTTCTGCCGCCACCCCCGAATCTCCGGGAAAGCCTTCGGGCAGCTCTCGATAGAGGAACTGATGGAACTCGCCACCAAGCTCCGCTCCATAAAGCGCAAGGGATGGCAGCGCAAGAAGTCAGAACCGACACAAACCCCGGAAACACCTCAGCAACGTATAACATATCTCATAAACCTTGCCGCTCCCGGCATGACAAGCTACAACTGAAATGAAGCAAGTAATAAAACAAATCGAAAACTACATTCAGCTCCACACCTCGGACATGGAGAACGGTGATTACGTCGAACTCTTGCGAGAGATAGCTGAATGGGCGACGAACCAAGCCAACCTCGTCGAATTCCAATGTGAAGAGTTAATACCCACCGAAGAATAATCACCATATAACACCAATTTCAACAATGGCAAAAAGACAGAAAAAAACAGTTATCTCCGGCGTTACCAAAGAAGCCGCAGAAGAAGCCTTCGCAACTTACGCCAAGGCAGACGCAGAACGTGCGAAAATCACAGCCGAAATTGAGCTGAAGTGCGCACAGATCCGAGAGAAGCACCAAGACCGCCTGTCGCAATTACAGGCGACGCAGGACGAGGCTTTCGACACGCTCCAAGCCTACGCCACCGAGAATCAGCCGGAACTCTTCAGCAAGAAGAAGAGCCTCGAAATGGTTCATGGCACCATCGGCTTCCGCACCGGCACCCCCAAGCTCAAAACCCTCAAAGGTTTCACATGGGCAAGCGCACTCCAGCTTGTGAAACGGCTGCTTCCCGGCTATATCCGCACCACCGAGGAGATAGCCAAGGACAGGCTTTTGGCCGAGCGCGACGCACAAATTGCCAAGCCGGGCGAACCGCTCAGTCCGGGAGTAACCCTCCGGGAAGTGATGATCGACTGCGGCATTACGGTGACGCAGGACGAGACCTTCTTCGTGGAACCCAAAAAAGAAGAAGGTGCCGCATGAAACGCGAAATAACAAGACCTCCCAAGGTCGCCCTCTGCCGGGTCTGCAAAGGCACCGGCAGGGTGGCCGGGGATGAAGAAGGCGAATTCCACACTTGCCTTCAGTGCGAGGGCAGCGGCAGGGTAACCGTAAGCTGCGAGATGACATTGGACATCAGACCGTATAAACCGCATCACAACAAACGATACTGACGCATGGGTAAGAAATCCGGAAAGAGTTATCAGAAGCGAGTCGCAGACATCAACAGGATATATGACCAACACGCCAAGCATGGAATTCCCAACCGGGAAATATGGCGCAGGTACATATATCCTGTGTATGGTATCTGTGAACGTACTTTTTACAACCTTTTGAAAGCTCCGACAAAGCCGGGGTTCACTGAAACTTTACCCGAATCTCCTAACCTTTTCGATATGCTGAAAGACGATGGCGAATAATTACGACCAAATAATCAAGAACATCCTCCGGGACATACAGGTTGAGATGACCGATGAGTTCGACCGCAATTTCGAGAGACAGGCATTCTTCTCGGAGGCATGGCAGCGGCGTAAGAGTCCGACCCGTCCCGGCGGTCATATCCTTGTTGACACCGGCGGTCTCCGCAGGAGCATCAGAAGTTATGAGACAGAGAACAGCATTGTGTTCCGAACGGAGCATCCGGCAGCAGCCATTCATAACGAAGGTGGCGAAATCAAGGTAACAGCCAAGATGAAACGGTTCTTCTGGCATAAATACTATGATACGTCAGGTTCATTCGGCAGACGCAAGGACGGCTCATTGCGCAAGGATAAAAGAACGGTGCAGTTATCTACGGAAGCCGAATTTTGGAAATTCATGGCATTGATGAAGGTCGGCACAAAAATAAGGATACCTCGCCGCCGATTCCTTGGAACCGCCCCCGAAGTCGAGCAGACTGTAAGGCAAATTATCGAAGAGAATCTCACTGAATTTTTTAACACCGATTTTGATATTATAGAACGATGAGAAAAGAACTTTACGACAAAATCAAGCAGCGTCTGACTCTCTTGTGTGTCAACGCTGTCGGGGAGTACCATATCGCTCCTCTCGATGCCGATGATGACTTGAACGACCGAGCCATAAAGCACATCGACTTGTGGAATCAGAACGTGGAATTCATAGAACAGGAATCCGCGTGGGAACGTCCGGCGGTATTCGTCGAGATTGAGCCGGTACAATGGAAATCCATAGTGCCCGGCACCGAATACCGAGCCGAGGCGCGAGTGCGTCTGCATATCGTGACCGACTGGGCATCTGCCGTGGCAGACGGTTCCGACGGCTCCGGGCAATTCTTTGAGCTGCCGGATAAGATTCATGATGTGCTTGCCGGACTTGAAGGCAATAGCTTCGCAGATTTCACTCTCGAAGAATCGATCACGAACCATAACCACGAGGATATTGTGGAGAGCATCGAGGTCTACAGCTTTATCGCCATCAAAAGAATAGGCAAATAAACGCGCTGTGTCGCGTCAAAAGACAGAGAGCCGTTACCTTTATCGGGTGACGGCTCTCTTGCGATATATGGGCGAGAAAAAGGCCTTATGCGGCGTTGTCGGGAGGGAGACCGGGTATCGTGAACAGCATGATGTCCGTGTACCGGGCATTGTAGTTCATCGTCGCTTTGAACTCCCTCCTCTGACAACGGGCAAACGGGTCTCCGAGCGAGGGGTGGCGACCCATCCACTCGCACAGTTCGACTATGCACGATTTCTCGGAAGTAAAATATATGAAGTTGTGGCCGGGCAGAACCGACAGCACATCGAGATAGTCGGCGAGTCTCCAATACATACGATAGGTTCCGACATCGGTGGAAAGGTATGGCGGATCAACGAGAAACACGACCCCCGGAGTGTCTTTGAACCGCTCGAACAGTTCCCGGTAATCACAGGATTCTATCTCAAGCCCGGCAAGGTAATCCGGGGAAGGTGCATAGTCGCTTTTGCGGACTTTGTTGTATAGTACCTCGGAGCGCATATCTTCGATGCTCAGTTTGTACTTCATTGAGAACATCAGCGAGGACGAGAGCGTGATGAAGTCTATATACCCGTTCTCTCGCTCTTCCTGTTCGAGCAGTTTGAATATCTGCTCACGGGACTCCCCGGTTATAGGCTTATGCCGTTCGAATCGGTCTGATATAGGTCGTATGAGGGAGAGCAGCCGGTTGGTGCGCTCGATGTTGTTGATGCGGTGCCGGTAGTTGTCGAAGTCATTATATATCACTCTTGACTCCGGGTGGAAATGCTTGGTGATGTGAGAGAGCAAGCCGGAGCCGCCGAACAGATCAACGAATACAGTGCCGGGAGGATACTGTTTGATTACTTCTATGAAGTGCTTTGCAAACATTCGTTTTTGTCCTACGAATGGAAGCGGTGCCGATAGGTAGAGTGCGCTCATACGTTTAATTCGAATTTGACCGCATCCTCGCCGGAGAGCAGCCGGTTTGTATTTTCAATGTTGTTCTCGTATATGTGGACATTCCCAAGGAACAGTGTGATTGATTTTAACGGCAAATCGATATGACACGCCATGAGGTAGAGGTGATATATGTCGGCAGGGAGTCCGAGATTGGCATCGGAACTGCGTTGATATGCTGTCAGCACAAGCGAGCCGTCCTCTATCTGAAACTGCACAAGCGACAGGCACGGTGCCTGATTGCTTTCCACCTCGGTCGCGCCGAGGAAAAGCACATAGTTCTTGGAATTGCGTTTCTCGGTATTGATACGTCTGATTAGAGGCGGCAGCTTCTCGAAGTAAGTGGGATAGGAATTGACGAGTATTGAGCCGCAATAATCCCACCAATTGATACCGGCCTCGCGGTATTTTTCAACCGACCTTTCGCCGCTCATGAAGAGCTTCAGTTCAGAGCGCAGCTTCTTTCGGGCGATGCCGTGTCCTTCGAAAATATCAAGTAGGTCGGCAGGTGTCAGCGTAAGCTGTTCGTTGAGCAAATATTTTATATTCCCCTTGCGGTTGGACTGCTCACGTCCTTTTTCAAGAATCCGCTTGAGGATTTGATGGTATTTGTTTGTCGCCATTTTGTTGAGAGAATTGAAACAGTGCAAAGTTAGCGCACCGGCGACTGTGGCACACTATCGACACGACGAATTACACTGCACCCGGATTGCAGTCACTTTGGAACCGCTTGATCAGAGTATAGACTTTGCGCTCTGATATACGGTAATTGGTGGCAAGGCAAGCCACCGCATACGACACTTTTTCTCCGGCGGCGACCATTTTGTTGAAGTCAACGAAAAGGTCGATGTAGTCGGCATCTTCAAGTCGAATCCCGGATTTACGGAGCCTGTTAAGCAGTTCCCGGTTGAATTTCAGAATCTCAAATATGGTCATGTCCCGAAATTTTTGTAATTTTGCACTGTCTCACTTATATAACAAGCACGGTTAGATCGGCCGGAGAAGGCATTATGCCCTCCCCCGAAGGGCAGATGGGTCAGTCTACTCGGTAGAGTTCCAAGTCAATCGCGTCCTTGGCGTTCCATCCGGCAAGCTGTATCTTCTTGATGTGGGATGTGTAGCCTTGGTAAAACTCTTCGATGTCACCGATGGTCTCGAATATACGGTAGACCGGCTTTTCATCAGAGCCGAATTTGAAGGTGACAGGCAGAGATCCCGGCAAACCGAGTCTGGCCTTGTTGTAGTCCCTCTCATAGTTGGTCTGATTCTCGATAGAGAGCCAGACGGTATTGCCCTCATACGAAAAGCCGGAGAGGATTGCATTTCGGGTTTGCTCATCAATCCAACCGCTGATGATTGATTTGATTTCCTCCACGGAAGGCTGATGGTTGAACTCCTCCTCCATGTAGGAGGTGGTGCCGGATTCGTCAGTAGTTACGTCCCAACGGATGCGCCATTTTTTTCTGATCGGGTTGGTACACTCAATCAGAGCGACATCGGGATTGCCTTGGACTCGTTTCATGTTTAAGTAAAGACGTATTTGGTTTTACCTTTGCCGAAGGTCTCCGCCTTGATGGTGGTCTCGAAGGGGAACCCGTCCGGCATTTCACTAACTTGCTGGAGGATGTTTTTCATCTCCTCCGAATTGGTGAAGAACTTCTTCTGTTCGCCGTTCTGCTCGATGGCGACAACGCAGCGGTCTTCGCCCTGCGAGGTCTTGACTCCCATCTCGAAGTCGCGGACTACGATGGGAAGGTTCACCAGTTCCCGGATGCTTACCACCGCTCCGGGGAATCGCTTCTTGCCGTCATCAGGCTTGTAAGCGACATTGAGGTCTTTGAATGATTTCATTTCTATGCCTGTTAATTTGTTAAAAAGATTATTACATTGCGCGTGCTTGGCCATTCCGTAGAATGATGCAACAAGCACACGTCGTCTTTTACGACTTTTCACTTCGCCCATCTTCCGGGCGAACTTCTTCTTGATGCGCTTGCGGATAAGCGCATGGTCGGGATAGATGACGTATCCCAAAAAATCAATGCCCTCGGTTACCGGGAATACACGCTCGTTCTCTTTTATCTTGAGACCTATGCTCCCCACGCACTCATGGACGATGTCCCGGATTCTCCACAGTTCCTCTTTGGAGGCGGCAAGGACTGCACCATCATCGCAGTATCGATAATAGAACGGCACTCCGAGACGGTCTTTAAGAATGTGATCGAGATGAACCGACAGGAGCAGGTTGCAAAGTCCTTGGGAACTTCTCAAGCCTATACTCACCCCGGAGGGCATCATACGGATAAACCGCTCAAGTATCACAATCAGCTTCTCATCCTTGAAGATGCGCCGGACGCAATCGATAATGGACTGCTGACTGACGCTCTCATAGAACTTGGAGATGTCGAACTTGTAACAGAACCGGGTCTCGTCCGGGTGTTCCCGGAGATCACGCTCGATGTAAGCCTTGAGGTCATGCATACCGCGACCCTTGATGCTTGCCGAAGTCGTGCGTATGAAGCGGCATTTCAGATGCTCATCGACAACAGACATCACAGCATGGACGGCGATGCGGTCTTTCATCGTAAGAACCTGTATGTGCCGTTCTTTGCCGCCCTCGATGATTGTGCGCTCCCTGTATCCACCGGCGATGAAATAGCTGCCGTCGGCAATCTGAGCCGAGAGTTCCGCTATAACCTCCTCCCGGTGCGCCAATAGCCAACGACCCTGTCGGCTCCGCTTCCGGCTTGTGCCTCGCAGAACTTGGTCGAATGACTGTGCCATATTGGGATAGGCGACAATCTCCTCTATGATATGTCCTTCTCGACGCATGGTGCGGAGCGTTTTAGAAATGTGTAACAACCGGCTCCTTGAGCCTTCCTTCTCCGAGTCCGGGTTCTTCGAGCTTACGCCTACCAAACCCTACTCGTTCACTTGATGTTCCGGCTTTCCGGCTTTCGCCGCTGTTGCCGTGGCTTATCCCTCTCGGCACCTCGTGGGGAACACGTTCCCGGTGATGTACGCCGATTGTTGGTTGTCCAGACGCGAGCCGACATTCGTGTTCGCATTCGAAGCATCGTTATTCGCATTCGCGTACGACACGCCGCCATTCGCATTCGCGTTGTTGTTGCCGCGATAGACCACACGGCCTATTGAGGGACTCCGCCTTTGAGACTGCAAATTTACTCATAATTTGGCGTTCAGCAGTGAATAAGTTATATCAGAAGCCTGTTGGCGGTCTTGAAAAGCATTAAAATCGTGCTCATAAACTTTTGTATGTCAGAAATTGTTTGTAAATTTGCAATCAAGAATCGCACTGTGTGTGGGCTAAACTTGCGTAAAGCATAAGGTGTCGCCACAGTCGGTTCTTTTTTTATTGTATCGTATCCGTTATCGAATACAGGAATCGGTCATGTCTGATTTTGCCGGTACGCGATATGATGTCGGTTTCTCCGACATTGAGATAGACCTTCCTGCCATGCAGCTCAGCCTCATAATAGTAGAATCTCTCGATGCGGTCGCGGCGAGGTTTTGATTTCGACACTTTTTTTATGAATTTCGCTCCGGCTAAAAGAGAGTCAAGTGAGGCGAGATCATCTTTAGTCAGCACGGAACTCCTCCCGAAAGTATCGGCGTATAAATGCTTGTTCCCATATTTGGAGAACCCGACACTCATAGGATGTCCGTTGCCATTGACAGAAATTTTCTTTGTAAGAAGCGGTTCCATCTCACGCATATAATGCTTTTTGACAACGGCACTTTCGGATTTTGACAGGTCGTTGTAACACTCATTTATGATGGCACACGCCTCACACAGACTGTTCATCGGCCTGAATGCGAATTTCCGCTTGTTTATGTCGCAATCCCGGCAGCGTCGTATGGTGTAGGGATTGTAGTCCGGCACCGTCTTTAGCTCAAGTCCGGGATTGAAGCGGAATATTCCCTTGCTGTCGCGTTGCAGAGCCTCGTCGCCAAGCCTCATAGCTTCGGCATGGGATGTCGCCGGATACTTTGACTTGCGAACCTGTACGACAGTGCATCGGCAGTTCCATCCATTCGGAGGATAGAACTCCGCCCAAAACGGGTCGGAAGGAGGGAGCGTCACACCATCGAGGGCGGCGTGTTCCGGGCGAACCTTATCATCCTTTTGAGTTCGATATTGGAGATGATAGCGGTCGCCATCCTGCATGAAACCTTCCCATTTAGCGGCCATCTCTGCTGAAGCGGTGACAAAGTTATACTCCGCCCGGAGGTAGTTTGCATTATAGGTCTGGTCTATGCTTCGAACATCGTTCAAAAAGCGTTCAAACGATTTTCGTTCGCCGTTCTCATCTACAAGCGAGGGGAAAGCCTCGTTGAGTTCGTGGAATGTCTTAATGCCGGAGAAGATAAAGTCCGAGCGGTGGAGTCTTTTACGCATGGCATCGGACATCTTTACTTGTTCGAATGACGAGTCAAGGACAGACGCATGACTCTCTATGAATTCTCGGACTTGCGGCGTCGATAGAATGTCGATGGAGAGCTGCGCTCCTTCGGTTTTATATACGGCCTTCATCATGCCGTCGAACAGAACTGAGAGCTGCTTGCGTATTTCATCTTCACGCTCTTTGCGCCCGGCCATGAACACCTCCGGCATATTCCTGAGCAGACGGGCATAGCGTTCATGCAGCCCCACATAGTCAGTGGGGCTTAGTCGAAAAAAGGTCTGCCGTTCTTTTGCTTGCCCTTATCCTCCGGCTTCGTGTCATCGCCGTCTTCCACATCATCTCCAGGCGGCATGGTTGGTGCCATCTCCCGGCGGTCTCCCACAGGCATACCGTATTTGTCGGCAAAGTATGAAGGATCGACCTCAAAATTATTTAGGATCATAGTCTCGTAATTAATCTGCTGTTCCGGCGTATAGTCCACTGCATCGTCCCATTCAAAGCGCAAGCCTTTGAGAGGGAAGCCGTGCTTGATCATGCGAGGAATAAGCTGATTATTTACGATGTCGCGGAGCATATCGCGGTCAGACTCCACAAGGTTCTCGAATACCTGTAAGTGCGTTTCGGACTGAGACAGCGATGAGCCGTCCTCGATTGTCATGGTCTGGCCGATGGTCAGCTTTGACAGTTCCGAATTGGCACGATCAATGCGCTTGTCATATACATTGAAGGCATCCCCTTTGCCGGATTCGACAAACTGAACCTCCGTCTCCATGCCGGTAACCATACCGAGGTTGCTCCCGGCTTCCTGTATCATCTGCTCAAGACGTCTCCACTCCTTGGGGTCGCGTGTAGTTGTCTTGGCGACACGCATGGGCATACCGAATATCTCGGCAAAGGCATCCCAAAACGCGAGAGCGTTCTTTTTAGGAATTGTCTGTTGTGCCGCCTTGAGGAACAGACCGAGATCATCAGACTGTCCGGCTTCTATCAGCCAATCCGAATATGGCCTTTCGTGATAGTCTATGCCCGAAGTCCAGTCGTCGCCAACATTTTGGACACAGCGGTGATACTCCGGGATAACGTGCTTGCGAGGTATGAGCCGGACACCGTCATAAGACAGGCAACCGTCTCCGTCCTGCGTGAGCTCTCCGAGTTCAATCAATGAGTGGCCGAACCATAACGAATCATGACAGAGGCGCAAGAGTTGTTTGAACCATGACTGATCAAAATAATGTTTGGCTGTCTCATCCTCGTCGCCGGATTCGTTAACGAGTTTGAATGAACGAGACATCACGAATCCTCGCCGCTGCTCGATACAGCCGGAGAGGTGGAGGTCAACGGCAACATCCCTGTATATGTCATAGAGACGCTGCCGGTTCGGGTTGTCAACATTTATTGCCAGCTGCCATGCCGCCCTCCAATCCGCGATGTCCTTTCGCGTCAGTGCATCAGTAGTCCGATGTATGTCCATGACGATACTCTGAAACTTTGCCCGGTCTTTCGGCTTGGCAAGATTCAGTTCCCCGTATGGGGTATTCAATATCATGGGGTCGCTCTTTTTGGAGCGAAAGTTCTCAAGGAATTTGTCGAGTACGCCCATAGTTTTACCAATTATGACGGAGTCGTGGCTCCGAGTGAAATATAGTACCGTTCATGATGGGTGTGTCCTCTTCTTCAATCAGCGGCAAGTCCGGGATGATCTTGCCGGACTGAACGCCTTCGAGCCATTCGATAGCCCGTTCATAACGCTCCTTGCGAATCTCAATACCCATCTTCTGAGGGAGCGAGGCCACAAGATGATAGAGGGCTATGTCGGCAGTCCGCATGACAATAAGCCTGTTCCGGGCATTCCCTTCGGCTGAAAAAATCGCCTCACAGTCATAGACAGGACGCAGGTAGCCGGAAATTTCCTCGATTGCCTCAAGTTCCGCATTGGCGCGGTTTTCCTCAGAGGCACGGGAGATAACCTTGAGCGCATCTTCGCCTATGACCACGGCGTAGTCGTTGTCGGTGATAAACATGACGCTGAAATTAAGTTGTTACGAAAAGAGCGTGTCTCTCAATATCCTCGACAGTCACACCCTTGCGGAATCGCTTGCGCTTGATGAGTTCCTTGATAGTCTGTTTCGGAACGACCTTGAGAGAGCCTCCGAGGTGAATGACATAATACTTCATACCGAACAGTTCGGCGAGTTTTTTAGCCTTGCGCACGGCTCTCTTGTATAGCCATGCGGCATAATACTTTTTGATGGTCTTAAACATATCACCATGAATTTTTAGGGTGCCGACGCGGTATCGACACCGGTTTGAATGTCTCTTGTCTTGTGCTTCGCTGTAGGAACCATATAGCACCTTCGTCTGCGTCCGGCGCGTCATCATGGACACGGGAGCCACGTTCAAGTGCAAGAGTCTGCTCTATGCCCACCTCCATGTCCGGGGTACCCTTGAGAGCTTCATTGTAGAATACGAATCCACGTTCCCACAGAGGCGAGACCGCCTCGATGCGCTGAATCTTCTCCGGCTTTTTTCGGGTGTCCGGCATGATGGGCAGCTGATAGCCGCGAATGTTTCCTTCCGTCGCAAACTCATCGAGGATAATATCCTGCATAAAATTCGCCTCCATATAGAATGTCACTACGACATTCTCCGGCAAACTTTCATAAAGGTTATACAGCCAACGCACCATGCCGGAGACGGTATCCTGTCGGACGTATGTGTCGATAAGATGCAGCTCGGTTCCTATCTTACCCCACAGGCGACACGCCTTATAGTCATTGGCTGTGGTTGACTTGAACGACGGGTCGGTATAGCAGACAAGCATATCGTACTTGTCGAGTTTGGGCATACGCTTGAACCGGATCCATTCATGCCTGAAGATGGTGCCGTCTGTGATGGGGTTGTGCATCATCTCCTTTTCCCATGCCCTGTAACCGACAAAATCCTTGTATGCCTGTGCCTCTTCCTTAGTCCATTTTTCAGCCCATACCGGGTTCCCGTCGCTGTCAACAGCCTTTATCTCGGACACATGAACACCTTTGGAAGCGGCAATATTGGCAAGCACCGAGTTTTTGGAGATAAGGTTGCCGACCATGATAAAACGGCCACGGCCAACGTCGAGCGCACCGAACAGAGCCTCCTTCACCCAATCGGTCAAATCCTTTATACGCTTTTCATTCCGGCATATCTCGTCATCGTCCAAGTCGTCGATGACAATATAATCCGGGCGAGCCTCGCGGTCACGGAGACCACGGGGAGACTGTCCACGGCCAACAGCAAGGAACTTGGCACCGCCCTTGGTCTTGAATTCTCCCTCAAGCCAAGAACCGAGGTTTTTCTGCTCGCCGAAGTCGGCAATCAATTTCTGGTTGAATTCAAGTTCGGCCTGTAAATCGCCGAGCAGACGGATTGCGCTGTCTTCGGACTTGCCGACGGTTATCATAAAATTGATGAGCCTCTTCGGTTGGAAAATCAGCCAAAGAGGAATGAACACACCGATATGGGTTGACTTGGCATGACCTCGTGGCCATTTGAACACAGCCTTGAGGTTGGGGGTATTCCTTATCTTCAGAGCTGCTTTCGTGTGGAAGGGGGCATTGTGTATCGTCTTGATGACCTCGCCGGTTGTCTTGTCGCGCAATGTAAGGAAATGGGCGAAGTAATACTCGCAGAACTCGTCATAGTTCGAGAGCAACCGTTTTATACGCCTGTCGCGTTCAACCGGGGTCTCTTTGGCGATAGCCATAGACACAGCTGTCAGGGTCTGAACTTC
Source organism: uncultured Duncaniella sp. (assembly GCA_910577335.1). Lineage (GTDB taxonomy): Bacteria > Bacteroidota > Bacteroidia > Bacteroidales > Muribaculaceae > Duncaniella. The sequence goes on along the minus strand of CAJTMJ010000009.1, from coordinate 36,673 downwards.
CCGGCAATGTTCCTGCCACCGTTCAAACGCCTCCTTCTGTTCTTTTGTCCATTTAGTCGCCATAGCAAACGAGTGTTCCCTTGTTAAAAGACTCTATGAGGAACCCGTCCTGCAATCTGTTGATTGTCTTGATAAGTTCAAGAGTAATCTCCGGGTCTGTCTTTGCCCGGAACTCAAGATATTTCGAGAAAGCGGTGAATACTTCGATTGCAGCCACGACATTTGCCTGTGATTTGTCGAGTTTATCAATGGCGGCTGTCAGTTTGGAGAGTTTATCTCCGAGACTGTCGATAAGGTTTAGGTCGCCGGAAGCGTTCACTTTGTCAAGAAGGGTGTTTGTTGCAAGCAGCAGCTTCTTGATCAGCTCCGGGCGCGATATTGTTTTTGCAGCACGGGTCTCCTTCCATCCGTCGGCAGTACACCATTTCGATATAGTTACCCTCGATACGCCGACCATGTCCGCGATCTCGGTCTGTTCCTTCCCGGACATATACAGGGTACGGGCAAGGTCTTTTTTTCTTTCGAGTTCTGCTTTTGTCATATTGATAATGATTTTGCGCGGTTACATTCCGGCAAGCATAAGGATGTCGAGCCGAAAATCAATGCAAAATTGGAGAGTTCACGCCTAAGAGCAAAAAAAGTGTGCAACGGTTTCATACAAGTGTGCAACCGTTGCACACTTTCTTGTCAGGCAGGGGATTACGTCGTAATATTGCACCGAATTTCAAACGCAAAGACCGCAATGGGAAAAAGAGTAAGAATGACTGATGACAGTCTCAACAGCCACGGAAGCCGGGTATTGACAGCCGGGTGTGACACCGCACAATATGAGCGGAACCCTGTGCTGCTGTATATGCACGAGCGCGGCAAGGTCATCGGCTACATGAAGGACATCGAGGTCAAGGACGGCGAGATCAGCGGCGAGCCGGTCTTCGACTGCGCGACCGAACTGTCCAAGCAGTGTAAAAAACAATGGGAGGTGGGCTCTCTCCGAATGGTCAGCATCGGAATCGACGTACTTGAACTGAGTGAAGATCCGGAACATCTTGTGGCCGGGCAGACCGCGCCGACCATTACGAAGAGTAAAATCTTCGAGACCTCCATCGTTGACATCGGAGCCAATGACAATGCCATAGTCATGCGCCACAATGGAAAGCAGATAACGCTTGGCAGGGACAGCGAGAATCCCCTGCCTATGCTCAGTAATAAACCTCAAACAACAAAACAGCAAATGGAACTCAAGACCATCGCCCTCAAACTGGGTTTGCCGGAAACGGCTGACGAGACCGCCGTGCTTGCTAAAATCGGCGAGCTGAAACTTACTGCCGCAGAAGTGGAGCAGCTCAAAAAAGACAAGGATGCGCTGACTCTTTCGCAGGTAACTTCTGCCGTCGAGACCGCCATCAAGGAAAACCGTCTCACTCCCGACAAGAAGGAACACTTCATCAACCTCGGCAAGACCATCGGCATCGACAGTCTAAAGGCAACCCTCGACGCAATGACCCCGGCGGCAAAGCTCAGTAAAACCATCACTCCGTCTAATGGTGGCACTTCTCCTGCCGGTCAGAAGACCTACAACAAATTCAGCGAGGTTCCCGAAGAAGAACTCCGCAAAATGCGCAGCGAGAATCCTGCCGAATACCGCCGCCTGTTCAAAGCCGAATACGGCTACGAATGCAACATCTAACACCAAATATCAACAACGATGAAAACAGCATCCAAAACCATCTGCGCTCTGCTTTTCAATATGCTCATGGGCGCAATCATCGCAACGCTTCTCGGCGTTCCCCCTCTCGTCGGTATGCTCTTCATGGTGGCCATAGGTATCACCATGAGCTTCGTGCCGGTTCCCAAAGGCGCACTCCGTGCCGGAGTCTATACCGAGGTATGGACAGGCGAGCTTGTTAAGGGACTCCGCGAGTTCCTAACAGGCTCATGGCTCGACGGTGTTCCTGACCAATCCTCTATCGTCAACAACGATGTCATCCACCTTGTAGAAGTGGGTGTTGACCCCGATGTCCTCATCAATAACACGACCTATCCGATTCCGCTTCAGGCACTCGAAGATAAGGACATCGCCATATCGCTCGACAAATTCCAGACAAAGGTCACTCCCGTCACCGACGATGAGTTGTATGCCATTTCGTATGACAAGATGTCCCGTGTCAAGGAAAGCCATGCCAACGCCCTCAGCGATGCTAAATTCGCAAAAGCGGCACACGCACTGTGCGCACAGGAGAATACAGCCAAGACACCCGTCCTTAAGACTACCGGCGCGGCAGACCCCACAACAGGCCGACATCGTCTTACCCTTAACGACCTAATCAGTCTGAAAGAAGCTCTCGACAACCTCAAGGTTCCGGCTTCTAATCGTCGTCTTGTCCTTTGTCCTGATCATGTAAACGACCTGCTGCGTTCCGAGCAGACGTTCCGTGAGCAGTTCAATATCAACCGCAATACCGGCACTGTCGGCAATCTGTATGGCTTCGACATCTATACTTACGGAGACAACCCCGTTTATACAACCGCCGGTAAGAAAAAAGCAGTCCAAGCAGCTGCAAGTGCAGGTGAATTCCAGTGTTCGTTTGCCTTCTATGTTCCCCGTGTGTTCAAGGCCACCGGCTCCACCAAGATGTATTACAGCGAGGCTTCGACCGATCCCGAATACCAGCGTAATAAAATCAACTTCCGCCATTACTTCATCGCAATGCCTAAGAAAGCCGATGCCGGAGCTGTGATGATGAGCGGATATACTGCTCCGACTACAGGTGGCGGTACACAGACTGAAGGTAAGTAACGCATGGCAAGACTCAAGTATCTCGTAATCCACTGCACCGCAACCCCGGAAGGACGTGATGTGTCCGCCGCAGACATTCGGCGTATGCACACCTCTCCGGTGAGTGCCGGTGGCCGTGGGTGGAAACAGCCGGGTTATACAGATGTGTTCCGGCTTGACGGTACTGTTGAGCGTATCGTGAATAACAACGAGGATGCCAATGTTGACCCGTGGGAGGTTACCAACGGTGCCAAGGGTTACAACTCCATCAGCCGACATATAGTGTACGCCGGTGGACTTGACAAGTTCCTGAACCCGAAGGATACACGAACCTCTGCTCAAAAAAAGGCAATGGCAGCATACGTTCTCGATTTTCACCGCCGGTTTCCCGATGTCAAGATTATCGGCCATCGCGATCTGTCTCCTGACCTCAATGGCAACGGTATAATCGAACCTTATGAATGGATGAAGGCCTGTCCGAGTTTTGAAGTCTCGGAATGGCTGAAATCTATCGGCATCAACCAATAATCAACAAATCCGAGTGGCTATGACATTCAGTGAAATTCTTAACATACTTCTTGGCGGTGGCTTCCTTGCCTTAATGGTGGGTGTCATTACGCTCAAGGCGACAGTCCGAAAGGCCAACGCCGATGCCGAGAAAGCAAAGGCCGATGCCGAAAGTGTGCGGATCACCAACACTGAGAACGCCACTCGGATTCTCGTACAAAATATCGTCAACCCCTTAAGAGAGGAACTCAATGCAACGAGACAGGAACTTCATACAACCAGAGAGAAATTATCGGCGACCGAAGGTGTCATGGCCGGTATGCAAAAAGAACTGGCCTCTACCAAGAGAGCTGTGTCCCGTCTGTCAAGGGCGGTTGAATCTGCTAAAAACTGTCCTCATTCTGACGATTGCGTCGTTCTGTACAAGTTGCGCAACAACCAAAAAGACACAGACGGAACAGATTCAGACAGTGCAGATGGTAGAGAAGCACGATACCGTAACCGTGATAAGGCAGACACTCAAGGAGACGGTACCGATGAGTCAGGCTCAGATAACCGTATCCGTGGACAGCCTCCTTAAGCTCCCGGCAGGTGCATCGTACCATAAGCGCAGCGGTCAAGCCGGAGCCGAGGTTTCCTTGAGAGGAGACACAATCTTCGTCACCGCTACCTGTGATAGCCTTCAGCGCGAAGTTGAATATTACGAGGAGCAATATCAAGCCACCCTCGAAGCTCTCGATAATCTCAAGGAGAGCGTTCAAACGGAGCGCGAACACTGTTCAAACCCAATTAAAATCGCATTGGCGGCATTTATTGCCGGACTGTTTGTCGGCGTACTCTCAACAATAATCATCTTATCAAAATCCCGATATGGAAAAAAATAAAAACTTCCTGTATGGCATCGGATCACTTGCTTTCGATGACTTCACAATGGGCTACATCGAAAAAGGCTCATTCGATTTCGGAGGCACCAAGCCGGAGTCTGTCGATGTGGAAGCGGAGCAAGTTCCCGATGCTCCCGTTCTGACACTCCTTCAGAAGAATGGTCAGATTGCCCCAACATTCAACCTCATTCAGCTTAACTACGAGAACATTGCCGCAGTCCTCGGAGGCAAGCTCCTCGGCACAAAACCCAACTACACCGGTTGGGAAGCACCATCGGAACTCGTTCAGAAGTCCGGCAAATGGACAATTAAGCTCGTATCCGGCCAAGTGATCACCATTCCAAACGGCACCATTCTCGCAAGCCTCGCCGGTAAGCTCACACTTACTGAAGTCGCAAAGCTCGAATGTCAGCTCAAGGTCAATAAGCCCGCCGATGGTTCGGCACCTTATACCATTAAGGATGAAACAACTACCACCGGTTCGTAATTCATGGAAGACAAGACCATCAGAATGATCCAACAGGAGGCAGCGGAGGCACTCTTAAACGTGGGTGTCTCCCTCCCCCTGAAGGAGTTCCGGCTACCGTTCCGAAAACGACCGATAGTCTTCAGGGTGACGATGCGCCGCCCATGTATGTCCGGCCAAATCGAAATTGCCCGGACATATTTGTCAATGGAGGTAAAAAGCTCGGAGATGGAGAAATTCACCAAGGAAGAGCAGATGGAGTTCCTTGCCAAACATGGAGGCAAGCTCTGCCGGATGATCGCTCTGACTCTTGGCAGGACAATCTATGTAAAACCGTTGACATGGTTCGTGCGCCATTTTGTCCGCTATGAATATCAGATGGCAGCTGTGAGGAAGTTCGTCAGCCTCATGGGAACCGACCCTTTTATACCTATTATCAGATCAGCCGAGAAGACAAATCCGATGCGGTTGAGACTGAGCCAAAAAAAGAAGGGGAGTTAACGACTCACTACGAGAATTCCCATAGCCCCTTCGGATTCCTGTGGCAAGTGGCTACCGCTACAGGATGGACGATTGACTACATACTCCACAAAGTCAATTATCAGACACTCATCATGATGTTGAGCGATGCGCCCCGGTATATTGAGAAACGAGCCTCAAAGCCGGAAGCCGGAAGTTCGGCAGAGGATGAAGCCAACGAAATAGCAGGATTTTTCAGAAGCAATCTCTTACAATGAAACCGGTCGAAATAGAATTCTTGATGAAGGACGGACTGACTCCCGGCTTGAAAAATGCCGGGAGAATAGTCCGTCAGTTCTCCGATGACGCAGCAGCCGAGTTAAAGGAGGTGTCGGAGTCTCTCAAATTGCAGAGGCAGCACGTTTCGCGCCTTGAAAAGACTCTCAAGGAATTGGAGAAAGCATCCAAGAGTGCTGCGCCCGGTGCTGAGTGGAGCAAAGCCAAGGCTCGTATTGAGGAAGTCAAGAAGGAACTCGAAGACGAGAAAGGTGGACTCGCCGAGCTTGTCGATATGGAGAATCAGCTCAAGGCTGCGTCGGAGGGTGCAGATGTCTCCCTTCGGCAGCAGCTCCGCAATCTTACCCAAGAGATAGCAACATTGATGGTGGCATACGCTCAACTCAGCGATGAAGAGCGTGCCACAGCCGAGGGGAAGGCTCTGCAACGTCATATCGAGGAACTGACCGAACAGGCTGGTATATTGAGGGACGCTATGGGCGATACCACTGCGGCCATCAATAACGCAGCTTCCGACACACGAGGTTTCGATCAGTTGACGGGAGCCCTTCAGCTTGCTATCGACAGTTTCGGACTGGCTACTGCCGGAGCCGAGATGTTCGGAGTCAGTCAAGAGGATTTGGTGGAGGCTCAGACAAAATTACAGGCGGCTCTTGTAGCGAGCAATGCACTCAGTTCCATTCAGAATAACTTGCAGAAGCAGTCTGCGCTTATGCAGGGTATCGGAATTATTCAGACCAAAGCCGCTACAACAGCAGAAACTATAAAGACCGCCGCCCAAGGTCGCGGTGTGATTGTCACCAAGGCTGCTACAATCGCACAAGCGGCGTTCAATGCGGTTGCCAAGGCAAATCCTTATGTCTTGCTCGCTATGGCCTGTGTAACGGTCGTAGGGGCTTTGTATGCCTTTGCCAAAGGAAGCAAGGCTGCTAAGAAAGCAGAGGAGGAACGACAGGCTCAGGCTGAGAAAATGAAACAGCAGCAGGAAGAATTCGCTCAAGCCATTGTTGACTCGGCAGGGCAACAAATCGCCTCGTTCCTAAAGTTGAAAAGAGCATGGGAGAACCTTGGAGATAGTTTTGATAAAAAGAAAAAATTCATCACAGACACCAAAGATGAATGGCGTAAGCTCGGTAAAGAGATAGATAACGTCAACGATATGGAGAAGATATTCCGTCAGCATACGAAAGATATGATGACGGCGATTATTCTCCGCGCAGAACTGAAAGCCTATGAAACGCGAATTCAGCAGGTGGCTGATGATATGGTGTCGGAAGTTGAAAGGAATAAAACTTTTACCTATAAAACAGTCCACGCCGGAGCATTGTCGGGAACAGGACAAGGCTTTGGTGTTTCCGGCCATACCGATTTCCAGACCCTGACTCCCGAAGAGGTTGCTGCTGCCCGTGCAGTCGGTGGCATTACTTCCTGGCATAGTGAATACGGAGGTCAATCGGGGACAGATCTTACAGCAGAAGGCGCACGTGTTGTAAACGAAATGCGGCGAAAGGCAGGGAACCAAGCAGCACTTAATAGGCAGGATGCCGCTCGCCAAAATGCAATTCAGACTATTTCGGGTTACGTTGACACCATGACACAACTCTCTAATGAGCTTGAACGAACGATGACGAATATGCCCGGTGCGGATGTTGATCCGGATGGGGGCAAGCCGGACAAACCCGATAAGCCGGACAAACCCGACAAAGATGATCGTGTCGAGCAGGAGCGTCGTGTCGCAGAAGAATTGCGAAAACTGCGATGGAAAAATCAGCAAGAGGAAATCGACCAACTTGAGGATGGGGCAGAGAAGCGTCGCCGTCAGATTGCCCTTGACTATGAAAAGCAGATGTCCGAAATACAGGATCAAGAGGATAAGTGGAGAGAGATGCAGAACGGGACGCTGTCGCCGGAGCAAACCGAGGCTATTGCCGAGGCTCGCCGTCTCGCCAACCAAGGTATGCAAAATGCTATTCGCGAGGTCGAGAATGACGAAGTCGCAAAGAACCGGGAAAAACTCAACGAGTTGCTTGAGCAGTATAAGGACTACGACCAACGCCGCCGGGATATAGAATCGTCATATAAGGCTGACATGGAAATCCTCAACAACGAACTTGCCCGACTCGAATCCGAGGGTATGGACACCACCGAAATCAAGTCTGCAATATCTGCCCGTGAACAGGCTTACCGTTCCTCTATTTCATCGCTTGAGGGAGAAATATTGCAGGCAAGCGATTTCTATGACAAACTGTTCGGCACGGTATCCGACCGAGGATATAAAGTCCTCAAGGATTTCTATGCACAGGCAAAGGAGACTCTTGAGAATGCAAAGGTTGACGGCGACGGTGTCGAAATAACCATCCCGGTAAAGGATGCTGACGGCAAGTTTGTAAAGAAAGCCGTCAAGATAACAGTCGATGAGTACCGACGAATGCTCAAGCAGGTACAGGAAATCAAGAAGCAGCTTGAAAAGAATAATCCTTTTGCCGCTTTCAGGACTTCATGGTCTGAACTTAACAAAGCCATCAAAGAGGGAGGTGATGTGTCCGGCGCGCTCAAAGACCTCAATGCAAAGGGGAAGGAAGTGACGAGTACCATACGGGGCTGGGGAGAATCCCTCGGCTCAGTGTTTGGTGATAACTTCAAGAACTCGATGAATGAGATTCTGACCTTCTGCGACGGAGCAATGGATATGGGTACCGGCATCGCACAGATATGGTCGGGAGATATTGTCGGTGGTATCACAAGTACTTTGAGCGGTCTTTCGTCTATTATTTCGCTGTTCAGCTCATGGAAAGAGAAGATGGAGGAAATGAAGCGAGAGTGGTATATTGCCGAGATTGAGACCAACCGTGCGCTCCGGGAACGCTCTGCCGAATATGCTGCCAACCGAAGTCAGATCTCAGACATCATCAAAGATGTGGAGCTCTTGAATTGGCTCATTGCAAAAGGATATGCCAAGCCTTCAAGCGTCAGTATTTGGGAGGCACAGTCCTCGGCTCTCAATGAATATACGAATAATCTCCGAAAAGAGAGTGCCGTGTATGATGAGCTGTGGGAGAAACTGCAGGGCAGCGAAGGCCACTACGAATGGGGCAATTCGCTTAATGGCGGTTCTGCCACATGGAGCCTCCGGGGATATAATGCCGACATGATTGAACTTTGGTACAACCAAGGTAAACTCAGCGATGCTGCTAAAGCATACTACGAGGCATGGGTTGAGAGTGGCAAGACAATCGAGGAACTTATCGACCAGATCAACGAGTGCAAGGAGTCCATGCGCGAGATGGTCATGGGTGTGTCCTTCGACAGTTTTCTCTCCAATGCCAAAGATGCTCTTAAAGAGATGCGTGGCGATATATCCAAACTCGGAGAGTTTACCGAGGACACACTTGCCAATGCCATACTCAACGGATTTATGTACCGAGACCTTGCCAAAGTGCTTGAGCCGCTCTACAATGAATTGTCGGATGCTTTCATAGACGGAACCGCCGATGCCGCTTACCTTGAGGATTGGCGGCGTAGGTTCGAGGAAGTGATGACAGCAGCCGGGAATCGCCTTGATGATATAGCCGATGCCGCAGGAGTTGACCTTAACGGAGGCTCCGGCACGACTCAATCGGGCAAAGCCGGAGGATTTGCTGCCATGAGCCAAGACCAAGGCACAAAACTTGAAGGTCTTTTTGTCAGCGTTCAGATGCACACCGCATCAATAGATGAGCAGATGGAGGATGTGTCGGATAAAATGACTCAAGCGGCAGAACGTCTCCGCAAGATTGAGGAGAACACAGGTCGCGCCGCAGACAAAATCGAGGAGATGTCCGATGACATAAAGAAAATTATGAGGGACGGAATTAGGACTATATAATATGGACACCGAAGCATTGAAAAACCTTGTCGTAATCAACGGCACTGATATATGGACTGAGTTCGGAGCCTTTCTGACCGAGGAGAAGAAGGGTGGCCGGGAAAACCTTACGGCAATAATGACAGCCTCCAAAGTTAAGAGTCATGTGGCGGTCAATATCCGGGAACAGAACGGTTCCAAGTATTCATCACGCCTTGATGTCAAAAACGAGGAGCGTGATGTAACTCTCCATTTCGCCCTGTTCGCCGAAACCAAGAGCGAGTGGCTGCGTCGCTACCGTGATTTCATTACCTTCCTCAAGACCGGCGAGGACGGCTGGCTCAATGTGAAATTTACCGAATTGAACCTCACTTTGCGGATGTTCTTTGTCGAACCATCAGGCTATAAACCGCTCACATATCTATGGAAAGAGGGTGTACAGGCAAGCCGGTTCAAGGTCAAATTCCGTGAGCCTGTGCCCACGTTTTAACGAAATTCAAACGCCGTTCAAATATGCTTATAACGATATACGACTCGGTCGGCAACCCCAAGGTTGACATATCGCCGAATGACAGCTCGACGCAGGTCAAGGCGGTGCAGAGCGACAGCGTCCTTACGCTTTCCTTCACACATTACGACCATATCGACCTTGATGTCGATGACTACGCAGACTTCCTTGGAGAGCGTTTTTGGCTGACTGAAAAGTACCGGCCAAGACAGAACTCCAAGAAGGAGTGGGTCTATGATCTCAAGCTCTATGGCGTGGAAAGCATGATAAAGCGTCTGCTTGTCATCAAAACTGTCGATGATGAAGATAACCCCGTCTTCACTCTGACCGCTCCTCCGCGAGATCATGTCGCCATGATTGTCAAGTGCATGAACGACGGCATGGGCAACATCACCGACTGGAAGGTCGGGCAAGTGAACGGCACGGAGAATATAGTCATTGACTATTTCGGCAAATACTGCGACGAGGCTCTCAAGGAGATTGCCGAGAAAGTCGGTGCCGAATGGTGGGTCGAGGGGCAGACCGTCAATATCTGCAAGTGTGAGCATGGAGAGCCGGTGGAACTCGGCTATAACAAAGGGTTGCTGTCCATTGATCCCGGAACTGCAAATAATGTCAAGTTCTACACCCGCCTTTATCCTGTGGGCAGCAGTCGGAACATCGACCCGGAGAAATACGGTTTTACCCGGCTTCAATTGCCCGGCGGTCAGAAGTATGTCGAAATCAATGCCGACAAATATGGACGTGTCGATCACTTCGAGCAGTCTGCCTTCGAGGATATTTACCCAAGGCGTGTCGGTGTTGTCAGCAGTGTCCGCAGCGAGGTCAAGACCGGCGAGGACGGGAATCCTTTTACCATCTACTATTTCACCGACAACAGCCTTCCTTTCGATCCCAATGCCTACATGATCGGTGGGCGTGTGATCCGAGTCTCCTTTCAAGAGGGCAGCGAGCTTGCCGGACTTGGAGAGGAAGAAGACGGCACATACTTCTTTGAGGTGAATTTCAACAGCACGACCCGTGAGTTTGAGATCATCACGATATGGCCTTATGACAACGACATTCAGCTTCCCGGAGACAAACTCGTGCCTAAAGCCGGAGACAAATATATCCTGTGGAACCTCCGTATGCCGGACGAGTATTATGCCCTCGCCGAAGAAGAATTCCTGACAGCTGTCAACAAATACAACGCAGATCATAATCTCGACATCTCGGTATATAAGGCACCGACCGATCATGTATGGATTGAAGATAACAATGTAGAGTTGAGCATCGGTCGCCGGGTGCGTCTTGTGAGCGAGGAATACTTTCCCGGCTTTGGATTCCGGGACAGCCGCATTACAAAGATTACCCGGAAGGTCAATCTTCCGTCATCGATGGATATTGAGATCAGCGATGCCCTCAGCCGGACGGCTCAAGAGAAGATGGCCGACTCAATCACCGATGTCCGCAGTTTCGCACAGTCGATAGGAGCCTCCACCTCATTGCCGGATATTATCCGCACATGGGATAAGACCCCGCCGACCGACAACAATCTGTTCTCCGCCCGGCGTAGTCAGAGGGAGTTCCTCAGTAAGAACAGTCGCGACCGAGCCAAGGAGACAATCATATTCGACAAAGGTATCGAGGCCGGGAATTATGTGCCCGGTTCTCAAGGCGGCTTTATCGACGGTTCCGGAAATGCCGAGCTGCTGACACTTGTTGTGCGCCTTCTTTTGAGTAGTCCCAAGTTTGTAGATGGTCTCGCCGGAGAGGGCTGGCGCATTTGGCTTGAGGACGGTCTGTCGCATCTTACAATTGACAAGTTGACGGTGCGTCAGATAATGACCGTGTTCGAGCTGCTTATTGAAAAGATCCGCAGCGTCGGAGGACAGATATGTGTATCTGCGGCTAATGGGAAAATAAAAACAATAGAAGACCTTGGGAACTCTTATCTGATAAATTTCGAGCAGCCCAATGGGTTTGTTCAGGGCGACCTTATACGATGTCAGACTTTTAACTCAAAAAGTTATTGGGTAGAGGTATATGATTCGGATGCGGAAGATGGTGTCGAAATTCTAAAAAGCGAGTTTGCCGGGCAATCTCTCCCGGAGGTTGGAGATGAATGCGTGCTCATGGGCAATACCTTCATTAAGAACCGTCAGAATCTTATCCTCATATCGGCTACCGAAGACGGACAACCCCGTATCGATGTCCTCGATGGAGTCAATGACAAAAACTTCACAGGCTGTCTGCGTACACGTCTTGGCAATCTTGACGGCATAACTGACGACTGGTTCCCGAAAGACAATCAGCCTCACGGCAATGGTCTCTATTCGGACAACGCATACCTTCGCGGCACCTTCCTTCTCGCAACCGGCGAGGATATAAAGACTAAGTTTGAGATAGTCGAGGGTAAGATAGAGAGCATGATTGAGGCGGTGCGCGATGATTTCGTGGCTGACAAAGGTTATCTGAACAATCCGGCATTCGCCTCCGGCATGGAAAAATGGGATACCTCGAATGAGACGGTTTTCTTTCTTGTTGGCAATAAATGGATATGGGCAAATAACAATGTCCTCTCCAAGAAAGGCAATAGTGCAAGCATCGCAAAGGATGACGGTCGCACGGTGGTTCGTATCATTAACAAGTACATCTTGCAGAAAAACTCCAACCTCCGAAGCAAACCGACATTCGAAGTTAACAGCGAAGGCAAGAAGGAGGCAGTTCCGGTTTATCTGAGTTTCTTCTACAAAGTCATAAAAGGCGGTTTGCTGAGTATTGAATTTGAGAATGTAGATAAAACAGGATTCGAGAATTTTAACTCTCTTGAATATACAACGGGGCTGAGTCCGACTGATGGCTATGTACAATTTTCGTGTGACGGTCTTTGGAACGGAACAGGGGATTTCAAGCTGTCGTTCACCGGCGAAATCTACCTGTATATGCTTGTTCTGTCCACAGACAAGATCGAGGCACTGACATACAAGTACCGTACCCTTTTTGAGCAGTCCGAAAAGCTGATAAAGATAGCGGCACAGAATTTCGATAATGATGGCAAGGTTATTGCTGAGTCCGGCATCCTCACCACGGCGCAGATGACCGGGCTGTATGCCATCGATAGTAACGGCAACCTTCGAGCTTTTGTCGGTGCCGGACAGGAAGGTGTCAAAATCAAAGCTGACCACATTCAGCTTGAAGGCATTGTTACTGCAAACGGTAATTTCAAAATTCTTGAGGATGGCAGCATTGAAACGGTTAACGGTAAATTTACCGGCGAAGTCAACGCAACATCCGGCAAAATAGGAGGCTTCATAATCGGTGCCAACAGCATTACCGCTGAGGGAGGCTACTCCGGCGGTAATGTGGACGGCGGCACAAGCAAGTTTTTCCTGTATTCCTCCGGCGACGGATTTCTCGGCTTCCGGGACAAATACCGATGGGTAGGTATGGGACTCGATACCATGCCAGCAGGCGTGGCGGTAGGCTCATGTCTGTTGAGAATATCAAATGATACTCCATTGGAGTATTTTGACAATTACGGAGCATATATCAACGTATCCGGTGGTCGTAACAATATCGGCCTTCTCATGTATGGTGATATAAGAGCTAATGCGAGGGGATATCACTCTCTTAACGGCACAGTCGTCATCGATGGAGCAGACGAATTGCGCGTAGCCACCGACATGGGGGCAGACGGCACCTATACCGAATATTACTCCGGTGTTAGTTTTAACCCGGCGGATTATGACCTTGACAAAGTGCGTTTTCAGGTGCGGAACGGACTAATAGTTGCGGTGATAAGAGAATAATACATAAAGATATGGCAAAAATCAATTTTCAGCGATTCAGAATCCCGGCAGGGATAGACCGAAGCAGGTATCAGACCGGCGATGCAAGGGAGAGTGTGGCAAACATGCTGTACCTTAATGTCAACGGCATACGCGCTCATGCCCTCGCGCTCAAAATCTACCATAGCGAGGGAGAAACCGACTTTACTGAAGAAGAAGTGAGAACCCTTAGTGAGGTGGCCGCCACCTATGCGACACCGGCGTTTATTGACGGACTTAACGAGCAGCTGCAAGGAGGTGTGGAATGAAAGTAATATACAACCGCTTCATACCGTTCCGAGGATTCAAGTGCATCAACCTCTTCGGCATCCTTTTCGTGCGTCAAGGCAGTGTCATGACACAGCTCGATTACAACCACGAGGCCATCCATACGGCGCAGATGAAGGAACTGCTTTATCTGCCGTTCTATATCCTCTATGTCATGGAATGGCTGTGGCGATTGTTCCGTCTCCGGGACGGAACAGCAGCCTATCGCGCTATCTCCCATGAACGGGAGGCATACGCCAACCAAGGCAATCCCGAATATCTGAACAATCGCAAACCATATAATCAAATCAAATCATTATGGCACTGACCCAAGCAGATAAAAACGAAATCATCAATGCGCTCAAGGCTGAATCGCAGGGAGTAGATGAACTTCCCATTGTCAGCAGTCTTGACGGCATAGTATCATTACCGGCTATCAGAGGCACAGAGGTTGTCAGTGTCCCGGTGTCGCTTCTCCGCAAGCCTGCGGAGGATGCGGCAGGAACCGCAAACGCAGCCGCCGCTGATGCCAATTCTGCCGCGACATCCGCATTTAATGCCGCTAATGACGCGACTGCCGCAGCCGAGTCTGCCGATGAAGCGGCGCAAGAGGCAGACAGAGCCGCAGAAAAGGCGTATGATGCTGTAACTGCGGCTCAGGGAGTTGTTTCAGATTACGAGTCAACGGCCATAGCCGCCCGAAATGGTGCGACAGCCCGGTTCTCCCGGTTCGTGCAGCTTGACGCGACCACGGAGAATATGAGCATCGTCTCAGAGGATGGAGAGATTGTCTTTTTACCTTCAAAGAAGGCTTTCGCGTTCCTTGTCAACGGTAAATACTATCTCTCATGGAAGAGTGACACTTACCCCATGCAGATGTACAACGAGGGCATCTCACAGGTAAAGAAAAACAAACTGTTCCTTTGCGGCGAGACCCTTTATGTGTGGAGCGACGAGAAAGAGACACTGATAGAGGCGAGCGGAAAGGGTAATGGCAGCGGATTCTACAATGTAACCGAGCAGCAGCCACTCACCACCGGCTACTATTCCAAGGCAACAGCTGTGGCCGTGCTCGCCAACGCCGACATCGAGGACGAACAGAAGCGCGGCATGATCATCACTTTTGAATCCGCGCCCGGCAAATGGGAGGACTACCGATTCATCGGAACCACACTCTCCACATTCACTTCGCCCGGCGCATGGGAGGAATATGGCTCAAAGAACACTGTCAAGCAGATAACGGTCAACGGCGAAAAGAAACTCCCGGATTCAAACGGCAATGTGTCAATCACCATCGACGAGGTCAGTGTCGATGACAGTCTCGACCCCGACAGCACCAACCCCGTGCAGAACGGAGCCGTCGCTTCCAAAGTGGCCGAGCTTGAGGCAGGGACACTATTCGGTGTCGATACCGAAGAGAACGATGACGGTTCCACCACTGTCAGGCTCAACAGCAAGACATCGACCATCGCCGAGTTCACTGTCAAAGGTGGCGGCGGTGGCGGTGGGGATGACGCATCCCTTACCAAGATCGTACTGTCGGCTTCCGTTGACAAAAAGACCATCAAGGAGGGAGATTCCGCACTTCTTTCATGGTTCTACGACCATCAGTATTCCGGCGGTGACGACAAAGGGCAGAGTACCGGGCAAAAGGCCACCGTCAGAATCGAGGTGCACCGAGGAACCGTCGTGACCTACACCGAGACCAAGCAGGATGTCAGCTCCAACACATACACACTCGACCTTTCCAAATATCTGCTTCTCGGCACAAGCGACATATATGTCATAGCCACGACCACAGACCCCAATACAGGGAAGGAACAGAGAAAACAGGCATACCTCTCGATCAAGGTAGTCACGCTGTCCCTGTCAAGCAGCTACAACATCGCGTCCGGCATCGCCCAAGGCGGATTCGGGGTACACGACACAGTCGAGATTCCCTATGCCGTCACCGGCTCCGGCACGAAATCAGTCGCCCTGTATGTAGACGGGGTACAGCGCAACCTCCACTCCATCACGCGAAGCGGCACCACCAACAGCAACTTCAACCTCGACATGGCAGGGCTTGCCGTCGGTCGCCATACCGTTCAGATGGTCGCCGAGATGGAACAGGACGGTCTCACCCTCAAGAGCGAGAGCATCTATTTCGATATTCTCAAGAGCGGCAGCAGCGCACCGTTCCTCGGCACAAAGATAGTCCACCCCGACGGGCGCATACTGACCGGCACCGAGCATACGACACCCACCATCGAGGTCGGGCAATATGAAAAGTGCGAGTTTGAGTTCGTAGCCTATGATCCGACTGTCATTCCGGCCACTGTCGAACTGTGGCAGAACGGCAAGCTCGCCCGGACAGTCGCTGCACCCCGAACCGTTCAGACCTACAGCAACCGTTTCACGGAAAAAGGCCGTCAGTCTCTTCAGCTCAAACTCGGCTCGGCCACCTACACCATCAATATCGATGTCGAGGAGAGCGGCATCGACATCAGCGAGGCCACATACGGTTTGCAGTTCAAGCTCGACGCCACCGGGCGCAGCAACGAGGAAAGTAACCCGGCCACATGGGAATCGAATGGCGTTACAACGTCATTCGAAGGAGTGGACTGGGCAAGCAGCGGATGGGTTGACGGTGCGCTCCGTCTCACCAACGGAGCCAAGGCCGTAATCCACACCAAACCCTTCTCCAGCGATGTCAAGACCACCGGCCTCACTGTCGAGATCACGATGCGTGTCAGCAATGTCATGGACAGGGAGGCGGCGGTCGTGAGCTGTCTCGACAATGGCAAAGGACTTCTGATCACGACACAGGAGGCAAGTTTCAGAACCGGCCAAAGCGTGAGCTATGAGAACGAGGACGGAGAGACAGTGCAGCGAGAAATCAAGCTCGCCACCAACTACGCAGCCGGGGATTGGATGAAGGTCGCCCTCATGGTCGGCACCGCGTCGGAAGACCGTCTTATGCAGCTGTATGTCACAGGCAACCGCACCGGTGCGGACATCTACGACACCTCGTTCAATTTCCGTCAGGACAATCCGCAGGAAATCACCATCGACAGTGCCGAAGCCGACGTGGAGATAAAATGCATCCGCGTCTATAACCGAGCCCTCAGCGACGACGAGGAGCTTGAGAACCGAATGGTGGACAGCGAGACCACCGACGAGATGATGGAGATCTATTCCGAGAACGACATCATCGGCGACACCGGGGATGTCGATATGGACAAACTCCGGGCAATGGGGAAGGGAGTCCTGCGCATCGTGCGTCAGAATATGCTCAATGACGTGTACGAGACCAACAACAAAAAGACCGACTTTCTCGCCGACGTGTACTTCTACTCTCCGCTCGGCAGCGACTACGACTTCATACTCACCAACTGCTACATCCGAATACAGGGCACTTCCTCCACAAAATATCCGAGCAAGAACATCCGCATATATTTCACCAAGGGGAGCGAGATGCTGTCAATGACAGGCAAGAACGTTCTGCCCGGCAACAAATATGTCATGCGTCCCGGCGCGGTTCCAGTGCCGATCGTATGCTGCAAGTCCGACTATTCCGATTCCTCGATGTCCCTGAACACCGGCGGCGCAAAGCTGTTCAACGACGTGATGAAGGAACTCGGACTGCTTACCCCACCGCAGCGGCATCAGTACGAACAGGGAGGCAACAGTCTCGGAGCAGTCAGCATCAGAACCGCCATCGACGGGATGCCCATCGACATATTCTGTGCGGAGACAGCAGACGGCGAGAACGTCTATTACGGACAGTACAACTTCAACAACGAGAAATCCAAGAGTGGCCCGGTATTCGGTATGGAAGGTGTCGAAGGCTACACCGCAGCCTGTCCCATCGCTCTTGAGATGCTCAACAACACATCACCCGTCTGCCTGTTCCAATCCACAAGCGACACTCATCTCGCCGAGAATTTCGATGCCGGAGCCGAGGTCAATTATGGTGTCGACGCTTCCGGGAAAGTCCAGAGCGACGGTGATGTCAAATGGGTGGGACTCGCCACCGCGCAGCAGACCGCACTAAAGCGTCTCTACTCGTGGATACGCTCCTGTGTGCCCTCCGGCGCGAATCCCGGCGACCTCTCCACATTCAAGAGCGAGAAGTTCAAGAACGAAATAGGACAGTATTTCGACAAGGACTTCATCCTGACCTATTACATCTTCACCGACTACTTTCTCAGCGTCGACCAGAGAGCCAAGAACATGATGCTCCGCACGTGGGACGGTCTCAAGTGGTACATAACCTACTATGACGGCGACACGCAGCTCGGCAAACGCAACGACTGCTTCCTCGTGTACCTCTACACCACCGACCGCAATACATGGGATGCGGAGGCGAGCAAATATGCTTTCGAGGGACACGACTCATGGCTGTGGAACCTTGTGCTTGCCAACCTTGAGGACGACCTCAAGAGATGCGCCGCCAACTTCCGCGCCGTCATGACAAACGAGCGCGTCCTCGCCATGCTCAACGACGAGCAGAGCGGCAACTGGAGCGACCGAGCCTTCAACAAGTCGGGATATCTGAAATATATCGCCCCGGCGGTTCAGACCATGTACGGCAAAAAGTGGCCGTTCATCTTCGCGTTGCAGGGCAGCAACAAGAGCCACCGCACCTTCTTCTTCACCAACCGTGCGGCACTGCTCGACGCAAAGTACGGCACGAGCAACTTCACCTCCGACAACATCGACCTCTACATGGCGAGAAGCGCGTCCGACGCAGCCGACACAGTCCGCATCACCGCCAACGAGACCTATGCCTTCGGCTACGGCACCAACAACAGCCCCAACATCGCAAACACCGGCATTGTCGCCGGAGGAACTGTTGCGACCCTCGACATAACGGGAGCTTACACGGTCAACGACCCCCTGCGCATCTACGGCGCGAGCAGGGCGCGAGTCCTCGATCTGACAGGAGCCTCCAACCACCTCAAGAACGCCCTTGACCTCGGCAAATGCACCGCGCTCCGGGAACTCAACCTACAGGCGGCGACAGGCGGCGGTTCGACGGGATGGTGGCTCGCTATCGACAACTGCCGACAGTTGCGCAAGCTCAACCTCCGCAATCAGGCACAGGCCAAGACAGGAGGCAGCACGAGCACCGCGCTCGACCTCACAAATCAGACAAAACTTGAGGAACTCGATGCACGGGGCACCAAGGTACAGAGCATCGTCTTCGCCAAGGGTGCGCCCGTCACCGTCGCCCGGATGCCGTCCACCATAACGACGCTCCGGCTTGAGTATCTGAGCAAGCTCACCTCGTCCGGCCTCACGCTCGAAAGCTACGGCAATGTCCGCACCCTCATCTTCGACAACTGTCCCGGAATAAACTGGGAGACCCTGCTGTCAAGATGCGCCAATGTTGACAGACTCCGCGTCACAGGTATAGACCGCGAGGATGACGGCACATGGCTCAACAAGTTCATGGCGATGGGTGGTGTCGATGCCTCCGGCAACTCCACCGACACCTGCGCCCTCGTCGGAACCGTCCGGCTCACCCGGTACATCGACGAGGCGCAGTATCAGAGGATGTGCGCCCATTTCCCGGAGCTGAACATCATACAGCCGGAATACACGATGATCCGCATCGACAATCCGGCAGACGACGCGAGTGTGTCCAACCTCGACAACAACACCGGCTATCAGTTCGGCAACGACTATGTGAGAAGCGGCCATCTCGCCGCCATCTTTGCCAAACGCCACCGTGTCCTTGCGAAAGTTACCCGGAAGCCTACGACAAGAACAGTCCGCATGGCCAACACCGATGTGACGGTCAACAACCACGACGGGCAGATGACCTATTTCCCCCTGCATGATGCGAACTCGAACTACTATGCGGATGCAGAGGACATAGCCAACTGCACTCCGGCCAAGCTCGACGGAAGCGAAGGCGACCTCATGATGTATGAGCCAGGAATGTGGGTAAAGGGCATCAACGACTATCTCAACGCCGCCAACTATTCATGTTACAGCTCCAACGACAGGAACCACCGTCCTGCCACGCCGGAGGCGGACATCCTCACCCTCGATGACATCAAGGCGAAAGGCGGCGTGATTGTCGGGCGCAAGATTGTCGGCAAGGATACCCTTGCGGCATCCTACACCAACGACAGCTCCTATTCGGTGTGTCAGGTCGATGTGTCGAAGCACAAGAGGGTGCGTTTCCCAAGTGTCCCCGGAACGGGACTCACCGGGGCTGTGTTCTGCGATGCATCCGGCAAGGTGCTTGAGAATATCGTCGTGCCCTCGCTTGCCAACAAATTCGAGGCCGGAATGTATCTCATAAAGGATGTTCCAGCCGGAGCGGTATCCCTCAACTTCACCATCCTCAACACAGCGGAATTCGACAAGGTCGTTCTGTCGAACTCCGACAAGATCGAGGACATGGAGCCGGAATGGTACTATGACGAGGAACATCTGTGCGCCGTTGTCGAGACCGTCATCGTCGGTGAGAAATTCCGCTCGTGCATCACAGGCGGCAGCTCCATCGCAAACATGCCGTGGACAGACTTCCACTATTATAGCCAGCAGAGGGGTATGCAGCAGATCGACGCGATGATGCACTCACGTCTCGCCAACCTCGCCTATGCCTTCTATGGCCGGAGGGATATGCAGGAGCAGTGCGGAGCCGGGTCGCATACCAACAGCCGAACCATCGGGGCTGACACCATGCTCCGGGGTATGCAGGACACCGTCGGCTATGAATACGCCAAGGCCATCAATCCGAATGTAACAAACAGCCTTATCGACAACCTCGTGCATCAGTACGCATGGTTCATCGACACAGACGCATTCGGAGCAAAGACCGTGACGCAGGTCAACAATATCTGCTGTCTCGGCTATGTAAATCTCTATGGGCATAAATACGAGATGATGGACTGGGTGGATGTTCCGAACGACACCAACAATGTCGGCAAGTGGCGTATATGGATGCCCGACGGCAGCGTCCGTTATGTCAAGGGCATGACCGCCTCCGGCTATTGGATTACCGGGGTCGCGCACGGTCTTTATATGGATATGACCCCCGTCGGCAGTTTCAACGGAAGCTCCTCCACATACTTCTGTGATACATATTGGTATTCCAGCTCAACAGGCCGTGTGGTCTATCGCGGCGACAACAACGCGAATGCGAATGGCGGCGTGTCGTTCGCGAGTGCGAGTATCGATGCTTCGTATGCGTACACGGATGTCGACTCGCGTCTGGCCTTCCGCGGACAGATCGTCAAAGCGTTGAGCGTAGCCGCGTTCAAGGCGTTGAGCGAGGCCGCGTGAGCGAAAAGCGAAAAAGCGGTCGCGCAGCGACCCAAAGCGAAAAAGAATGGCCTTCGGACAGTGTTCGGAGGCCATTCAAATACTGAGCCGGGGCAACCCCAATCCCCGGCGAAGCCGGGTCGAAAATTTTTTTGAAAAATGGTGGTTTGAGTAACGTTTCGTTTTTCAGCAGTGAACGCTTCGTTTTCCGAGGCGCGAACATTTCGTTTTGCGGATTATACGTAACCATTAAATAAGCAAAGCAATCAACACTAAAAACAGTTTTTATTATACACAATTATCTATAAGACAACATCTCTCATCCCCAAAAGACCTCTCCACCAAGACAACATCTCTATATAAAACAACCTCTGTCTTTAAAATAAGCTCTATAAATCTATAAAACAACTCTCCCCTCCGCTGCAACCCCTCAATCCAGTTGCAGCGGAGATTTTTTCATACCGCCCACAGCCGACATCCCCGCTACCCGAAAGCCACCGCTGCCCTCACCCTCTCTCCACCCCCAACGCCCCAATCCGCCAGCACCTCTAAAATTTTCTTCCCATTTTTCTTGATTTTTCGGAAAATTTGTGGTAATTTTGTACTCTAAATATAAATGCCCAAACCATTTAAACCCACAGTAGTAGTAACTACTTAACCCTTATAGGATCTTGTCCCTATCTCCGTTAAGCTAAATTGACTGCTTGTTTAACCTTAACTTATGAGCGCAAATTATCTAATCTATCACATTATTGACACACCGGCACGTCACTACGTTTCGGTGACCTCAATTTTACCCCCCCCGTCAATCTAACACGCTCATTCTCAACAACTTACACCCATCTCAGGCTCGCTACACCCTCCTTGGAGCCCGAGACGAATACCATATTTTTAAATCATTTCAAACCTCCCTGTCACCCGGACATACCCATGCTCGGGCTTAACTCGTTGCGCCCGTTCCTGCCCCCTGCAACATAACGTCACCCCCTCTAATCTCCTCAAAACACAGCAAATAAACCAATAAAGATTTTCCATATCTTCCCATTATGAAACTACGATTTCTACTCGTCGCAATCTCGATGTTGCTGACTCTCTCAGGGTTGTCGGCACAAGATGTCGCATTGAAAACCAACCTTCTCTACGATGCCACTACTACCATCAACCTTGGCGCTGAAGCTCAAATTGCCCCGAAATGGTCGCTCGACCTTTCCGGAAACTTCAACGGCTGGACTTTCTCCGACGGTAAACGCTGGAAACACTGGATGGTGCAGCCCGAGGCAAGATACTGGTTCTGCGAACCCCTTGGCGGTCACTTCCTCGGATTTCACGCCCTCGGCGGTCAGTACAACTTCGGTAACCTCGACCTCCCCGACTTCCTCGGCAATGACCTCGCCAAGCTTAAGGACTACCGCTATCAGGGCTGGTATGTCGGCGCAGGTATCGCCTACGGCTACACTTGGCTCCTCTCAAAGCATTGGAACCTCGAAGCCGAACTCGGCATTGGCTGGGCTTGGACTCCCTACGACAAATACCAGTGTGCCGGTTGCGGCAAGAAGGTCGAGTCAGGTCACCACAACTACTTCGGTCCCACCAAGGCAGCCATAAACATTGTCTACGTCTTCTGATCAACCACTTAGGCATGTCAGACTTTTAAATATTATAACATTAAATTTCACCAAGATATGAGATTACAACTTATATTGACCGTTGCTCTCACATTTCTCGCCTCTGCTAAGCCTTTGTGCGCCGCCGACCAACCCCGGGAGGATCTCCGCCTCTCCGACATTGATTTGCGCCGTGCCGACGGTAACATTGACCTGAAAATGAATTTCGATTTTTCCGATCTGCGCCTTGGCTCCGACCGTGAAATCGCCCTCATCCCCGTAATCCATGACGACAAGGGCAACACTGCCACCATGCCCCGTGTGGTGGTTGCCGGACACAACCGTTACATCCGCGACCTCCGTGCCGACAATATAGCCCCCGGCGAAACACTCACCAAGCCCGGAAAGACAGTGGCATACTCAGTCTCTGTCCCATTCCAGCCTTGGATGGAAAATGCCACCGTCAGCGTCGCTGAGGACCTTTGCGGATGCGGTCTCGACCTCATCTCATCCTCTCGCCGTGACATCGCCCTGCTCGACTTCACCCCGCGCACATTCACCCCCTCATTCTTATATATGCGCCCGACTGCCGAAGTCGTGAAGACCCGCAATATAAAAGGTTCGGCATACATCGATTTCCGTGTCAACCGCACCGACATCAACCCCGACTATCGCCGTAACCCTGAGGAGCTTAAGAAAATCACAGCTTCTATCGACAGTATTAAGGGTGACTCCGACATCACAATCAAGACTCTCACCATCCGTGGTTTCGCTTCCCCTGAAGGCTCCCTTGCAAACAACGAGCGTCTTGCCAAAGGTCGTACCGAAGCGCTCGCCTCATACGTCAACAACCTCTACCACTTCCCCGCCGGTGTCATGAAGACCTCGTGGGTGGCTGAGGACTGGGACGGTCTGGAAGCTTGGGTCAAGAATAACGAAATCGAAAACCGTGACGAGATTCTTGCCATAATCGCCGACACATCACTCGACCCCGACAAGCGCGAGTGGAGACTCAAATCCCGCTTCCCGCAGCAATACCGCTATCTGCTCGAAAATGTCTACCCCGGCTTGCGTCACTCCGACTATGCGGTTGACTACACCATCCGCACATTCACCGATCCCGCTCAGATACGTGAGATAGCGTTCACCGCACCGCAGAAACTCTCGCTTGAGGAATTTTATGTGGCTGGCGAGAAGATGACACCCGGCACTCCCGAGTTCAACCGCCTGTGGGACGCTGCACTGTCCGTTTACCCCACCTCTGAGGTAGCCAACCTCAACGCTGCCAATGCAGCCATGGCGTCAGGCAATCTCGACCGTGCAACCGCCCTCCTTGCCAAGGCAGGTGACACCCCCGAAGCCATCTACGCCCGTGGCAACCTCGCCGCAATGCGTGGTGACTACAAAACTGCCACCGAGATGTTCAGCCGTGCCGCAAAGCTCAAGGTAGCCGATGCCCCCGCAGCCCTCTCACGCATAACCGAAATCCTCAACGCCAACCCCATCCAGCTCCTCAAATAATGAGTGCAATGGCGCTGTCACATAACCCGTAGGGATGCTCCCCGGAGCATCCGCACACCGGCAATAAAAAATAAAACGCAATAAATTAAAATCATATAACAAACCAATTAAATAACAAAACCCAATGAGAAAAATTAATTTCTTGTTAGCAGGTATCGCCACGTTATTTATGGCATCCTGCTCAAACGACGAACCCGCCAACAACAATGGTGGTGAAAACGTAAAAAATGGCACAGAGTCATATCTTGCCATCAAAATTGTTAACCCAACCGATTCTCGTACAGCTCAGAAGCCCGGATATGTGGATGGTGAAGGTGATGAGACTAAAATCACCAAGCTCGAATTCTACCTTTTCAATGCCGACGGGTCTGCGTTCAAGCTCTACGATCCCGACACAAAGCAGGCTATTGGTAACAGAGTTACTCCCGAAGGCTCAATTGGTGATCCCACCAAACCGAGTGAGGAAAACAATATTGAAAGCGTCTACAAACCAATTCTCGTATTCACTCACAAGGCAGGTGAGCTTCCGGCAAGCATTGTAGCTATCGCAAACGGTCCCGATCTTTTCAACGGAGCAGAGAACCCGTCTATTGGCGAAACAGACCTTAAAGCTAAATTCGATGCTTATGGCACAGGCTTCATTATGTCAAATGCCATGACTTCTGGTGGTAAATTCACACCAATATCTGCTGATAACCTTGCTACATCTGCAACCGAAGCAGAAAAGAATCCGATTATTATCAATATCGAACGTGTTGTCGCACGTATTGACGTTGATCTCCAGAATGGTGCGGATGCCAATGGTCTTTACCCTATTGCAGGTGCCACTATTGATGGTGGTAACGCTCTATATGCAAAGCTTGAAGGCTGGGCTCTCCACAATGAAGCTGCCAAATCACACCTTTTGAAGAATGTTGCTTTCGCCACAGCTCCCTCATGGTCTTGGGCTGGAACTGACCGTTCTTTCTGGGCAAATACCGATAAACTCTCCACTGAGACCGGGGCATTCGTCGCCAATAATAACAAATGGAATAATATTACCAATGGCACCAAGGTATATGTTCAGGAAAACACTCTTGATGGCACTCCTACAACTTTGGTGGTTAAAGCATCTATCGGCACATTTACCGATGGCGCTTTCAAAGCCGTTACTGTAGCTCAATGGAAAGGTGGCGTGCGTTACGCCGGCGAAGATGCTCTTAAGACAGCCATGGTAAATTTCCTTAAAGGACAACCTCAGGAATCAAGAGTATATATCAAAAAAGAGGATAATACTTTCGAAACTATTCCTGCTGATGCTATAAAGTTTGAAGTTAAGAATCCTAACGCTGCTGCCGATAACTACCAGGTTGTAGCAAAACTCAACGCCACAACATATCCTCAAGTGTACAAAGTTACAGGTACCGGTGAATCTGCCACTGGAACACTCATATCAGAGACTGATGTTAACACCCTCTTTGAAAATGTACTTGGAACAGCCTTGATATGGGGAAATAGCACAACATCCGGTATGACTTACTATTCATTCCCCATCCAGCATAACATCACCGAAGCTCCTGCAGGAACTAAAGGTATCGTACGTAACCACGTATATCAGATCAACATCAAGAGCGTGGGCGGTCTTGGTACTCCTGTCTACAATCCTGATCAGATTATTATTCCTGAAGAAGTCGAGTTTGAGGAAGCTTCAATGTATGCTCAAATCCGTGTCCTCTCTTGGCGTGTTGTCACCAACAACGTTGACCTCGGTAAATAATAAACTCTAACCCTAACATTCTTTATAAACCCCGGGGCACGGATGTGTCCCTTAAATGGAATCACATTCCATGTCCCGGAATTTTTTATCTCCTCCTCTTTCCACAACCACAACCGGTATCCCTCCGGCGCAAAAACAACCCCTCGGCGGAATTGCCGTCACGCAATTTCACCCACCTAATTTGATTTACCCGGTGCGGGCACCATAAAGCCCTCCACTGACTATATATACTCCGACAATCAAAAAACGACAAAAATATATGAAACCCACTCGCTTACATCGCAGACTTGCCCTCACGCTTGTCTCCGCTTCGATGATTGCGTCGCTCGCATCGTGCGACTCCGCAATCTACGATGACGAAGGCGACTGCTCGATTGCCTACGAGGTGAAGTTCTCGTACGAGCGCAACATCCAGTTCCGTGAACTTTTCCCGGAACAAGTACGCTCCGTCGAACTTTATGCCTTCGACCCCGACAGCCACCGCTTGCTTTGGTCTGGCACTGAAACCGGAAATGCGCTCGCCGACCCCGACTACACCATGTCGCTACCGCTCCCCGCCGGCGACTATGACCTCGTGGCTTGGTGCGGACATGTCGGTTCCGACCATTTCACTCTCGCGCCCCAAGGTCGTGCGGCATCCGTCCAGACTCTCGACCAGCTGATATGCCGGCTTAACCGCACAGCAGCCGAAAGTTCCGACGACCTTACCCCCCTGTTCCACGGAATGGTGAGCCGAGTCAACCTCCCCGACACCTTCGGCACAGTAATTACCCGTGTGATGCCGGTAATGAAAAACACCAACCGCATACATGTGGAGTTCACATCTAACAACGGACACCCCATCGACCCCTCAGGGTTCGAAATATATATCACCGACTGCAACGGCGTGATGAACTACGACAACGCCCTGCTCTCGGACGAGACCATAACCTTCCGCCCTTGGACCACCGACTTCGAGGGTGAGAAGCCTTTGGAATTCCGCACCTCCATGACCACCGTGCGCCTTATGACCGACGGCAAGACCCGTCTGACCGTAATCCGCAAGAAGGACGGCGAGAAGATCATCGACCTTCTCCTCCCCTCGCTTCTCGCTCAGGCAAAGGCGCAGTACAACCACCCCATGTCCGATCAGGAATACCTTGACCGTCAGGACGAGCACATACTCCGCTTCACCCTCGCCGGCGACCCCGGGTACGAGACTTGGTACATCGAAGCCGGACTCTACATCAACTCTTGGCGTGTCGTAATTAACAACCCCGACCTTTAATCTCTGACAGCAATGGAAAAATTCTATAACATAAAGCTTCTCGCTCTCACAGCCGTAATGGCTGCTGCTATGACGGCTTGTTCCGACAGCGAACCCGCTGCCGTCGGAGAAAACGCCGAGGCTAATGTGGTTGTCACTATCAAGGCTGCCCCCTCAGCCCCGCAGTCAAGGAGTAATGACCCTTGGCAGGGCACACAACCGGAGGAAGAGGGCAAAATTGATGCCGACAACAACATCAATACCCTCGCCATAGCCATATACGACTCTGAGACTAATGCACTCGTTGGAAATGTCTCCAATCTTATAATGCTCAATCAGACTGAGGATGGCACACGCCAATATGTGGGAAAACTTCCGGTGAAAGATGACGGTACCGATATCATAGTCAAGGATAAGAATTATCGTGTGATGGTGTTTACCAACTGCACATCAAGCTATTGCAATATCACCGATTTCAGCAATCCCGCAAGTTTGACCTTTGGTCGCCCCACACCTCACACACAAGAGGTTGTGATGTGGGGTGTTAAAAATCCAGTCACTTTCACCCTCAACAAGCAGGTGGCTCAGGAAATAGGCACCATCTATCTGCTCCGCACCATGGCTAAGGTAGAGGTGAAGCTAAGCGACGATCTCAAAGCCAAGGGATATAGACTTACCGGTCCTAACGTAAAAAATGCCAACGGTCGAGGTATGGTTCTCCCCACCGGCTGGGACACAGCTGCAGACACCAAAGCGATTAACTATGAGGGTGCTTTCAACATTTCAGGCATTACCGAAATCGGGACACTTAACCCCATTTTGTCAGCATTTGATAATGAAACATACTGGCGTGCATATATCCCTGAAATAGAAAACGGTGCAACCACCGTCAACCGTCCGGTGATTGATATAAATATAAGACAAAAAATTGATAATGCCGGCAACTATAACCCTGTTGGTGCCTACACTCTCCAGTTCGGTAATTATGCCGACGGTTCATTCTCCGGTACATATTTCAACGTAGTTCGCAACCATATCTACCGATATGAAATCACAGGCATAGGTGCTTCCGGTGAAATCACTCTCAATGTAAATCCTTGGGAAGACAATAACACTACCGACTGGGACTACTCCAATACCGTGGGTGTCGCTGAAGGAGATCATCTCAAGTGGGAGCCGGGATCATATCAGAGCATTGATGATGCTAAGGCTCGTCTCGTAATGAGCACCAACCTTAACACATACGCCTCAGGCACTTTCCGCATCGCCTCCCCAATAGGTGCCGAATGGACTGCCTATCTCCTACCGGGCGAGAACACTGTTAAAGATGATTTCGTGTTTGTTGATCCCGATGGCAACGTGATAACACCCTCCGGAACAATTGCTGATAATTCACCCACTCAGACCTTGCGCATCAAAGCCACAAAAGCGCCTGACGCTAACAACAGCCGTTCAGTCACTCTCCGTGTGGTGGTACGTATACCTGACGGTGAACCTGTCACTGCCAACCTTCTTGTAGGACATTATGGCAAAGGCAACACCGAATTCACTTTGGTGCAGAATCCGACTATGTAAACCAAACCCCTTGAAAACTATCGTTATGAATATGAATCATAAATTTCTGTCATACCTGACCCCGGCTTTTATGGCAATTGCTATGGGGTTAGGATTTGCTGCCTGCTCCGAAGATGCCTTTGATTCAGGCTCAGAGAGCGAGGGGCAGATCACCATCACCCTCAGCAGCTCAAAAGTCGCATCTCGCGCCACAACTCCGGGAGAGGACAGACTCAATGAAAATCTAATAGGCGAGACCCGCTTATATTTTTATCCCGAATCATCCTCTGATACTGAGCAGCCTATATTTGAACATAGTGTAGATCCTAACAAAACATCATCGGCAACTGTAACTCTGCTCATGAAGCAGGCTAAGGATCTTTTCGGTGAGACAGGCAATACATGCAAGGTATATGCCTTGACCAATATACCCGACTGGAGTAAGATTACCGACGATCACAGCCGCTCCGCTCTACGCCGGGTCGCTATCACCTCGCCATTCGAAAACATCCAGGCTCAGACATCGTTTGTGATGGACGGCGAAGGAACTGTCACCCTCGACCGTGACAATCAATCCGCCAAAGGGACTATACAACTTGTCCGCTCTGCCGCCAAGATTATACTTTCGGTAAATGTTGCTGATGAAATTGAGGAAAACGGTGCGAAGTGGCATTCAAACACAAATGATATGTTTGTGTCGTTCGCCCATATAGTCAAGACATCTATTGTTGACAATAAAACCGATGATTCATTCATGGCTCCCGATTTTGAAAATGATATGGTCTCAAAACCGGTCAGCACAGAAACCGGTCACAAATTTATCGCCAATACCGCCGACAATAAAGACACTTATCCTTTTGTGCAGGAGATTCCCTTCTACACCTATCCCAATAAGTGTATAGACGCCACAGCTGATACCGATGTAAAACACCCGTATATCACTTTTATGGTACAGTGGCAAAAGCAAGGTGAAGCAGGTGCTGAAGCTCAGTATTGCTATTATCAGATACCTATCGGTAAGCATGGCGATATGAAGCTCGACCGTAACAACATATACCGCATCAATCTCAATGTATCCAAGTTGGGTTCATTCGTTGAAACCGAAGCTGTAGAACTCGATATGAGTTACGAAGTGGTTAATTGGAGCTCAGTTGATACAGATGTCGATATCGAAGATTACCGCTATCTCGTGCTCAATCAGACTGAGTACACAATGAATAACGAAAACGAAATCACTATCCCATTCTACTCATCGCATGATGTGGAATTGGCGAATGTGACTTTGACTTATTTTCGTTATAATGAAAGCAGTGATGGATCAAAAACCACTCATACTGTAACACCTGCGCAAAATGAGGCATCACGTACTAATCCAACAGATCCTCGTTCCGGAATTTATGATGTAAGTTATGATAATGTGAATAAAACCCTCACATTCTACCATGATTTAAAGAAAACATGGACTCTTACCGATGGGAAGTTCACTCCCAACAATGAAGATGCATATTCTCCTTACAAAATGGTCTTTACATTCCATCATACTGACAAGGAGGCTAATGATGCGGTTTACGCAAAGACAGTTATTATAACTCAGTATCCGGCTATGTATATTCAAGTAGAGGAAAGCCCCGCACTAAGTGCTGGTTCAGGATATGGTTATGTATATATTAACAACAATAATAAGCAATGGTATTCGAGAAGGACTGGTCAACATTTATGGAATTACAGGTATTATGGTCCATGGAAAGCCAATATATCTCAAAATACTGATTACGAAAATGAAGATAATGGTGAAAAATACAATGCCGCTGAATACTATATTGGTTCAAGAGCATCCCTAACTGGATGGGGGGGAGCAGCTAATAAAAATCCTAATAATTATATTATCAACATTACTAAATTAAATGATTTAACATATAAAATTGCAGATCCACGTTCTAACGAGATAGATAATGTACTTGGTGGTACCGATGACCAATGGGCATTAAACGGCACCAATCAAGATAGGAGCATCAAATATTACTATCCGACTGATGAATCCGCTGATAAATCATCATTCGTTGCTCCATCTATTTGCGTGGCATCATCTCGTGGCGCAACCGAACTTGTTTCAAGGATAGGAGCAAAAAGAAGATGTGCATCCTATCAAGAAAACGGACGTCCTGCAGGTCGTTGGCGTGTACCCACGTCAGGAGAGATTAAATACATCGTTAATCTTTCATCGCAAAAGAAAATTCCATATTTATTTGGGAAGGAACCTACTACTAATAATAACCCAACCTTAATTTATTGGAGCGCATCTGGAGCAGTAGAGGTTACTAATAATTATAATGCACCGGGTAGTGTTAGGGAATTAAATGAAGACGAGCTTCCGACCACAACTTATGTCCGTTGCGTCTACGATGAATGGTATTGGAAGGATAAATGCGACAAAGGGACCTTCACTTGGGGTGACCGTCCATACCAAAACCCGGAAGATGACAAATAAACCAATCCCTAACCACTGAAAAGAAATGACAATGAAACTCAAAAAATATCTTTTAGTATTGATGATGGCTCCGCTCTTTTTGGTCGGTTGCTCATCGCAAGAGGAGGATATGCCCGCAACTCCGGGCAATCCCGCTGACGACGGATCGGTTTCTTTCAGTCTCCGATTCCCGGAAATAAATCAGGCTTCAAGCCGAGCAATGGCTGACAACCCTCAGCTCAGCTACCTTGACGTGTACCTCCTCGTATTCAATAAAGCCTCTGACGGTCAAAACAATATGATGGAGTATACCAAAGCCACCAATGTGAATGTCACCGGCAACAGCGCCACATTCAAAGCCAAGCTAAAGACCACATCATCGGCACGTATTATCCATATACTCGCCATGAAAGGTGAACCCGCCGGGCTTGCCTCCATGCCACCCGAACGTGTGATAATCCCGTCACTCTCCACCTCAGGCACTGACGATGCCTATTGGGGACGTGTGGAACTTGACAAAATCGACAATACCGAAGCCACTACAGCTAAGCTGCAAAACATCCCAATGCTTCGCAACTTTGCAAAAATCACAGTCATAAACAATGCCGCCAATTTCGTAATCACAGGTTACGAAGTAATCAATCAGGTATCAGCCGGCACCATTGCTCCCTACGATGCATCCGCGGGCTCCTTCCCGGCGTTTGTCAAGGACGGTAATCCCATCAATTATCAGACCCTTGGTTATTCAGGCGTAGATGCTCCCGGAATGACATATACTAACACCACAAAAGGTGGGTCACTCTCATGTACAACCGCTCAGGGAACACCTACCTATATATATGAGCATCGCTTCGATCAGGATTATCCGACATTCGTCCTCATAAAAGGACGATACAACAGTGGCGAGGAAACTTACTATAAGGTTGACCTCGGCTGGAAAGAGCCGGAGACAGGTCTGTTCCACTACTACGACATAATCCGTAATTTCGAATATAGCGTCAACATCAAATCTGTGTCAGCAGATGGTCGAAAAACTGCTCAGGAAGCCGCTCTCGGTGCAGCATTCAACAACTTCTCTGCTGCCGTGGAGACCCAAAACATGCTCAATATCTCGGATGGTAAAGACCTTATGTTTGTCAACTTCACCACATACGTATGTGTGGATGGCAAACCGTTTGACCTCTACTTTAAATATGACGAAAATATAAACGAAAATGGAGGAACTACCAATAATAATGTGGTCCAGACCGGAAAGGTAGCGGCAGGTAATGTGATTGCAAACGCCGTGGTTGCAAATACCGATGAAACCTCAGGCACATACGCAGGTTATCGCAAAATCGCCATAACCCCCAACACTCCCACCGATGAAAGCCAGCGTCAGGATGTGACCATCTATAAGAACAACGGTTTGAGTCGAACCATTAAAATGATTCTGCGTAACCCGTGGAAATTTGATCAATGCGAAGTCGCAGCTGGAACGTACACAGGTGACGGACGTCAACAGACAGATGCCTCGGGCAACCCTATGGAAGATAATGATGGCAACCCGATTATGACAGAAAAATTCCCGATAGCGAATGTTAGCTCTCATCAGAATTATAGTCCGGATTATAACGGTGATTTGACTGTATATTTCGAACTTCCCGCAGGTCTTGACCGTGTTATGTTCCCGCTCACTTTCCGTCTGGAAAGTAACCGTCAGAACATCTACAACAACCCGTTGGGTGTCTGCGTGGTGGGTACTTACGAGCAGACCATGTTCCCCGAACATTACGAGAACAGCCAACAGGCAACAATCTCATACTACCGTACAGTAGAATGGGAAGAGTACCAGAATAAGCTTACTTCAAACAATAAGAAGTCAGCTCCGATATGCTGCCGTCTGCTCTTCAACACCTCACTGTCGGCGTTGAATTTGACTTCACGCAACACCATCATCAAGATCTACAATCCCTACTTCATCAGCCGCACTCCTGAAGCAGGCACCACAGATCCATACAAGACATGTCCAAAGGTTTCCTTCACAAGACAAAGCAATTAACAATTGACAATGGACAGTTAACAATTGACATTTGACAATTGACATTTGACAATTAACATTTGAAAATTGACAATTGACAATTAACATTTGGCAATTGACATTTGACAATTGACATTTGACAATTGACATTTGACAATTGACATTTGACAATTAACCCTCCGGAAACTTTTTAGCAAATAATTTTCAATTGTCAATTGAAAATTGAAAATTGTCAGCAGATAAATAATTGAAAATTTAAATTTTCAATTGAAAAAATTGTCAATTGTCAACTGTTAATTGTCAATTGAAAAGAGACACTTATGTGAATGGTCACATAGTACTACTAAGTCGTAATTAGGTAGGTATTACCAAACTGTGTAATACTTAAGATCCGTCAGTACAGGACAAGCGGGTTTGCAGAAAATCCGCTTGTCCGCTTTTTTAATCCGCTTTTTTAATCTCCTGCTTGCGGATTCGGGGAAATGTGTGTAAATTTGTAGATATGGAAAATTACATAGTCTCTGCTCGTAAGTATCGCCCCGCGACGTTTGACAGCGTGGTAGGGCAGAAAGCCCTGACAGCTACCCTGAAAAACGCCATCGCAACCCATCGTCTCGCTCACAGCTACCTATTCTGTGGCTCACGAGGGGTCGGTAAGACCTCGTGCGCGCGAATTTTCGCAAAGACCATCAACTGCGAACACCCCACCGAGCAAGGCGAGGCTTGCAACACATGCGACAGCTGCCGTGCGTTCAACGACGGCAACTCCATGAACATAATCGAGCTGGACGCCGCTTCCAACAACGGTGTGGATGACATACGCCAGCTCGTGGAACAGGTGCAGATACCACCCTCCCAAGGGCGCTACCGTGTGTTCATAGTGGACGAGGTGCACATGCTCTCGGCAGCAGCGTTCAACGCCTTCCTCAAAACACTCGAAGAGCCCCCAAGCTATGTGATATTCATCCTCGCCACCACCGAGAAGCACAAGATAATACCCACGATACTGTCACGCTGCCAGATCTACGACTTCAACCGCATCTCGATCCGTGACATGATCGACCACCTCAGCTATGTGGCACAGCAGGAAGGGATCACTGCCGAACCAGCCGCCCTCAACATCATAGCCCGAAAGGCTGACGGCGCGATGCGTGATGCCTTATCCATATTTGACCAAGTGGCAGCTTCGTCACGGGGAAACATCACCTACCGAAGCGCCATCGACAACCTCAACGTACTCGATTACAACTACTACAACCGCCTTCTCGACTGTTTCCTTGGAGGGAAGGTGCTTGACACATGGCTGATATATAAAGAGATCCGTGATCGGGGATTCGACTCCCACTTCTTCATAAACGGCTTGGCTGACTACATGCGTGACCTGATGGTGGCACGTGACCCGTCAACCATCGTGCTTCTGGAAGCCGACGACGAAGCCCGAGAGGCTATGGCTCGCACAGCTGCCAAGTGTTCTCCCGACTTCATATATAGGGCTATGAATCTATGTAATGACGCAGATCTCAACTACCGCATAGCCTCCAACAAGCAATTCCTAATAGAGCTGACGCTCGCGAAAATATGCCAATTGCTAAGCCCCTCCCCCGATAACCGCGGCGATGGAGAGGGGCGATTACAGAAAATCCAAGCCGCCAAAGGAGCTTGTGCTCAGACCCCTCAGGCAGCTTGTGCTCAGACTAATCAGACAAATCAGACCAATCTGACAGCTCCGATAAGTCCGATGAGTCCGATAGGTCAGACAGCTCCGATAAGTCCGATGAGTCCGATAGGTCAGACTGCTCCGATATCTCCGATTAGTCCGATTACTCCGACCCCTCCGATAACCCCGGCTGCCGTGCGCCCTCTGAAGAAAATGTCAACCACGACATTTTCCATTAACCATACCTCTAACCCTGCCGCCCGGACGGAATCGGCACAGAGTGTCGCCGCAGCAGCTACAGAAAAGCGAACCACCGCCTACTCTCAGGAGCAGCTTAACGCTGCTTGGCAAACTTTTATAAACGCGCATCCCACCGAACACATACTTATAAACACGATGCGCGCATCATTCCCTGCGCTCATACAGAACGACACTTACAAAATAATGGTGGAAAATGAGATGCAGCGCAACATACTCACGCAAGCCATGCCGTCACTCATGAAGCATCTGCATGACTCCCTGTCAAACGACAACGTGAATCTGACTATAGAGATAAATCAGGGTGAAGCATCCCCTCACACGTGGAACGAACGGCAAGTGCTGAGTCACATGATAGAGAATACCCCCATCCTGCGGTCGTTCATCGACGACCTTAAGCTCACCATAGGGTAACTATCTCTGCGCCCCTTGCCGGCAGCTGTCAAATCCATGTAAGGCGTCTCCACACATACTCGAATGGTCCGTGCGAGCGGGTAGAGAGCCACCATTTGCAGAACATGTATTGAAGCACGAACAGAAGTATACCCAATAGGAAACTATATGTGATACCGAGGTGAGCGTGAAGCCCCCAGTTGTAATATATAAATGCCCCGACAATACCTTGGGTCACATAGTTGGTCATACTCATGCGTCCGTAAGGTATTATCTTCGCAAGGAGCGACTTGCAGCGTGTGCAGTAATACAGATACAGCACTCCCGAAACCAATATCAGCATAAACGACACCTTGGCGAGTGAATTCACCACCACAAGGAGCGGGCGCAGCAAGTTAGGATTGTCGACGTACGACGGCAGCATCCCAGCAAGACCATGCAACGGAAAAAATGCCACGAGCGCCCACGCCATCACTGTAACCCAGTTGCGAAGATTCTTCCTGAGCAGCCACCCCTGACGGCCTATGAGCATACCGATGATAAACAGTGATGCCGTTTGGAAAATACGGGCATTGTCCCACGCCCACGCAAGGCTAAAGAGCTGCCCTTCCCACAGATTCACCTTTACGGTTTCAAGGAATGTGCCGCCGCTCTGCACTCCCATGGTAGCTTCCCATAGCGGACCGGTCGGCATCTCCGGCACCACAAACGACGCATCTGTAGCCGCCCTGAATATATAGTAAAGCGACACCGGTTGCAGCATCAGTATGGCAGCGATCCACAGCAGCGTGCGTGTCGAGAGTCTGCATGTCAGCACAAGCACAAAACCGATGAGCGAGTACATCACAAGTATCTCTCCCGTGAAGAACATGGCGTTGAAATTACCTATGATAAACAGCAATATCAGACGCCAACAGAACCTGCGCCTGAAGTCATTACCCTTCATGCGCTGATTGTCATCCTGAATAAAGAAACTGAACCCGAACAGAAGGGAAAAGACAGCGTATGCCTTACCGCCGAGCATGAAAAACAGTCCGTCCCATATAGCCTTATCTATGAAATTCTTTAGTAGATGACAAAAATTAAATTTATGCTGTTAAACACTTAATTTTCAGTC
>CAJTMJ010000008.1 GCA_910577335.1 uncultured Duncaniella sp. | reverse complement strand
TCCCTCCAGCTCCACCAAAGTCTGATGAAAGACAATGAATAATCCTGCAATTCGCTGAGTTGCAGGATTTTCTTATTATATACATTATGGTGAATGTGGATGAATAAGGATATTATAGGGAACCTAAATTTTACCTGCGATGAAAAGAAGTAGCATCATAGAGGCTCGCCGGGCTAAAGTTTCACCGGAAGTCCTTAGGCGCGTTGACCTGTCTTTTCTCTTATTGTACATGATTCACAACATATTAGACGAAAAGGGTCTTAAACAGAAGGATCTTGCCAATGGACTCGGCAAGAAAGAGTCTGAAATCAGCCAATGAGGGGATGCGCTCTTTTTCAGGATGCATCCCTTTGTCTTATCTTTATTCCAACAAAAATAAGACACCAATGGCTTCGATAAAAGTAAAATTCCGCCCCTCTATTGTCGCTGACCAAGAGGGCATCATCTATTACCAGATTATCCATGAAAGGAAGGTGCGACAACTCCTTTCCGATTACAAAGTATTCCCTACCGAGTGGGACGAGTCACGCTCGATAGTAACCACATCTCAGAAAAGCGAGCGTAAATCGTTCATCCTCTCAATACGTGAGCGTATCCGCTGGGATATCGAACGGTTGACGAAGATCGACCGCAGACTGGATGCTAACGGTCTGACCTACACCGTCGATGATATAATAGACGAGTTCAACCGCTATGCGCAAGAATACTCTCTGTTTAACTTCATGGAGAGCATCATAGCAAGACTAAAACAGAACGGCAAGGTCAGGACTTCCGAGACTTACAAATCCACACTCAACAGTTTCAAGAAGTTTTTGGCAAGCCATGCGTCTAAAGAAGATAACTGTAAGGACGAGGACATAATGCTCGATTGCATTACCTCGGAGATAATGGAAGCGTATGAGGCTTGGCATAAAAGTCGTGGCGTTGCGCCAAATACGATATCATTCTATACCCGCATACTCCGGGCGGTCTATAATCGTGCGGTTGAAGATGACATAATCGAGAATCGCAATCCGTTCCGTAAAGTATATACAGGTGTGGATAAGACGGTCAAACGTGCATTGCCGTTGGCTATGATAAAGAGAATCAAAATGTTGGAATTGACGCTAAGACCCTCGCTTGACTATGCCCGTGACATGTTCCTCATGAGTTTCTATCTCAGGGGGATGAGTTTCATCGACATGGCGTTCCTGAAAAAGACCGACCTCAAAAATGGAAGCGTGACATACCGCCGACACAAGACCGGACAGCAACTAATCATAGAATGGACTGACGAGATGCAGATTATCCTTGACAAATATCCGGAAAATGCCACGGACTACCTCCTCCCCATAATTAGGAATCCCGGAACAGTCGAGCGGTATACTTACCGCAATGTCGGCTACAACATAAACTACAACCTGAAAAAGCTTGCAGCGAAAGTGGGAATAAACATTCCCCTCACCCTGTACGTGGCACGCCATAGCTGGGCTTCAGCAGCCAAAGCGAAGGGTATCCCAATCTCCGTAATCAGCGAGGGATTGGGACATGACTCGGAAGCGACAACCCAAATCTATCTGGCAAGCCTCGACACGTCCGTAGTTGACAAGGCAAATTCTCTTATCATGCAAAGCCTTAAATAGGTCTCGGCAACACAAATATACACCATATAAACACGACAACGCCTCAGCACCGGCAGGTTCTGAGGCTTACTTTTCAGCAACTGTCCAAATCTATTAAAAGGAGATTGCCCAAAGAACTATACCGGTAATTGTTGTATCATTTTTATGATCACTATTTGATGTCTGCACCATTTTTGAGTGCGGGACCAAGCCAACATAAAACGCAAAGAAATACAATGAAGAAAAACATATCGGAGCATATTAATAAATTACGAGGAAAGCCAATATGACTTTCATTCACAAAATTAGCGTCATAATGGGCAATTAAGCGGCACATATAAGTTAAATAATCCTACAATCTGTTATCCCGGATTTTATTGCATATTATAAACTATGCAAATTATAGGCATAGCCATCGTATGTATAATATCGTTTAAAATTCGTTTTTCGGCAAAATTCATCAAAATTAGTTTGATCCACATGTAATCCTCCAAGAATCATGTTTTTTTCTGAATGAGCATAGCGTTCGAAACGAGTTCATCTCTTCCATCTTATTCATTGTAACAAAGATTGCAGGATTCACATAGAACTTTTTATCAATTTTAAACCCGATAATGAAATGAGGAAGCAAGCCACATCGTAATGATATTTCCTTTTGATCAGGATATACCGGCATAGCACAATAAGGAAGTCCTAATTGCTTTATACTCGATTTATTATCAGTGATTACATATTCTATTGAACTAAAAATACTCAGTGTATTACGATATATAATATTTTGGGGTACCCATCCATAAATAATCACATCCTGCGCAAACTGATTTGCTGTCTTAAAATCGGTGGTAACAGACACAAAACTTGAAACTTTTTTGTATCTATAACTATTGATCGTATGGGCAATTGACAGATAGTAAATATTCACTTTACGTCTATCTCTTACAGACAGTTTTTTATATAAGTAAATTATGTTTTTCACTTCTCTGAACGCATTACAAAAATCCTGATTTCGTAATTCAAAATCTTTCATTTTTTGCAACCTATTATTTCCGCCCCTTTCAAGTCCCTCAGTAATAAGCCTATATAATAAATCACATATTAATTTAAAATTTTCTGACGAAACATCGTCCGGATTAAGGAATGTCTTTTCATTCCAACACATTCTGCCTTTTTCACCTGTCATGAACATACACTGCGACAATAAATCAGGAGTATTCGCATCAAAATTATATTGACCTCTTAGATTTTCATTCGATTCACCTCTTAGAATAAATGTAGAATACCTCGAACCGTTTAACATGTTATAGAAACTTATAGTTTCATTAATTCATCATGCGATAGGACTTCGCCATCACCTCCTCTAACCAGTTTAGAATTTGATAATATAAAATAAAGCGGCATATATTTTTTCATAATCATTCTTGCATATTTATTACTTCAATTATTAAAAGAATATCGATATTTCCAATCAAACACAACATAGGCTGCGTCAAAATAATATACTGACCTACGAAAGTTAAACACAAAATTTTTGAATGCAGTTTACTTGCTTGAGTTTTTCTTTTAAGGTTCTGATTGAAGCATGTGATGTCTCCATTGACACAATCATTCGTCCAATCTTCAATTTCAAGGCGTCGTCATGATATAAATATTCTGAGCCTATATTCCAAACAGTCGGACGAGGGATGTAATGGTTTTAGCAGAATTTGTAGTAATTTTGCTGTCTCTAAGGGAATTGCACTTTTATATGAAATTTTTTCAAAAATTTTTTCTTTCGTAGGTTGAGTTTTGCGGATGTTGTGTGTCTTATTAGTGTATGACAAATAGAAATGACATAGAGCAGCTTTTCAAAGCCCATTACGCACCGATGCGCCGGTTGGCAGTGGCACTCCTGCACGATGATGACCTTGCGTGTGATATTGTTCACGACGTATTCGCATCGTTGCTCGACAGCACTCCGAACTTACTTGTTACCGGAGGTTATCTTCTTAAAGCGGTCAGAAACCGTTGCCTGAACCATATCCGCGACTGCGAGATTCATCAGCGCATTGCTAACCGCTATTTTCTTGACAATGAAGAATATGACGCTGAGGATTCGCCTGATGAGGAAACCATTACAAGAATTTATAGCCTTATAAAGTCGGATATCTCTCCGCAAGCCCGGCGCATCATGGGACTTCGATTCAACGACGGTATGCCGTTTGCCAAAATCGCAGTCGCTATGGGTATAAGTGAGACTGCTGTCTATCGCCATCTTAGTCATGCGTTAAAAATCATCCGCCAAAAACTCAACGAAAATGGATAAATACGAACTTGCGCTTGATATTATCGAGCATCCCGACAATTATACATCGGAACAGTTGGCTGAAATCTTGTCGGACAGAGAGGTCAGAGAGATTTATAATCTGCTATGCAACACAGATTCAGCCGTAGAAGCTGACAAAGAAATAGATGTAGATGCCGAGTGGGAAAAATTCTCGGAGAAACATAACCTACATCCTCACCGGCGTTCATTCCCGTGGTTTGGCAGCCGTGCCGCTTCAATCGCAGCCATAATTGGCACATCTATCGCAGCTGTTGCCGCCGGGATAGCAGTCACCGTGGCAGTAATCGACCATAAACCCACCCCGATTGCTAACGACGAACCGGTTGCGTCATCTGCTGGAGTCATCGCAACAGATACTATAGCCATGCGAAGCGATACTGCCAACGTCTCCTTGACACCCGTCATGTTTGAGAATGAATCGCTCGAGAAAATTATGAATGAGGTCGCAGTGGCATACGGTGTCGAAGTCAAGTTCAACAACAGTGAAGCTGCATCGTTGCATCTTTACTACAAACTCGACCCCTCGTTACCACTAAATGAAGTTGTGGAACAGCTCAACACATTCGAGCAGATTAACATCACACAAAACGGCAACATCTTAAACATTGACTGAAAATGTTATTGATCTATCACTTGAATGGCAAGAAAATCATCCTGACCCTAATGATGGCAGTGATGACATTCTTTTCAGCCGTAGCTTACGGGTATACATATTCGTTCAACAATACTCCAATATCGGAAGCTATTGTCAGAATAAGCAAAGACCATCCGGAGGTTAACATCTCCTTCATCTATAAGGAACTTGACAACTACAGGACTTCCGCAAGAATCCATACTGACGACCCATACGACGCATTGCGCCACACAATAGGTCTAAATCCGATCACAATCGTCAAAAAAGGTGATGGCTACTATATTGAAGCCTTGCAGCATGGCAAATTCACCTATACCGGTCGTGCCATCGGCAGTGACAACGAGCCTGTCATTGCAGCGACAGTAATGTTGCTTGCGCCGAAGGATTCAACTGTCATAACTTACGGTATCACAGATGAAACCGGCAGATTCTCCATACCTTGCGACCGTCAAGGAGTAATAGGAAAGCTATCTTGTCTCGGCTATAAGACAAAGGTAAAGAGATTTGATGCTTTTTCCATGGGTACAATAATCATGGAAGAACAAGCTTTCTCCTTAGGACAAGTAACGGTAGAAGCTGACAATGCTCGCCTATATTCCGATAAATCGGTGTATCTGCCGACTGCTACTCAAAAAAATGCCTCTCAGTCAGGCACCGATCTGCTTAACCACATGGCTATACCCCAACTGGGTCTTATTTCGGGAAAATCAATTGTCACAAATGGTGGTAAACCGGTAGCAGTATTCATTGACTATCTTCCGGCGTCAGAAAATGATTTGCTAGCGATGCGTGTGAGCGATGTGAAACGTGTGGAATATCTTGAATACCCGTCCGACCCTCGTTTGCAAGGTAATCCGTATGTGATCAATTTCATAATGCAACAATATGAGTATGGCGGCTATGCTAAAGCATACGGCTTCGGCACATTCCTTAACGGACATCAGGAGCAGATGATTGGCAATGTGCGTATGCAGTACAAGCGTATGACATACGACCTTATGGGTTCGGCTTATAACAATGGTTCGTCGCATACCGGGTCGGATATGACTGAAACTTTCCGTCTGCCTCAGGATGACGGAACCGTGGAACAATTCGAGCGCATCTCTGAACTGGAATCTTCCAAACGCCATCGCAACAACTACTACCTGATATTCAAGGCAACCTATAATTCAGACAAGGTGCAAGCCTCGACATTGATTAACAGTAATCTTGACCGTCAGCCCAACACTGTTCAAAACGGTACAGTACGTTATACCAACAATGCATATCCCTCCTCTGAATACTCTTCCTCATCCGACAATTTCTCTAAATTTATATCTTACAACGGGTATTACTTCTTTATCCTCCCGAAGAGCAATTCAATTACTTTCACACCGAAATATAGTTTTTCGCATACAGAACAAAGTAGCGATTACAAGGAAACCGGATATTCATCAATCCAAAATTCAGCAACTGACAACACTAATTCTCTCTCCGGTGATTTGAAGTTCAAGCATGATTTTGGAGAATTCGGCAGCATTTTGGGACTTGTAAAAGGTTCTTATCAATATAATCGCACATTATATTCCGGTTCGACAAGTGCTTTGGATCGTGCCAAGTCTTCCCGCATGGGATTTGGCGTAAATTATGAACTCTCCGTTAATAAAGTTCGCGGACATATAGTTTTGGGCTGGGACTGGGACAGACTGCAATTCG
This sequence comes from uncultured Duncaniella sp., assembly GCA_910577335.1. Lineage (GTDB taxonomy): Bacteria > Bacteroidota > Bacteroidia > Bacteroidales > Muribaculaceae > Duncaniella. The sequence goes on along the minus strand of CAJTMJ010000008.1, from coordinate 96,425 downwards.
GCACTATGGTTGACCGACGTAACGCACCTTCATTCGATGTTTCAATCCATTATGCTCCTACCCGCCGACATTCTATCTCGGCAATATTCCAATATGAGTCATGGTTGCCGTCACCTAACTTCAAGAGCGACCAAGTGATAACAGCATCTCCATTCCTCAAATATACCGGTAATCCGAATCTTTTCCCGGCAAAGAGCTGTGATTTTGATTTCTCATATACATGGATTCCAAACAATAGATATAATTTAAGTGCTTATGGCTGGGGCTGGATTGTGAAAGACCGTTATGCGTACGATTACGAAGCTGACGGCAATGGCGTGATACGAACCATAAAACAACCGATGGGATCATACGCACAAGGCATGTATGGTATTAAGGGAACGGCACGTTTCTTTGGCAGATCTTTAGTGCTGACAGGCAATCTCAGCCAACTGTTCAATCACAATGGCAGACCGTATAACGTAAATCATTTCCATGTTTACTATACTCTTCAGATGACTTACTATCTCAAGAATTGGAACTTCGGACTGACATACGTTTCTACCGTCGGCTCATGGGATGGCATGATGAATGGTTTATGGCAAAGAGATAAAGATAAATATTACTTAAGAGCAGGCTGGTCAAAATCCAATTGGAACATATCTGCACTTATTATGAATATCGGCAGATGGAATTGGAGAAATGCTAACCGAGTGATGAACAGCAAATACTATAGTACCGATGAGACTCTGATAAACGGAAATTCTCACGCATTAGTGAAAATCTCAGCCACCTATACTTTCGGTTTCGGCAAGAAAGTGGGACGTGATAATGAACCTCAAATTTCAGGTTCAGCTTCCTCAGGCATCTTGAAATAGCATCAATGGAAAGCCCGAGTAACATGCTTTCAGCGTAGACATAGTTTGACATTTTATAAAATGTTTAATTCAATCTGAAGTCTCAGACATCTTACTGAAAACAGCTCGAAAATGACACTTTATATCCAAAAAACGGAACAGACATTTTTCATGAACCATATATATGTTAATTACGTTAATTAAACGAGATTTTTATTCACATAACCACATAATATTATGGAGAAATATATTTGTACAGTTTGCGATTGGGTATATGACCCCGCTATCGGTGATCCTGATAATGGTATTGAACCCGGAACATCGTTCGCCGACCTTCCAGATGATTGGGTTTGCCCGGTTTGCGGTGTAGGTAAAGACGAATTCGAACCTGTCACTGAGGAATAACACATTATAGCATTACTTCATCAGATAGAATGCTATGAATAAAATGCCTGATGCAGGGCGATCACAAAACTATTTTTATTTTAAGGGGTGGCTTATATTCACAAAGTCACCCCTTGACATATTAACTAAGTTTTACACATAAATTTTGCGTTTGATTGAGATAATTTGCTTAATTTTGCACTTAAATCTCCAACTACGTTAAAACAACCAATATTCAGATAGGAAAAATGAATGTTCTTGAATTAAGCGAACAAGAAATAGTTAGACGCGGAAGTCTTGATGAAATGCGTAAGAGGGGTATCGAGCCATATCCCGCTGCAGAATTCACGGTCACCGGTTATACAGATGAAATAAAAGAAACATTTGCCGACGAAGCTCCCGTAAGGGAAGTGTCAGTTGCCGGTCGTATCATGGGGCGCCGCATCATGGGCAAGGCTTCATTCATGGAACTTCAGGATTCCCACGGACGCATACAGGTATATGTCAACCGTGATGAAATCTGTCCGGGAGAAGACAAGGATCTATATAATGTAGTGTTCAAGAAGCTTCTCGACATTGGTGACTTCGTTGGAGTAAAAGGATATGTGTTCCGCACCCAGACAGGTGAAATTTCCGTACATGCTCAAGAGCTGACAGTCCTCAGCAAATCACTGCGGCCCCTACCTATTGTTAAGGTAAAAGACGGTGTGACCTACGATGCTTTCGACGATCCGGAGTTGCGTTATCGCCGCCGCTATGTTGACCTCGTTGTCAATGATGGAGTAAAAGATATCTTCATCAAGCGTAACAAGGTATACACTTCTATGCGTGAGTATTTCAACAATGCCGGATACATGGAAGTGGAGACACCGATACTCCAATCTATACCCGGTGGTGCGGCTGCCCGTCCGTTCATTACCCACCATAACGCTCTTGACATACCCTTGTACCTCCGTATTGCCGATGAGTTGTATCTCAAACGTCTTATCGTAGGCGGTTTCGAAGGCGTATATGAATTCTCCAAGAATTTCCGCAACGAAGGTATGGACCGCACCCATAATCCTGAGTTTACCTGTATGGAAATATATGTAGCCTACAAGGACTACAACTGGATGATGGCGTTCACTGAAAAAATGCTTGAGAAAATATGTCTTGATGTCAACGGTACCACTAAGGTTAAGGTCGGCGACAACGAGATAGATTTCAAAGCGCCGTATAAACGTGTCACCATGATTGACGCAATTAAAGAACATACCGGCATCGACATTTCAGGCATGGATGAGGCTCAGCTCCGTGAGACTGCAAAAAGCCTTGGCATAGAAGTGGATGATTCGATGGGTAAAGGAAAGCTTATCGATGAAATTTTCGGTGAGAAATGCGAAGGTCTTTACATACAGCCGACTTTCATCATCGATTACCCGATAGAAATGTCACCGCTCACAAAGCGTCACCGCAATAACCCGGAACTTACCGAACGTTTCGAACTCATGGTCAATGGCAAGGAGCTTGCTAACGCATACTCGGAACTCAATGACCCGATCGACCAGTACGAACGTTTTGTAGAACAGATGAAACTTGGCGAGAAGGGTGACGACGAAGCCATGATCATCGATCAGGACTTCATTCGCGCACTTGAATACGGTATGCCCCCAACATCAGGTATGGGTATCGGTATGGACCGCCTCGTGATGCTGATGACCGGACAAACCACCATTCAGGAAGTTCTCTTCTTCCCGCAGATGCGTCCGGAAAAGACTCAGCGTCGCGACAAAGAGGAAGCCTTCACAGCTTTAGGGATTGCGTCCGAATGGGTAGCACCTCTTTATAAAGCCGGTGTCTACACTGTGGAACTCCTTGGCACCCAAACAGCCGGAAAACTCCATCAGGAGCTTTGCGGTATTAACAAAAAATATAAACTCGGATTCAAAAATCCCACTGTCGAAGAAGTAGAGCAATGGATCACCGCTGCCGCTCCCGAGGCATGATGAATCCGAAAATAATAATTTAACCTCAAACACAAGAACCTCATCAGTTCGCATTGACCATGAATTTCAAAAAAATAGCAGTTATGGGTGGCGGCAGTTGGGCTACAGCTCTCGCCAAGCTCTTGTTGCGCAATTGCGACTCCATTCTATGGTACATGCGCCGTGATGACCGCATCGACGATTTCAAACGTCTGGGACACAATCCGGCATACCTGACCGACGTACAGTTTGATGTCTCACGAATTGAATTTTCGAGCGACATAAATTATGTATGCTCTCAGACTGACACACTCCTCCTCGTCATGCCTTCTCCCTATTTCAAGACCCATATAAATAAGATACAGGTTGATATATCAAACAAATGCATTGTCTCAGCCGTAAAAGGTATCGTGCCCGGTGACAATGAGATTATCTCGGACTTCATGGTTCGCCGCTTTGGCGTTGACAAAGACAAGATAATAGTCGTTGCCGGTCCCTGCCATGCTGAGGAGGTAGCTCTTGACCGTCCGAGTTTTTTAACTGTCGGATGCCATAATATCTGCAATGCGGAGGAGTTCGGGAGCAAGCTTTCAGCACCTAACACCCGCACCATAACCTCCAGCGATGTCGAAGGGATAGAATATGCGGCAGTGCTTAAAAATGTCTATTCAATCGCCGCCGGTATTATCCACGGAATGAAAGGTGGAGACAATTTCCTCGCCATGCTGGTCAGCAACGCCATCCGTGAGATGGAACGCTTCATAGACGAAGTCTGCCCTCGCCCCAGATGTATCTGTGACTCGGTTTATCTTGGCGACCTCCTTGTCACCGCATATTCCCGATTCTCCCGAAACCACAATTTCGGATCAATAATCGGAAAGGGATACTCCGTATCGACTGCAAGAATGGAAATGGAGCAGACTGCGGAAGGATACTACGGCACTAAATGCATAAAAGAGATAAACAAAGAATATGGTATCGAGATGCCTATACTCGACGCCGTGTATGATATTCTTTACCGCCATGCCAATGCCGAACGGTCTATCCGTTCTCTTGGCAAGTGGTTCATTTGACAATTAATCTATACCTAAAAGACTAACAAAAACTTACAAAACAATAAAACGATGAAAACTATAAACGTTGGTATCAAAGACGTGCTCTCAACAGTGAGCCACGAAGAGATTAGTAAGCTTGACAATAAAGCAACTGAAGCTCTTGACAAAGTTCTCAACGGAACAGGTGCCGGCAATGACTTCCTTGGCTGGGTAAACCTTCCCACCGAAACAACCGATGCATTGCTTGATGACATCGTGGCAACCGCCGAAGCACTCCGTGCATCTTGCGACACAGTTGTCGCTATCGGTATTGGTGGTAGCTATCTTGGCGCAAAGGCTGTGATTGAAGCACTCAGCGATAGCTTCGCAGCTTATCGTCCCGGCGTGCAAGGAGAACCTAAAGTTCTGTTTGCAGGACAAAACATTGGCGAGGATTACCTCTTTGAACTTCAGGACTACCTTAAGGACAAACGTTTCGGTATCATCGTTATTTCCAAGAGCGGTACTACCACTGAACCCGCCATTGCATTCCGTCTGTTGAAAGAGCAGCTTGAACGCCAACTCGGTCTGGAAGAAGCTCGCAAACGCATTGTAGCTATAACCGATGCTCAGCGCGGAGCTCTTCGTCGCCTTGCCAACGAGGAAGGATACAAGACATTTGTCATTGCTGACAATGTTGGTGGTCGTTTCTCTGTGCTCACCCCTGTAGGTTTGCTTCCCATCGCTGTTGCAGGTTTCGATATCCGTGCCATGATTGATGGCGCAGCAGAAATGGAAAAGAACACCAACGCTGCCGACGCTCAGAACCCCGCATATCTCTATGCCGAAACAAGAAATGCGCTATACGCTGCCGGTAAAAAGACAGAGATACTTGTGAACTACAATCCTAAACTTCATTACTTCGGAGAATGGTGGAAACAGCTTTATGGCGAAAGCGAAGGTAAGGATCACCTTGGCATATTCCCCACCGCTGTTGACAACTCAACCGACCTCCACTCAATGGGTCAGTGGATCCAGGAAGGTGAACGCACTATATTCGAAACTGTAATATCAGTTCAGGAAACAAAACACGAAAAGCTTATCCCATCTGATGAAGCCAACCTCGACGGTCTTAACTATATCGCCGGCAAACATGTTGACGAAGTTAACAAGATGGCTGAACTCGGAACCCGTCTTGCCCACGTTGACGGTGGTGTGCCCAACATCCTCATCACCCTTCCGGCACTTGAGGAAAAATACCTCGGTCAGCTCATCTACTTCTTTGAAAAGGCTTGCGGTATCAGCGGTTACATCCTTGGCGTGAATCCGTTCAACCAGCCCGGCGTTGAAGCTTACAAGCGCAACATGTTTGCATTACTCGCTAAACCCGGCTACGAAAAAGAAACTGAAGCAATAAAAGCGCGTATTCAGTGATAAATTGATATTTTTTTCATAAATTTGTATCAGATTAAGAATACTGAATCAAGTTTTAAAATTCAAGATATTTATGGCAAGTAGCCATAGAAATTAAATAGTTGTTTTATAGATAATTGTGTATTTGAAGCAGAAGGAGAGTCGCGAGACTATCCTTCTGCGCTTTTTATACATAATGTAAAAATTTGAATTGGGGAAAACGAAGCCTGATATATGTTTTTCAAAGGGCGATCAGATTGAACCGCTCACCGTCATATTTGAAATCCAGCATACCCATGACATGCAGACGTATCACCATCTCCTCAGCCATTGCCCTCGACACATGCGCCGAGACCATGAAATCTTCTAATCTTACGGGGTTGTTCTCCGCAAGTTCAAGCAATAGTTTTTCAGCATCGTTAAGAGTCAAAAGTGTCCCCTCACTTTTTGTAGCTCGCCTCCATGCTCTTACCATCAGATCAGGTGCGGCTATATTTTCATCCTTTACCCTGTAATAAGCCTTCCATGAGCCATCGGTCTCATGCACGGTGACAGGACGCACTGCCGAACGTGCAATTTCTATGCGGAACACAGTCAAACCGCCCTCACATTTGAACGCCGTGACATTTATTTCCTGTTCGGGACGGCAATACATCTGTGCAGCCTGTTCTATCACATATATATCCTCCTCATTCCTTACTCCGGCTATCACTCCGTTATCCTTCACGCCAACCAAAAGGCGTCCGCCATCATTATTGGCAAACGCCGACAGGCTTCTGGCTATCTTACGTGCATCGGAAATTGCGAATTTGAAGTCCTGATGTTCATGCTCACCCTCTTCTATGAGCTTTGCTATGTAATATTTGCCTTTTATTCCTTTTAAATCTTTCATTTATATTCAAGATTCTCATCGGTGATGCGGTCAAGCACCTCATCTATATAGCTACGGGCTGCCTCACGGGCTGCCTTCAAGTCCATGAACGAATAATTGCCACAATCCCTTGGTGTGGCACCCGGAATTTCACCTTCATAACCTGCGACAAATTCCATTGTCTCCTTTACCAAAGGAAGTATGTCACGTGATGTCAGATCGCCCTGCACAAGCATGTAATTTCCAGTGCAACAGCCCATAGGTCCCCAATATATTATTCGGGATTTCCATTTGGGATGATTACGCAGAAATGTAGCTGCGAGGTGTTCCATGGCATGTAACGCTTTTGGCGACAAAGCCGACTGACGGTTAGGTTCCGTCATGCGCACATCAAAGGTGGTTATCACGTCGCCCGATGGTGTGACATCCTTACGTGACACATACACCCCACGCTTTAATATTTCGTGGTTGATTGTAAAACTCGGTATCTTTTCCATTACAAAAGCTTATCAAATACTGTTTAACACACGGCGAAGCAAGTCAAATGAATGGCATGGAGCAGCTTCCCAGAAGTCCTCATACTGGCGTGAATTATCATGGCTGCACCATGGGGTGTCGCTGATAACTCTCATACAAAAGAATGGAACATCCTTTATATGGCACACTTGCGCAATGGCTGCCGATTCCATATCAACTGCCATAGCCTGAGGGAAATGCGAACGAATCACATCTACTTCCTGCTTACTCTCTATGAATTTCTCGCCCGACACAATAAGACCTTGCTTGATTGAGGGGTCGGAATAGTCAACCTCAAATGATTGTGTCTCGAAAAGGCGCGGACATCCGGGTACTTGCCCCCACTCCTCACCTATACACCAAAAGTCATGGTGAGCCACATTGTCAGCCACCACTATATCCATAACAGCCACATCATCTCCGGTACCTGCTGCAACACCGGTATTAATGACAAGCGAAGGATTGAATGAATCTATCAGAGTTGCCGCTCCTATTGCGGCATTGACCTTACCTATCCCGCATTGCATCAATGCTATATGGTTGCCGTTCACAATCCCGGTATGAAAAACCGTGTTATTCTTAATCTCTGTGGCGTGTTGTTCAAGCAAAGGAAGGATGAGATTCAGCTCTTTCCCCATTGCCACTATTATTCCGACATTCATATTCCTTATTTCTTTAATAGTTATCAATGATTTAATGCTGTGACTATATCGCCATCCTCAGTCTTGCGGCTCGGCACTGTAAAGGCTGAAACTTCCCACAGAACATATATCGGGAGAAATACAACCATTAAAGTAAACGGATCGCCCGTTGGCGTTATCACAGCAGAAAGTATAAGCAACGCCACCACCGCATGGCGACGATACCTTATAAATAATTCCCTTGTCAAAAATCCGGTCTTTCCCAGCAGCCATGCCAACAATGGAAGCTCGAAAATAATCCCCATCACTAAAATCAGAACCATGAAGTTATCCATGTATGAATCTAACGATATCTGATTTGGCACCATCGCACTCAGCTGATAGTCGGCGAGGAAACGCAATGTAAGCGGAAAGACGAGAAAATATCCCACGCATACACCAAGGAAAAACATTATATTTCCTGCGAGGAACGCTCCCTTCACTCCACGTTTCTCATTATCATACAGCCCGGGGGCGATAAATCCCCATAACAGATATATGATTATAGGGAATGAAAATATCAATGCGAGCCAAAAAGAGCTCGTCATGTGAATGAAAAATTGTGAAGCGAGCTGAATATTTATCAGACTAACATTAAAATCGGTGACATTACCGCTGCTTTCACCAAGAATACCGGTAGATGAAATCTGATCCAAGAATCTGTATAGCACAAAGTCGCCATGACACGGCGCAAGAATTATATTGTCAAAAATATACGGCATCGCAGCGAAAAATGCTATCATGAGGACAAAAACCACAGCTGCCACACGAAGCAATACCCCGCGCAGCACCTCGGCATGGTCCCAAAATCCCATTTCGCCGGAAGTCGTCACTTTTCTGATTCTTCTTTAGGTGTTGTGGATGAATTTTTTGAGTCAGCCTTTGAGTCGGTCGGGGCATTATTAGTAATCTCCGTGGAGACCTCATTCATTCCCTGCTTGAATGAATTTATACCCTTACCGATACTGCGGGCAAGTTCAGGTATACGTTTTGCGCCGAATAAAAGGAGTATCACCACCACTATGATGATTACTTCTCCGGTGCCGATATTGAATAGACAAGGTATCATAATTTTCAGAATTTCAAAGTAATAAAAAATGTTGATGCTTGGTTTATTACCACAAAGTTAGTGATTTTCCATAAGATATTATCCCCTGTTTGGTGAAAAAATCGTAACTTTGCACTCTGAAAAATTATTTAGAGGGTGTAACTACCTTCTTTGACTGAAATATCACAAAAAACAGTACAAATATGAAAGCATTTGTTTTCCCCGGTCAGGGCGCTCAGTTCGTAGGAATGGGCAAAGACCTTTATGATAACAATCCAGTGGCTAAGGAGATGTTTGAGAAAGCCAACGACATTCTCGGTTTCCGCATCACTGACCTCATGTTCGCCGGCACTGACGAAGATCTCCGTCAGACTAAGGTAACTCAACCTGCCATATTCCTTCACTCTGTGATTCTTGCCAAGACTCTCGGCGATGACTTCAATCCTTCAATGGTTGCGGGACACTCTCTCGGCGAATTCTCCGCACTCGTGGCAGCCGGCGCACTCAGCTTCGAAGATGGTCTCCGTCTTGTTTCTGCCCGTGCTCAGGCTATGCAGAAAGCATGTGAGCTAAAACCGTCAACCATGGCTGCTGTACTTGCACTCCCCGATGAGAAGGTTGAGGAAATCTGTGAAGCAACTCCCGGCGTGGTAGTATGCGCAAACTATAACTGCCCCGGTCAGATAGTTATATCCGGCGAAGAGGAGGCTATCGATGCCGCTTGCGAGCAGCTCAAAGCCGCCGGTGCTAAACGTGCCCTCAAGCTTAAAGTAGGTGGCGCATTCCATTCTCCATGCATGGAGCCTGCACGTGCCGAACTCGCCGAAGCCATTGAAAGGACTGAATTCCATACTCCTACTGTGCCTGTTTATCAGAATGTGGATGCAAAACCCCACACTGACCCCGCAGAAATCAAAACAAATCTCGTAGCTCAGCTCACTGCTCCCGTCCGTTGGACTCAGAGCGTTCAGAACATGATTGCTGACGGCGCTACTGAATTTGTGGAACTCGGTCCGGGCAAGGTGCTTCAGGGTCTTGTATCCAAAATCAATCGTGAAGTTGCTGTAGACGGTCGTCAATAATAGTTCTCCCGGAGCGATGTAACTAAGTTGAACCCTCCCCTGTCGCAAAGTGTTATTATAGCAAATTGAAATAAACAAATTTTTATGATTACACCGCGCCAGACAGGCAGGTACATGGTTTCAACTATTACTGCCGGGAAAAATTCACCGTTACGATTCAGACCTTTCACGTTTGACTCAATCCCATTTCTGCGCTCAATACTCAGAAATACCTCCAGCCGCACTTGCGATTTCTCAATCGGAGGTATATACATGTGGATCGACTATTTCGACTATACATATTGTATCTTCAACGACACACTTTTTATTAAAGGTGTGACTGAAGATGACGTCACTCGACCGGCTTTTTCGCTCCCTGTCGGCAAGATGGGGTTGGAAGAGTCGGTCCCTCTTTTGTCCGATTACTGCGACAGTAGGCACATGAGCCTACAATTTTCCGCCGTACCGGAAGAAGCTCTCCCCATCCTGCAGGAACTCGGTGCAGTTAAAGTTGAGCAATTGGAAGATTGGAGCGATTACCTCTATTCAGCCGAAGCTCTGTCAACACTTTCAGGGAAAAAGCTCAGCAAGAAGCGCAACCATGTCAATCGTTTCATCACCGACAATCCGGGTTACATATTCGAACCATTGACAGCCGATAAAGTCCATGCCGTCAAGGAATTTTTTGACGCCACACATCTGCCGCTTTCCAAGCCGGCGCTTGCCGACATCGAACGCGAGCAGGTTAAACATGTGCTTGACAATCTCAGCCGTTATCCTTTCGAGGGTGCAGTATTGTCAACGCCCACCGACGGCATCGTGGCATTTACCATCGGAGAAGTGCTGACTGACACATTGCATGTGCATATCGAGAAAATGAACCATAAGATACCGGGAGCCGGCGAAACTGTCAACAAGCTATTTGCCGAGATGATGACACAACGCCATCCCGAGATACTCTATATAAATCGTCAGGAAGATGTAGGCGACCCCGGACTCCGCTACGCCAAAGAATCCTACCACCCCCTCACCCTCCTGCACAAATACAATGTGATATTTTAAAGAAACATTTCCTCAACAGCTTAAAGCATGAATCATCGAAAAAGATGCGATAATGTGAATTTTAATGTGTAACTTTGCACTCACAATAGCCATTTATCGATGATTCAGTTTTACCAGCATAACTCTCCATTTCAACTTGAACTCGGCGGAGAACTTCCAGCCTTACGGATTGCATATCACACATACGGTACTCTTAACGAAAACCGGGATAATGTGGTATGGGTGTGTCATGCGCTTACAGCCAACAGCGATGTTCAGGACTGGTGGCCCCACACAGTGGAATCAGGCAAATTCCTTGATCCGGCAGAGCATTTTGTAATCTGTGCGAATATTCTCGGCTCGCCCTACGGCACCACCGCTCCCCTACATGAAAATCCTGCTACAGGGAAGCCTTATTACAAAGATTTTCCTCCGTATACCATACGTGACATCGTGAATGCCCACCGGGTGCTTGCAGATGCGCTGGGTATCGGACATATCGACACTCTTGTGGGGTGTTCGGTCGGTGGATTTCAAGCTATCGAATGGGCAGTGATGGAACCTGACCGTTTCACCCGTCTTGCGCTTATGGCGACCGATGCCATCGCAACACCGTGGACAATAGCCATCGATGAAACACAGCGCATGTGCATAGAAGCAGACAAAACATTTGGCGAACCACGTCCGGATGCCGGACGTAAGGGATTGGCTGCGGCGCGAGCCATAGGTCTACTGTCCTACAGAGGTTATTACGGCTATAATATTACTCAGCAAGACACTGAAGAGCTGCCCGCCATACACCGAGCTGCAAGTTATCAGCAATATCAGGGTGAAAAACTGTGTCGCCGATTTGACGCATACTCATACTACGCAATCCTGAACGCCTTTGACACACACGACGTCGGTCGCAGGCGTGGCGGAATGAACAAAGCACTCTCAACAATCAAAGCCAAGACAATAGTGATAGGATTGACTACAGATATAGTCTTTCCCCCTAAGGAGATGAAAGATCTATGCGATAAGATACCGGGAGCAGTCTATGGAGAAATCCAATCACCTTTCGGTCATGACGGATTTCTTGTAGAATATGACCAACTTAACGACCTGCTGAAACCATTCATGAAGAAATAAGCACAGTTGCAATGACCAACACCACAAAAGGCTATATCTTAGGCGCAATCGCAGCCGTAAGTTACGGCACAAACCCTCTATTCGCTGTACCACTCTATGAGAGAGGGATGGAAGTACCCTCCGTGCTTTTCTATCGCTACGCATTTGCCACAATTCTACTCGGCATAGTAATGCTGATACGAAAAGAAAGTTTCTATTTGAAATTTCATGAGATACCGATGATGATAGGACTTGGCGTAGTCTTTGCCCTATCATCCGCATTGCTGTTCGAGTCATACCAATACATGGATGTCGGATTAGCTTCGACGCTCCTGTTTGTCGAACCGGTATTCATCGCCCTCCTATTATGGCTCTTTTTCAAAGAAAAAGTCTCTATAATGACCATTGTGTCAATAGTGCTCTGTCTTGGAGGTGTGGCATTCTTGTGCAACCCCGGCGTGGGAGCACATGTGACAGCCATAGGAGTGATACTGGTGATACTCTCATCTCTCTCCTACGCAATATATATGGTAATGGTGAACAAGAGTCGTCTACAAAGATTGTCAGGATCGACATTAACCTTCTACTCCCTATTGTTCGGCATCACCGTGTTTATGGTGCAGCTAAACTTCTTCACCGACCTCCAGCCTGTCCCATCCGACGGTGTGGCATGGGCTTGCGTGATGGGTCTATCCATATTCCCGACCATAATTTCACTCATGACAGTGGCTATATCCATCCACTATGTGGGTTCGGTGGCAGTATCTATACTTGGCGCTTTAGAGCCAATTACCGGATTGGTATTCGGTATTGCTCTCTTCGGTGAAATCCTCACTCTTAAAGCCGCGGTGGGAGTAATCCTTATCATCAGTGCCGTAATGGTTCTGATTCTCGCCCAACCCATCAAGCAAATCGGCGTGTCAGCCTATTACCATCTTGTAGGCTCCCTCCACAGATTCAGACATCACAAGCAATGACAATTCAATTTGCATAATAGAAATAAGAAAGAGCTTCACATCAGTGAAGCTCTTTCTTTGTGACTCCTACAGGATTCAAACCTGTAACCTTCTGATCCGTAGTCAGATGCTCTATTCAGTTGAGCTAAGGAGCCGTTGTTTCGTTTTTGGTGATGCAAAATTAGGCATTATTATTCAATTGTGCAACAAAAATCGCACCTTTTTCTTAATGAACTGATTTAAACTTTTTATAAAATGTTAAAATAATGCTGAAATTTACCATATTTTCAATCTTTGAAGCTCTTTTTGGCTGAATTATCAGCATCTCTTCGGTCACTTAGCTCGCTAAGCTCCCTCATCGAGCTGGTAATTCATCTCGAAAATAGCATCAAATCTTAAAAATAAAAAGTTTAAATCAGTTCGATTTTTAATTTTTCATTTGCGCATGACACTATTTTAAAGTAATTTTGATGCGTTAAAATCAATATAAAACAATTTATACCCCCAGCTATGAAAAAATTCATCATTGCCATAATATCTTCGATGCTTCTTGCCCCTTTAGCCATAAAAGCCGAATCACCGGCATTTATCGACTACGGCAAACCTGCAAGTTTCATTGATATTGACGCCCACCTTATGTTTGGAGGTTCATACGTCACCAACAACTATTCAAGCTGCTATAAAGAAATTTCCGACATTAACTCCACCATGGGATTTGCCTACGGTGTAGGTGTCGGAGTGAAATTTAACTTCTCAAATTTCATCGGGCTTGGCACACAATTCAACTATGTGCACAATAAAAACAAGATGGACATGGCTGTGACACAGGAAGGCGCACCCAACGTGTCGAATGTGTTCATTCGCAATTCATACCGCTATGTAGATATACCTGTCTATATGTCGTTCACATTTAACCTCGCTTCACGTGTGAAATGGAACGCAGACGGCGGTCTGTATATGGCTTTTGGCACAGGCGGCAAGCAGAAAGCCACAATCTATAATGCAAAGGTCAATGACCTCGGACAGCTCATGACCACCACACAAAAGTTTAAAGCTAATTATTTCGATGACGATAAAGCCTTTATAAACTCATACGAGAAGTTCGACATGGGTCTTCACCTCGGCACCGGACTTACATTTTACGACAAAATATCCGTGAATGTAAACACTCGCATAGGTTTCAGAAATGTGGCTAAATCATCAGGCATAGTGAAGCCGTCAGCCCACAACTTCAACGTTTACTGTAGCGTTGGCTATCGCTTGTAGGCATCAGATACCCAATAGATCCCTGAAAATATCAAGAGCTGCATGGATTTCCTCTTCTCCCACGGTGCGGTCAATCAGAGGATGACCCGGAGCGGATAGGAGTGTGAAGTTAATGCTGTCACGGGTGATATTCTTCTTGTCGTGACGCATATATTCAACCAATGCGTCATAGTCCTTGCAGCTGAAATCGGGAGTGCCATAGCCATTATCCTTCAAATATCCAGCATAACGGTAAAGTTCCTCGGATGGGTAAGCTTCCAATGAATGAGATATGATCATCTCCACAAGCATACCGTATGCCACAGCATACCCGTGAGGTATCGGCTTCCCATGCTCAAGGGCAAATTCCTCAAAGGCATGTCCTGCTGTATGACCAAGGTTAAGCGCACGACGTATGCCATGTTCCTTCGGATCCTCCTCCACTATTCGCTCCTTAACCTTGACACTCTTTTCAAGAAGCGGCAGGAGTGATGCCATATCGGCATCAACGATACTAAAATTCAGCAATTCATTATATTCCTGAGCCGATGAGAGCAATCCGTGTTTAATCATCTCAGCATATCCCGACAAAAGCTCTTCACGAGGCAGAGTCTCAAACAGTATAGTAGAAATAACAACTGCGTCAGCAGGAGCAAATGCACCTATTTCATTCTTAAACCCTTCAAAATTTATACCTGTTTTACCACCCACAGCGGCATCGACTGCCGACAGCAGTGTGGTAGGGACATTTATAAATCTTACTCCACGCTTATACGAGGCGGCAGCAAATCCACCCATATCGGTAATTACTCCACCACCTATATTTATTATTAAGGAATGGCGAGTGGCACCCTGCTCGATAAGACTACCCCAGATATAGCTGAGCGATTCTATATTCTTATGCTCATCACCCGGCTTTACCACTATTCGCTGATAAGACAAAGCGAGTTTCGGCAACACTTCCCGCTCGACATTCTCATCTGTTATAATATGTACACTGATAGGGTTGATTTCGTCAACCAAACCCTTTATAGCATCACTTACATTATTAGTATATAGTATCTTCTGCATATCTTTAATCATCAATAGTTACGGTCAAAAGTGATAACAACAACGTTGGAAGGGCACGTACAAACTCCGGCATAGAATCAAACACTATTGCCGCCCCGGCTTTAATCATTTCCTCTCGCGGGATAGGTCCAGTAGTGACACCAACAGTAAAAGCACCGGCACGATCACCTGCTTCCACACCAAGCGGAGCGTTTTCCACCACGATAGACTGCGAGGGAGTGACATGCGCAAGTTGCATGGCTCTGATAAACGGTTCGGGATGAGGTTTACCATGCTGCACATCACGAGAGGTCACCTTTAGTTCATCGCTAAACAGACCGGGGAAATCGGTTGAAATACGACTGAGCAGACTGTTTTGTCCCGATCCGGTCACAAGTACCCGCTGCATACCAACCTCTTTGAACACTTCAACCATCTCTCGTGCGCCCTGCATAGGCTCAACAGGTGGCAGCTGATTGAAATATACTGTCTTCTTTTTATACAGATTCTCCTTCTCCTCCTGCGTGGCTTCTCTCCCAAGCTCACGTTGTATCAGGTAATTGATAGTGGAAGCACCCGTACGTCCTTCATAAAGATAAAATTCATCACGGGTACACTTTATGCCAGCTTCAGTCATTAGTCTATACCATGAGGCGGTATGATTTTTCATCGAATCATAGAGAGTGCCGTCCATATCAATCAATGCCGCCTTCGGGACGACCTGACGATAGTGATGACGCTTAAGAAAAGCTAATATCTCTGCGGAGTATGTTATCTGGTCAATCATTTTTTCTTCTTGGATGATGATTTTTTATCAACGGGCTGAGGGTTCACTTTTAAAGTATCGGGAGCTTGAATTAATCCTTCCTTGATAAAGTAAAGTGAATCGGTGTGCGACAGAGTGTCTGCCTTAACGTCATCTTCGATTATCTCCTTAGCCACATTGCCGAAATTAAGTTTTCTAACAGCAGAATTACGTACACCTCTGCGGAATACATTCTGAATCTCCTTCACAAGGTTCACACGTGTGGTGTCGGCAATCGAAACGGTTTTAGCCATCTCCTTTTCATTGAATTTGGCTCTTCCGAGTCGTATCTTCATTTTATCGACATTGCCGGTAATATTTATTCCGAATTTGAAAGGCAACGGCGATTTCAACACAGCCACGTGATAGTTGAGGTTCATGGCAAGATCATTATAGCCGCTCACACCGAGCCGGTAACGATCAAGGTCGAACATAAACGGGAACATACGGAGTTGAGAATTATCAATGATCATCTCGACACTCATTTTGTCTATAACATTATGTTCCTTATGCTTAAACATCAACCATTTGCCAATGGTGCGGAATGTCTTTTCATCTATGACTTTCAGGCTGTCACCGGCAAGTTTCACAGCAGCTTTCAGCGTCGGGATTTCAATATTCATCGCCGAATCTATCTGAGTGGTGGCTGCGATGTCAGCATTTATTATACCGTCAATATCATTGAGCAACGGCATAAGCGAGTCGATAGCCGGAACAAGGTCAAGGAACTTCGCCACACGGAAATCCTTCACAAGCAGTCCAAATGCAAACGATACATCATGACGGTTGGGAGCATTGTAAAGGGCATTCAAGTCCACGGAACCGATATCCGTATTAGCCGTTAGGCGGTTAAGATTCAATGCACCGTTAAACATGTTGAGCGAGCCGGTAAAGTCATGGAACACCAAATCGGAGTAGACTATATTCGAAGCCTTTATATTGAGTGCAGCTTCAATGTTAGAAGGTATCACCAACACCGCCATGGTATCGGCAGAGGCTTCGACGGAAGCTTGCAGGGCTTTTTCATCTGCCACTTCCGGCACAAGCGCAATCGCACCTGTCGTGTCTTTCTCCATGAAAGCAGCACCGGCGAATACCGCTGCCGAGACTTCGTTCACGTCAATGGTATCACTCTTCAAATCAAGATCCACCATCAGTCTCTGTCTACCGGATGTAGACGTAAGCGCCCTTGAAATGTTGCTTATAGTACCGTTTATGAGGAAATCACTCTTTCCTGCCTTATATTTAGTGTCCTTGATGATTATTGAATCGGTATTGAAGCGCACATTGAGGTCTGAAATACGATTCCTTACAGGGAACATGCGTGTGAACACACCTACACGCCGTGCATTTAAGTCACCGTTTGCGCCCCACTTACGCAGGATGGATTTCAACGAATTGTCTACTTCAATATCTATTATTTCACCTTCGGCTATCGCAGCACTGTCACGAACCGCATTATGATGGCGACCTCTGCCACGGAAAGCAAGACGGTATAGCGAATCGGCAGGTAGTACCGGATATAATTGCTTCAAGGAATCAACTCGTGCCTGTAATCGAGGCGGCAATTTACGTATCTGCGGATATACAGTGACATCAGCCGAGGCATCGCTCAATAATGCCAAAGATAGGCGGTCGGCATAGATGACACTTCCGGCTACAACATCCAAGCCCAACTGAGGCTTGCGCTTGTCACCTTTGAATCGCCTGAGCAAAGCCTTAACGGAAGCATCACGAAGCCGCACCTTCATAGAATCCTGCTGTGATTTAAATGCGAGACGTTCAGCTTGTATGTTAGCCCCTATCGGATTTATCACGGTCGTGTCTGAACTTGATGCTCTGTTAAGACATCCCACACCCATGCTAAGACCTCGACCTTGAAGATCCATACCTGTCACCATCACCGAGATAGTGTCTATCTTAAGCGATGCGGTGAGGAGCGAGTCAACCTTCACCCCGCCACGTGTGAATCGGCTATTGGTTCCAAGGTCTAAGTCCACGTCATGCGCATATATATCTGCCGGAAGTTCAGGCATGGATGCATGGAAATTTTTAAGACAGGCATCTCCCGTAAGACGTATGCGGTGAAACTCAGTCTTATTAAAATAGCTCTTGCGGAAATCGAAACTGCTATTAGCTCTGAGACTTCCTGACATAGTGAGCGGTAATTTTTTCAAAAGTTTTTTGGGTAAGCGCTGGATTTCCACACCGCCATGGAACTCTCCGTTTACAGACGGGTCAGTTATAATATCACTTACCGACGCTTTCAATTCAAAACCTACTCCGTCACCTATAGCCACCAGTCGCTCCACATCCAACTTTGACTTGTCAAGATCATCGCCAACTATCTCACCTTTCGCCTGTAGCTCCAATCGGTTCAGATTTAATCGGTCGTATGAACCATGACATTCCGGTATATCCAAAGCGAAATTAAACGAGGGAATCGTATCGACTCCAACCCTGTAGGGCTTGGTAAATTGCAGATTTGCTGACAATGCGAGATCGGTTTTTATATTCTCCAACTCGCCCCGCATATTTTCAGGTATTACGGCTACTATATCATTGAATGAGGTGGTCGGAAGCTTAAACTTAAGCATCTCAACCACAAAATCATTCTCGAAATTAATTCCGGCTGTAGTTTCAGTGATTATATTACCTATCTTTATACGGAATTTATCAAACTCCACTTTCTTAGGCTCTGACTGCGACCATCTTACGTCACCACCTATGCCAAATTGCAGATCTGCTATCTTCATGCTGGCGATAGTGGCATCGGTAGCACCGGTCATCTCCATTGTATAGACCGGAGCGTCCTTACCTGCCAATTTTGTAGACGACAGGTTGACTGTGACCTCTGTTGAATCAGGCAATGAGCAATAACGCACAGGCATTCCACCGGTTATCTCAAATTCGCCAAAAGATATAGACGGCATTACCCCCATGGAGCTTTTATCCTCTTCCTCTTCTGACGATGGAAATATATCATAGTTTGCCACTTTATCCGTAGTCTGTACTATATTGAATTTCGGCTTATTTATCAATATGTCATATATCGCAATTTCACCTATTGACAATTTTGGGATATCTATCGCTCCGTTAAAATGGTCGATTGAAACCAACGAATCAGAATATGCCGGAAGCTTCACCCGCACTGAATCAGGAAGCTCCCTAAGCGCATTACTTTTTATATTAAGCCCCCTCACATCCAGTTCAAACTGGGGGAAAGTATGCCAGAACGACAACTCTACCCTGTCAATCCCTACTTCCGCATCTAAATATTCATTAGCATATTTACTTACAAGCGGTGTCAGGCGTTCAGGTTTCAGATAGCACACAGCCACAGTGACTGCCGAAAGCAGAAGCACGACAATAGCCAATAGGGTGATGCCCAACCCTATTAATATTTTCACCCACAGAGGGCGTTTTTTCTTAATTTTTTTATTCTCGCTACTTTCTGCCATCTGAATTTATTTTTTCTTTTTTACCACCTTAGTTGTCTTAGGCTTACATGCGGTGATATGGAAACATGGTTGTCCGACCTCATATTTGACAAGTATCTTCCCCTCCTCACGCATGGCTTTCAACACTTCTGCAAGGATACCTTTAAGGTCATCTATGCTGCGGGGATGCTCGGCTGAGTTTGCTATAAATGAGGCGTATGATATGTCGAAAGTTGTCCCTAACTGATGCACTGATGAATCAACCGCATTACGGTTACGGCGGCGCAACCGCTTAACCGTCTTCGGAGTGCGAAGCAGACTTGTAACCTTTATACGATAATCACCTCCACCCCTCATATTAAGTGTGTCACGAAAACGATGGCCTATCTCATGCAGTGCAGCCGCAGCCTCGGGCACGAGATACGGACGGGAAAATATCAATGTGTCAAGATAAAAATCCGGATTAGTGGTGACCTTTACTATCGGACGCTTCAACTGCCAATGTGACCGTGTATCGGTCAATGGCTGTATACCTATTTTTTCAGCCTCATTCCAGTGGATATAATTGCTGTCGTTAAAAAATGGGCGAAGATTTCCGAAATAATTTACTTTTATACGTTTAGTCGGTTCAGGCATGGAGTCAAGCTTACGCAAATACCGGCTGACCGTATCCACCTCAAGGTCATGCACAGTGGCATTCCTCCCAAGCTTTAAGACAGGAGTATTCTCAATGTCATGTTCCTTCTCATGAGGCACACACATCACGATGCAAAGACCTATAAACATGAAAAGCGGAAGGAACAGACATAACGTCTTTCGCCAGCTGAACCGGCGACGTTGCTTACGTTTCTTTCTCGTTGGCTGAGCTGTGTTCATTCTGTCTGTCATTTTCAAGTGTTATCCCTGCAAATTCCAATGCCTCCCTACGTTCCACACATGTGCCACATTTACCGCAATGATGCTCGCCACCCTTATAGCATGAGTATGTATGGCTGTAATCCACTCCAAGCTCCTTCCCTCTAAGGGCTATTTCACCCTTGGTAAGACCTGTATAGGGAGCACGAAGTTCAAGATGCTCGTATGTGCCCTCACCTATAGCTTGCCCCATGGCTTTTATAAAACCGGGACGGCAGTCTGGATATATGGCATGGTCACCTGAATGATTGGCTATCATCACAGCTTTCAGCCCTCGACTCTCGGCAAGTCCGGCTGCAACTGAAAGCATTATGCCATTGCGGAACGGAACCACTGTCGAACGCATATTTTCATCATCATAGTTCCCTTCGGGTATAGCGTCAGCCCCTTCGAGCAATGAACTTTTAAAATATTCACCCATGAATGAAAGATCTATTTCAATCCACTCGATACCAAGTTTCTCGCAATTCCAACGGGCACATTCTGCCTCCCGCTTATTATGGTTTGAGCCATACTGGAATGTAACTGCCACAGCTATATCATCGGCGTAATCCCAGAGCATTGTGGTGGAATCCATACCGCCTGACAGTACTAATAATGCATCTTTTGCCATACCTCTATCCTTTTAAAAGTCATTTCGAAACGATGCAAGCAATCTGCTCTTCACCAAATCCTGATGCTCGGCATCACCATAATTGGCAAACGGATATATCGCTATACCTCCACGTGGAGTGAAGAGACCTGTCACCTCGATATATTTGGGATCCATCAATGCTATGAGGTCTTTCATAATTATGTTGACACAATCCTCATGAAAATCGCCATGATTTCGGAAACTGAAAAGATAAAGTTTCAGGCTCTTACTTTCAACCATTCTCTCACGAGGAATATATGAAATCAGTATCTTTGCAAAATCAGGTTGACCGGTCTTGGGGCACAATGATGTAAATTCAGGACATGTAAATGTGACAAGATACTCATTGTCAGGGTGTTTATTTATAAATGTTTCTAACACCTCGGGAGCATATTGTGTAGGATAATTCACGTGTGTGTTACCCAATAGCGACACACCGGACAATTCTTTTTCAGAACGCATCGTAAATGAAGTTTCGTATTTCTATTTGCAAAATTAACGAATTTTACCCACAATCCACAATTTAACCATAATTTTTCCCAAAAAGACCAATTATATATTTGCCTAATCCATACATCGTCAATAAGCACATACAACAAATAGGTAATTACGCCAACTACAGATAAATGTAATTGGCGTAATTAAATCAGTTCATTTCATAACCCGATTGTCTCACGAAGCGACGTCACGGCTTCTGTAGGAGTAGATGTTTTAGCGAGACATTTGATGAAAAGAGATCCTATTATTGCCCCTGACGAGTATGTCCATGCCTCCCGAAGTGTGGTGGGATTTGAAATTCCGAAACCTATCAGACGTTTATGCTCCAGTCCGAGGCTATCCACCTTTCGGAAATAATCAAGCTGCTGTTCTCCGAATTTATCTTTAGTGCCAGTGGTGGAAGCGGCTGACACCATATAAATAAAACCGTCACAGTTTTTATCTATCAGATGTATACGCTCCTCACTTGTCTCAGGAGTTATAAGCATAATCATCGGGAGATCATACTTACGGCAAAGCTCCTTGAAATCACGCATATATTCATGGAATGGCAGATCGGGAATGATAAGCGCATCAATACCTACCTCCTTGCATCTCACAAAAAGACGTTCAATCCCATACTGCATCATCGGGTTAAGATAACCCATCAGCACCAATGGCACATCAGTGACTTCCGCACGCACTTCCTCTATCTGATTCAGCAGCAATTCGAGTGTCATACCGTTGCGAAGAGCTATTGTGGAACTTTCCTGAATCACAGGACCGTCTGCCATAGGGTCGGAGAACGGCACTCCAACTTCTATCATATCAATTCCTCCGGCAGCAAGAGCCCTTACAACATCGCCGGTGGAATCAAGGTGCGGATAACCGCATGTGAAATATATCGAAAGTATCTCTGACGGTTTGCGTTCAAAGAGTTGTTGTATTTTATTCATGATTTCTTAATTCTTTAATGAAGTTTTTTAATAGAGTTACATCTTTCATTCCCGGTGCAACTTCGAAACGGCTGTTCAAGTCTATGCCTGAAAACATCGGGTGGTCAAACATTTTAATCAGCCCCTCATCTCCGGGAGATATTCCGCCACTGAGCAGAAAAGGTATGTCAAGTGAATAAGAGCGCAGGATATCCCAATCGTACTTACATCCCGTACCACCGTGTGTAGGGCTTTTGGTGTCAAACACAAACATATCCACCACATTTTTATAAGAATTCAAATCCTCCCAGCGGATATTTTCGTCAACCCCTATCGCCTTCCACACTATGTATCCTTCCGTCTTCAGTCGTTCGCATAATGCAGGTGACTCATTGCCATGTAACTGAACCGTGCGTATCCCATATTCATCGCAGCGGTCAAGTATATAGTCGAGCGGGCGATTGACAAACACACCAACAGGCGTGACACTTTCCGGCAGACCCTTCAGAGCCTCGGCAGACAGCGACAGTGCGTTGCGAGGAGATTGAGCATGAAAAATGAAGCCCATGTAATCAGGCATAACACCGGATATCCCTACTATATTTTCCGGGTAAGCCATTCCACATATCTTAATTTTCAAATCCATACCACAGGGAGAATTATAGATACTTTATCAAAGCGTTCCTTCAATAAATTTACTCAACGCATCGCCGGGATAGTCATGTTTCATGAAGGTCTCCCCTATCAGGAAACCGTTATACCCAACTTGATGCAGTTGTTCCACCTCATCAATGGAAGTAAGCCCGCTTTCCGCCACCTTGACCACATTGTCAGGCAATTGCTTAACTATCCTTAATGACAAGTCAGGGTCTGTAACAAAGGTGGTAAGATCACGGTTATTCACACCGACCATATCAATTTCCGGGCAGAATTTTTCAATCTCCTTTTCATTGTGTATCTCGAAAAGCACTTCCAACCCGCAGTCATGTGCATGACGAGTGAAGAATTCCACTTCGTCACGGGTCAATGCGGAAGCTATTAGCAGGATAGCATCAGCGCCATATACTCTTGCCTCATCAATTTGATAGGTTGATACTATAAAATCCTTGCGCAGCAACGGGATATTTGCCACTGACCGGGCTACGGCAAGGTCATTAAGCGACCCTCCGAAATAAACCGTATCAGTCAGTACCGAACAAGCCGACGCCCCGGCGTCCTGATATGCCGGAATAATTTCCGCCGGCAACGCCAACGGATGTATCTCACCCTTTGAAGGTGAACGTCGTTTGAATTCGGCAATTATACCTGTAGGGCTGTCGAGAAGCGCACGACTCATAGAAACCGGCTCATATTGAGGGGTTGCCATGATTTTATCGCCAAGCAAAGCGATTTTCGCCTCTACTTCCCGACGCTTGTTTGCCACTATCTTATCTAATATATTTCCCATAGGTCAAACTTCACTGTTATATCTGACAAACTTTTCAAACGATGCGGCTGCACGTCCTGAGGTTATCGATTCCTTAGCCTGAGCCAAAGCATCTGCGAGTTCCACTTCCGGGTCCAATGTACGGATAGCAAATGCAGCGTTAGCTATCACGCAGTCACGTTGCGCATCGGTAGCTTTGTCGGCAAGCACCGCATCAAATATCTTTGCTGCATCCTCGACAGTATCCCCGCCAAACAGTTCTTCCTGCTTTGCCCATTTAAATCCAAGTTCCTCAGGGGTGTATACACGCTCGCCATTGGCGGAAGCCACTTTAAACTGTGATGTGAGTGAAATCTCATCATAACCGTCAAGCGAATGTACTACCATACACCTAATCCCCTCCTGCTGTGCTATATAGTTGTAAAGGCGCATCAGTTTGAGGTTATAAACGCCAAGCAATTGGTGTTTCGGGATAGTCGGGTTGACAAGCGGACCGAGCATGTTAAAGAAATTACGCACAGCGAGAGCTTTACGCACAGGAGCTACACTCTTGAGCGCAGGGCTGAAAAACGGAGCATGAAGATAGCATACACCACTCTCGTCAAGCGACCTGCGCAGACGATCTATATCGGCTGTGAATTTCACCCCATGCTGTTCGAGCACGTTGGATGCTCCTGAAACAGAGCTGGCGCCATAATTACCATGCTTCACCACCTTTCTGCCTGTACCTGCCACAACAAAACATGTGGCAGTCGATATATTGAACGTGTTCTTACCGTCACCACCTGTACCTACTATGTCGATAGCTTTCACATCATCCATATCCACCGGACGGCGACGTTCAAGCAAGGCATCACGGAATCCTGTAAGCTCATCAAGGGTAATGCTACGCATCAGAAACACGGTCATAAATGCCGAAAGTTGCGCATCGTTATATTTTGAGTCGGCGATGTTGAGCAACACATCACGAGCTTCCTCACGTGTCAGGTTTTTATGCTCAAACATCTTATATAAAAGATTTTTCATATCGTCTGCAGGGGGTTAATGGTTAAGCCAGTTTTCAATCATTGTGATTCCGTAAGGTGTAAGTATGGATTCGGGATGAAACTGCACACCTCTCACATCATATTGGCGATGACGCATAGCCATAATCTCACCATCGGGGCTAAGTGCGGTTATCTGCAGCTCATCAGGAAGTGAATCCCTGTCAACCACCCATGAGTGATAGCGCCCGACCTCAAATTCCGAAGGTATGCCTGAAAATATATAATCGTCGGCGGTAAGATAAGCATCCGTCTGGACTCCGTGATAAACATTGGAAAGATTACGCAACTTAGCGCCAAATCTTTCACCTATAGCCTGATGCCCGAGACAAACTCCGAGTATCGGCTTCTCGGTAGCATATCGCTCAAGCAGCTGTGGCAGTATACCGGCTTCCGAAGGTATGCCGGGTCCCGGATAGATAATAATCTTGTCATACTCCCCCACTTCATCAAGTGTTATCATATCATTGCGACGCACATCGGGTTCAACTCCTAATTCCCGTACGGCATGAGCTATATTGTAAGTAAACGAATCGTAATTGTCGAATATAAGTAATCGCATAGCGTATCAATTTTTTTAATTTCAAAATTCAGTAGCGTATCTTACCGCCTTGGTAAGTGCCCCAAGCTTATTTCGGGTCTCTTGAAGCTCACTTTCAGGTATGGAATGAGCCACGATACCGGCACCTGCTTGTGAATACAGACGATTGCCGTAGCTTAAGAAACTTCTTATGGTAATAGCTTGATTTATATCCCCGTTGAAGCCGAGAAAACCGATGCAACCGCCATACAGCATACGGCTATGAGGCTCAACCTCATTTATAATCTGCATCGCCCTGACTTTAGGCGCTCCGCTAAGTGTGCCGGCAGGAAATGTATCGGCAAACAGACGATAGTTATTGACACCTTCCGGCAGTTCAGCCTTGACACGTGACACCATGTGAATCACATGTGAATAATACTGTATCTGCTTAAGGAAATCAATACTTACCTTCCCACCGCTACGGCTAAGGTCGTTACGGGCAAGGTCAACAAGCATGATATGCTCAGCGTTTTCCTTCTCGTCTGCGAGAAGAGCTTGTGCCAGTTCGCTGTCACGCTTGTCATCACCCGTACGGCGGAATGTCCCTGCAATGGGGTCAATGTAAGCTGTGCGACCGGTTATGCGAAGATGTGTTTCCGGAGATGAACCGAACACACGGAACGAACCGAAATCAAAATAGAAAAGGTATGGCGACGGGTTGATACATCTCAATGCTCGGTAGACATTGAACTCATCGCCGGTAAAGCCCTGCGAAAAACGTCTGGAAGGAACTATCTGGAACACATCGCCACGCAGCGCATGTCCGACACATATTCTAACCATCTCCTTAAATTGCTCATCCGTCATGCTCGATTCCAAATCATCATGAGCCATAAATGGATATTGCGCCATATTGTTGTTGTGAAGCACCGAAATAATCCCAGCTATTCCTGATTCCTCCCCGTCAGGACAGTTCTCCACAATGGTCATCTCATTACGGTAATGGTTCACCTGTATGACATAACGATAAAGCACATAGCATATATCAGGTATACCATCGAATTTCTTTTCCCGCGGTTGAATTTCAATCTTCTCGAAATACCTCACTGCGTCGTATGCGGTATAGCCGAAAAATCCGTCAGGAATACCATCCTGCGCATTGGCTATTTCAAAACTCTCAATGTAACCTTTCAACTCATTAACTACATCCACATCACCGCATATAGTCTTTGTCACCTCTTCCCCTCCGGGATAAGCAAGTGTCACCTTCTCATCAGCCACTTTAAAATAGGCAATAGGCTCAACGCCAACAAACGAAACCGAGTTCTGAGTAGTGTGATAGTCGCTACTTTCAAGCAAAGCCGACTGAGGATACAGGTCACGTATCTTTAGATATATACCCACCGGTGTTTCAAGGTCAGCCGGGATAGTCTTTATGTATTGATTCAATTTTTTCATATCTTAAAGAAGTATTTTTATTCGACGTTTATGTTTGCAAGATATGTATGCATATCCTTATCTCCTCTTCCCGAGACATTTATAACGACTATATCATCGTTTGAAAACTTCATTTTATCAAGTACTGCAAGCGCATGAGCTGACTCCAACGCCGGTATGATACCCTCCATACGAGTCAGGCGCATAGCTGCATCAAGCGCCTCCTTGTCGGTTACCGCCATCACCTTGGCACGACCCGATGTGGCAAGATAAGCATGTAATGGACCTATTCCGGGATAATCAAGACCTGCGGATATAGAATATGGCTCAATAATCTGACCGTCGGGAGTCTGCATGACCAATGTTCGTGCGCCGTGAATGATACCTTCGCTCCCGGCGTGGATAGTTGCTGCTGTCTCCCCTGAATCAACACCTTTTCCGGCTGCTTCGGCTGCTATTAGCTTCACACTCGGCGACTCAATGAAATGATAGAATGCTCCCGCGGCATTACTGCCACCGCCCACACAAGCTATCACATAATCAGGATTTTCACGACCTATATGCGAACGAAGTTGCTCCTTTATCTCTCTGCTTATCACCGACTGGAAATGGGCTACCATTTCAGGATAGGGATGCGGTCCGACAGTGCTACCTATTATATAAAAGCTGTCCGGGTTACAGCACCAGTCTCTGATTGCCTCGTTGGTGGCATCCTTGAGTGTCATGTTACCGCTGCGCACCGGTTCAACCTTTGCACCGAGCATCTTCATGCGCTCCACGTTAGGCTGCTGGCGTTCGACATCTGTAGCTCCCATGTATACCACACATTCCATTCCAAGCAAAGCGCACACTGTTGCTGTTGCCACTCCGTGCTGACCGGCTCCGGTCTCGGCTATGATGCGTTTTTTACCCATGCGTCGGGCAAGGAGAGCCGAACCTATCGCATTGTTTATCTTATGCGCTCCGGTGTGGTTCAGATCCTCTCGCTTAAGATACACATTAGTATTATAGGCGTCACTGAGCCTGTTGGCACGGTAAAGCGGTGACGGACGTCCCACATAATCACGGAGCAAAGCTTCAAATTCTGCATTAAAATCATCGTCGTCCACATATCGGTGGAAGGCATTCAATAGATTTTCCACATTCCTGTGAAGTATTTCCGGAATATATGCACCGCCGAAACGTCCATAATATCCATCCTTATCCACCGGAAGTAATGATTTATAAGTTTTCATTGTCAAAATGATATAGAGTTATTTTTTTACCTAAAAAGAAGCCACCGATTACTATCGCAATCGATGGCAAATTAAAAATGTTGTCCTTATTGGGAAGAGGTGTGAAAATTTTGTTCAGGATACACAAGATCACCGCCATCGATATTGCTTACCGTGGCGCCACCAATTAGTCTTAGGTGAGTATAGATTATTATTCATAGCTTTCTGTCTTAATAGTCGAAACGGTGACCAAATACGAGTGTCACTTCTTTTCGACACCGCAAATTTATAACCTTTCAATGAATTTAACAAACAATTTGTCAAAAAAGTTATCATTTTAATAACAAAAAGTTATTTTTATGCTGTTTTTTATTTTACACCCATATACATACATAAAAAGCCGGTGCTATCTCAACGACAGTACCGGCTCGTATTATTGGGGATTTAAAATATACTTAGAAAGTTGCGCTTTCTGAGAGTTCAATAGTCTTAACGTCACGCTTAAGAGTGACCATACGACCGTTGAAGTCAGAAGTCTTTGCTGTCTTTGAAATCTTGGCAGGAGCCTTCACATTACCAAACATTGAACGTTTAGCATTTGCCTTGGCAACCTTAACATAGTCCTTTGACACCATGCTGCGGGCAGCAGGCTTTGATACCAAATCTTTGAAATCAATCTTCTCAGTGGCAGCATAAACCGGATCAGCACCATTGTTCTTATAGTCATCATAGTTTGACATCCAGTTGTTGGCATAGTAACCGTCAGCGCCTATGAATATCAAGAGTGCCTTCAAGTCGAAAGTGATAGCGCCATCCGCAAACTTACCGGCAGGAATATTATTCTTCTTGATAGTTTCAATGTCATATTTACCAAGGAAGTTATACACCTGTGAAGAGAATGTAAATGCGCCTTCTCCCCAATCAGTGGTAGACTCAGACTGTTCTACATACACATACTCGGGATCACATGCATTAATCAAAAGGTAGCTGTTAGTGTTGGGGTCGTAATCACCTTCTTTATTATATGGGAATGCTTCTCCATAAGGATTTACCAAACGGTAGTAACCTTCAACGCTCTTATGTGCCTGTACTTCCACATAATACGGTTCGGGCACTGCTGTGGGATAGAGTGAACAGATGTAACCATCTGTATAAGCTACATAGCCCATTGACTCCCAGTCGCCTGAGCCTTGAACAGTCTCCACTTTGAATTCTTTTGAAACCACAGTCTTGATCTCATTTTCGGCATAGCCTACAAGAATTACGGTGTAAGTTCCGTTCTCAGCGAAATCAAATGCTATCATGCCGCTTTCGGTAAGTTCTTTAGCATCTTCTGCTGCGTCAAGTTCTTTCACGGCAGCGTCAACCTGCTCCTGAGTAAGTGCGCCGGAAGCCACTGTGTAGCGGTATGATTCGATATCCTCACCCTTGTAAACGAAGAAGAGTGCAGATTCCTTATTACCTTCCACATAGTTACCGCGGCGTTCTACATCCATAGAGTAGTCAGAGAAACCACCGAGCTGGAAGTATTCATTACCCTGACCGAAACCACCAAGGCTGATGTAATAATACATGTTCAAAGTGAACAGACCTGTTTCAGGGTTATAGAATGACTTATCCATGAACTGAGCCTGACCAGAGAAACTGTAAGTGTCGGCACACATCACATTTTCATTGTAGTTGGTGTTGAACACACCTGTCCACATTTCAGGAACTCGGCAATAGTTAGTGGTGAGGTCACGGTTTACATACATATTCACACCATACATCAAACCAAACTGCTGGCTTGCAGGGATAGGCTTGCCGTTGGCATCATTCATGCCAACGCTACCGAAGCAATACTGCATGATGTTTGGGTCGGCAACACTCTTACGAGTGTAAACAGGGCAAGGTCCGTCTTCACCTTCCCAGTAGATGCTATAGGTATATGTACCTGCATTGGGGAGAAGCTGCCATGGAGTCCAATCACCGGGCTTGAACACAGTCACACTGTAAGTGCCGGGACCGTAATCAGAAAGACCCTGAGTGATTTCAAATGAGAGGTTATAGTTCTCATCGCCCACAAGCTGGTCGGCAGAATAACCAATAGTGATAGGAGCTGTAGCCGAACCATCGGCGAATGTCACCGATGAAGGTATTGAGAAAAGACCCGCAGGATTGGTTGAAGCAATCTCTGCTGTGAAAGTACCTTGAGTGCTGGTACGGGTTACTGTCACTTCAAATGAAGAGGCGTTTTTGTCAAGCTCTATTTTTGAAGGAAGATTATCCGAGAAATATGCTCCGTCAGTCGGCGTTCCGAAGATGCCGCTTTCTGAAACATCATCGTCACCGCAGGCTGTGAGCATCGCCATGGCGATGACTCCTAAACCGGAGAGAATATTTTTTATTTTCATCTGTAAAAAGTTCTCTAAGTTAATGAATATGAATTATGATTACATACTTGCCTGACCGGTAGGATTCTGGTCGGCTGCGGTGAGTGCCGGGTTACCTTCAAGCTCTGACTGAGGAATCTGACTGAGCATTACGGCTGAACCTGCGGGAACATAGTAAGCATATTGTGTCACACGGTTAGCGGAAGTTTCCCAGTTGCTGTTACGGCGGTCAACATCCTTGTTAAGACGCATCACGTCAAAGTAGCTGAGACCTTCACCCCAAAGTTCCACACGACGCTGGAACCAAACCTCGTTGAGGAAATCCTCTGCGTTTGCAGCTGTGCAAGCGTAAGGAATGCGGCCTACCCAACGGTAATCGTTGACGAATTTCTCAAGAGTAGCTTTACCTGAAGCGATATCGCCACCGAGACCCTGAGCTTCGGCAAGTATGAGATACATTTCCTCAATACGGATCAAAGGTATATCGGCAGCATTAGTTGACTGCTGAAGCACATTCTGATAGGGAGCGAACTTAGTAACAGCGTATGTAGGAGCGCCTACACCCTCGAGATAAGCAACTGCATCCTTGCTGGCAGCTGTATAGTTGGCAGCGTTTGAGTTACCATCCTCGTCAATCCACCATGTGCGGCGAACGTCGTTGGTAGAGATACGGTTAAACAGGTTTGAGTTGATGATTTTCCACATACCTGCGTAAGCATAACCGTAGGTATATGAACCCATCATACCGCTGAAGGTATAAAGACCGTGAACATCGGTTTCGTCCATATTGATACCCCAAATCCAGTTAGCGGCTGAAAGCTCGTTGAATCCGGGCACTGATGCCTGCTGAGCGGTAAGAGCTGAGAATTTGCCGGAAGCGATCACAGCCTGAGCGTCAGCGGCAGCCTCAGAGTACTTCTGCATACAGAGATATGCGCGGGCACGGAGAGCGCGAAGCACGTTGATGTCAATGTAACGCTTGTCGTCACGTGCGATGGGGTTGCCGGTAGTAAGCTCGATACCTTCGGTGAGGTCAGAGATAATCTGATCGTAGATCTGAGCCACTGTTGCACGAGGCGCACCGTCGATGGCGATTTTAGCCTGATTTTCTTCTGTGATAAGGGGCACACAGGGTGACTGTTCGTGACCTACATAGTTGAACTGGAACAACTGAGCAAGAACCCAGTAGCTGAAAGCTCTTGTTCCGAGCGCCTGCGCACGGTAGAAACGATATGTATTGTCAGCCTTCTCGGGGTCGATAGAACTTACGATATCAATCACCTGATTGGCAGTATAGATTGAGTTGTAAGGTATACGCCAGCGGCAGATGCCGTATGAGCTTGAAGCGGCGTTGTCCTGCCATGCTACACATGCGGAGAACCATCCGTACTGGTCGGGATAGACAGTAAGGAAGTCTTCGGTACGTGATTCCATCTGAATCATTACACCGGGGTATCCGAAGTCAAACATATTGCTGGTCGCAGATTCCCAAGCGTTGATTGCGGCATACATTGATGAAATAGTCGCCTGTAGTTTCTCAGGATTCTTCGCAATAACATCGGTACGCTGATCCTCTGTGATAACGGAGCCGAACGGTGCTGTGTCGAGATCGTTACAAGAGGTGAGTGACACACCTGCGACCATCGACATTAGTAGATATTTATTGAGTTTATTCATTGTTTTTTCCTGTTAAATAGTAGTGCTGTAATGTTTTAGAATACTACTTTCACACCGCCTGATATGGCACGGAGAGATGAGTAAGAACCTGCGTAGCTCTGTACGTAGCTCTGACGGGGGTCAAGACCCTTGCGTGCGCTCCAGAGAGCAACGTTGTCAGCAGCGCCATACACTCGGAGCTGGTTGATGCCGAAGCGGGTTGTGAATTTGGCGGGAAGTGTGTAACCGATGGAAATATTGTTGATTGAGAAATATTTCGCAGAAACGAGCCAGCGGGTTGAAGATGATGACATATACTGCCATGATGAGTCAAGACGAGGTATGTTTGAGTTGGGATTTTCGGGAGTCCATGCTTTGAGGGCATCTTCGTGCATGGCTGTACCTGCATCCTTACCGTTGTGCATGAGCATCTGATAACCGTAGTCCCAGATCTTACCGCCGAGCTGATAGCCGCACTGGATTGAGAAGTCTACACCGTAAACATTAAGGCTTGTTCCGATACCGCCGTAGAACGGAGGAAGGATATTGCCTGTACTCTGACGGTTAGCTTGGTCGCCGGTTGCTGAGTTACCTGAATAAGCAAGGTTCCAGTCAGTGGTGGTGAATTCCTGACCATCGGCATTCTTAGCCCAGTAGAGAGGAAGACCGGTCTCCTGATCCACACCTGCGTGTTTCACGAGATAGAGCTGGTACATTGACTTGCCTTCTTCATAGATACGTGAACCGCTGATCCATGTACCGTTAAGCTCGGGAGCGAGCTTGATCACCTTATTGTTCACGTTGGTGATGTTGAAGTTGATGCTCCATGTGAGATTCTTGGTGTTGATGGGAGTGTAGTTAAGCTCGAGTTCCACACCGTAGTTACGCATAGAGCCGATGTTCATCGGTATTGAAGAGTAACCGAGTGACGGAGCTGTAGGCTTGTAATAAAGCATGTCGGAAGTCTGACGCTGGAAGTATTCAAGAGTACCGTCAACCTTGCCTTGGAAGAAGCTGAAGTCGAAACCGGTGTTGAATGAGTTTGAAGTTTCCCAAGTCAGGTCGGGATTACCCTTGTAAGCAAGTGTACCTACTGACCATACACCGTTACCACCGGTCTTATTGTACTGGTCAAGATAAGCATAGTAGTTACCGATGTTATCGTTACCCTGCTGACCGAACGAAGCTTTGAACTTCAACATGTCAACATTTTCGAAATCCTTCATGAACGATTCCTTTGAGATGTCCCAAGCGGCTGAAAGTGAGTAGAAGTTACCCCAGCGGTGGTCGGGATGGAAACGTGAAGAAGCGTCACGACGATAGCTTACGCTTGCGTAATATTTGCCGTCATAGTCGTAGTTGATACGTCCGAAGATACCACGGGTTGCATACTGGTTGACAGAACCCCAGTTGTCGAGTTCGTCAATCACATTTGAGAGAGTGAAGTCATTGTCATTATAGATGGTGTAACCTTCACCGCCCATTGTTGAGCTTTCCCAGTCGTAGCTTTCATAACCAAGAAGGAAGTCAAAGTTATGGATTTCACCGAAAGTCTTGCGGTAGTTGGCAAGTACCTGATAGTTGATAGAGCGAACACGTGTAGCATCCTGTTCGATCATACCGCCATAGTTTGCCATCTGACCGTACTTACTGTTGGCAAGATAGTCAAAACGCTGGTTCTGGTTATAGTAACCTACTGAACCTGTGATGTTCAAACCTTCGATAGGGCTGATCTGAGCGAACCATTTGCCGTTGAATGTGTCAAACTTGTATTCTGACTTGTCGTAGATGAGTGAACCTGTCGGGTTACCGCCGGCGAGGAACGCACGGGAGTAATCAAGACCGAGACCCTTCATACCATAGTCGTAAAGTTTGTTGCCTGTTGCGCTGTCATGCATGATATTACCTTCTGAATCACGGAGATAGAAGGGATAGATAGGAGCGATGAAGCTTGCAATGTAGCTGGCGTTGCTTGACTGACCTTCGGTAGTCTGGCTCTGAGGATAGTTCTGATCTTCGTATGTGTACGATACGTTAGCACCAATTTTAAGCCACTTCTTAGCCTGATATTCAGCGCTTACACGAGTAGAAAGACGATCGAAAGAAGATTCCTTGATGATACCTTCGTCAGAGAGGTAACCGGCTGATACCATGAATTTCAAACGATCGTTACCACCGGTCACACTTAAGTTATACTCCTGACGGAGACCATCGTGGAATGTGTTGTCAACCCAGTTGTCGGGGGTGATGTAATGGCTGCCATCGTTGTAACCAAGAGTGGCATTGGGGTTGAAGAGACCGTTTGTACCGATAAGGCTCTGACCCTGAGGGATGGTGAATACCTGATAACCAAGCACATTGTTATCGCCGGGAGCGGCATTAAGACCTTCCACAGCCCAAGCGTGAGCTGCACCGGGAGTATAACCGCTGGTCAACTCGCGATAGTTGCGACGTGCGCGGTAGATCTGCATCACGTAGCTCCACGGATCAGTGATAGTCTTATAGTTAGGAATTTCACGAGAGTTGGCACCCCAACGAGCGTCAACAGTGACAACAGCCTCACCTGCTTTACCCTGCTTGGTAGTGATAAGGATCACACCATTGGCACCACGGGCACCGTAAAGAGCAGCGGAAGCAGCATCCTTAAGCACTGTGATTGAAGCCACATCCTGAGGATTGATGGTAGAGATACCTCCATCGTAAGGAATACCGTCAACAACATAAAGAGGTGTGTTAGACGCATTGATTGAACCGACACCACGGATGCGCACTGTAGGTTCAGAACCGGGGGCACCGTTGTAGCTTTGGAGCTGCACACCTGCCACTTTACCTGAAAGGGCGCTGGTAACATCGGTCACCAAAGTGTTTTCAATTTGGTCAGCCTTTAGCACTGACGCAGAACCTGTATAGGCTGATTTTTTTGCGGTACCGTATGCCACGGTAATCACCTCGTCGAGCATATTGGAGCTTTCGAGGACGATTTTCATAGTTCCGGGAGTGATGTG
The DNA here is from genome assembly GCA_910577335.1 of uncultured Duncaniella sp. Lineage (GTDB taxonomy): Bacteria > Bacteroidota > Bacteroidia > Bacteroidales > Muribaculaceae > Duncaniella. Next base: position 61,334 of record CAJTMJ010000008.1, on the reverse strand, counting down.
TACCTCGCGGGTGACCATACCCACGTATGACACCTGAAGTTTTTTCACTGAAGCCGGGAGAGCCAGGGAGAAGTTACCGTCGATGTCGGTGACGGTTCCAGTCTGTGTGCCGACTCCAAGGACGGTGGCGCCCACCAAGGGCTCACCTTCGGCGCTCACCACCTGACCTTTCACGTTTTGGTTCTGAGCCATTGCGCTAAGGGTGAATGTGATGACTGCCACAAGTAGTAGAAACAGCTTTTTCATACCTAAGAGTTAGTAATACGAATTAATTATTTTTTAAGGTTGATCTGTATTTTCCTTTCATCTCTAACTTCCTATAAGCGCCATTATAGGAAGATGATATACGTGCGTTAAAAATTCCATGATTTTTGTGACAATTTGTAAGCGTTTTTTCCTCTAAATGCCAATTTGACGCATTTAACAATATGCATTAACATTTTTTTACGTAATACACTTTAACACTTTGCTGAAAAAATATTACTTTTGCATCACTATTGGGTAAATTATGTGAAATTTTTTGAACGTTTCGCTATTACACCACCTATTTGCGCTTCTTCCGATAATGGCGCTTTTGGGAAATTAAATCCGGATTACACCTTATTATATATAGGGAATTTTAATAAACCATATACATTAATTAATTCGTATTACTAACTCTTAGGTATGAAAAAGCTGTTTCTACTACTTGTGGCAGTCATCACATTCACCCTTAGCGCAATGGCTCAGAACCAAAACGTGAAAGGTCAGGTGGTGAGCGCCGAAGGTGAGCCCTTGGTGGGCGCCACCGTCCTTGGAGTCGGCACACAGACTGGAACCGTCACCGATCTTGACGGTAACTTCTCGCTGACACTCCCGGCTTCAGTGAAAAAACTTCAGGTGTCATACGTCGGTATGGTCACCCGTGAGGTAAACATCACTCCCGGATCTATGAAAATCGTCCTCGAAAGCTCCAATATGCTCGACGAGGTTATCACCGTGGCATACGGTACCGCAAAACGTTCAGCCTTCACCGGTTCGGCTTCAGTGCTCGACGCTTCGGAAATCGAGGCTGTGCAGGTTACCAACCCTGTTGACGCTCTCAAAGGTAAAGTGTCAGGTGTGCAGATCAACTCTGCATCAGGCGCACCCGGTAACTCTTCACCCTCAGTGTTGATCCGTGGTATTTCTTCAATCAATGCCGGTAACTCACCTCTTATCGTGCTCGATGGTACCCCCTACGATGGCGGTCTTGACAATATCTCAACTCAGGACATCGAGCAGATGACAGTGTTGAAGGATGCAGCATCCAACGCTCTTTACGGTGCCCGTGGTGCCAACGGTGTCATCCTCATCACCACCAAGAAAGGTAAGCAGGGCGCTGCCCGTGTTACCCTTGACGCCAAGTGGGGTCAGAACTCACGCGCCGTGAGCGATTATGATGTGATCACTTCACCCGCTCAATATTATGAGATGTTTGGTCGGTCAGTTGGTAATTATGCAATCAACGTGGGTGGTTATACCGAGGAAAAAGCTCTTGCTTTCGCTAATAAGAATATCATAGGCTATCTCGGATACAACGTATACTCTCTTCCTGAGGGTGAAAATCTGCTCGTTGACGGATTCAAGCTTAATCCCAAAGCAACTCTCGGCAATATCTTTACTGCTGCAAGCGGTGAAAAATATCTACTTACCCCCGACAGCTGGAGCGATGCTGCATACAAGAACGCTCTCCGTCAGGAATATAACCTCAGCGTTTCTCAGGGTACTGACAAAGGTTCATTCTATGCTTCAGCAAGTTACCTCAACAACGAAGGTATCACCATCAACTCAGGTTACGAACGCTTCACCGGTCGTCTTTCTGCCGATCTACAGGCTAAAAGCTGGCTTAAGGTAGGTGCAAACATGAGCTACACTCACTATGAATCAAAATTCAATGGTGACGACGGTAGCTCTGCATCATCAGGCAACATCTTCGCTGTGAATAATATCCTTGCTCCTATCTATCCTCTCTACGTGCGTGATGCTCAGGGAAATATAATGAAGGACTCAAATGGCAACATCATGTATGACTATGGTGACGGTATGGGTCTCGGACTTCCTTCACGTCCTGTATTCTCACAGGCTAACCCCTTGTCACAGAACATTCTTGATGTGAGCAAATATGACGGTAACGCCATGACAGCAACCGGTTATGCTGAAATTCGTTTCCTACGTGACTTCAAGTTCACTACCAACAACACCGTTAACCTCTACGAAAAACGTCAGACAAATGTAACTAACCCATTCTTTGGTCAGTACGCTTCTTCAAACGGTATGGTTGACAAGTATTCTACTCGCCGTATTGACTATACTTACCAGCAGTTACTTAACTGGGCTCGCCAATTCGGTGACCATAATATTAACGTGCTTCTCGGTCATGAGAACTATTGGAACAAATACTCTTACCTCTATGGCGGACGCACCAATATGCTTCTTCCGGACAATGAGGAACTTGACGGTGCGGTACTTGATAGCGGAAGCTCATCTTACAAGACTGAATACAACAACGAAGGTTGGTTCGGTCGTATCAACTACGACTACGATAGCAAATACTTCGGTAGCGTATCTCTCCGTCGCGATGCTTCCTCTCGTTTCCATCCTGACCACCGTTGGGGTACATTCTGGTCAGCATCTGCAGCGTGGATCATCTCTAAGGAGGCATTCTTCCAGGCTCCTTGGGTTGACATGTTGAAGATCAAGGCTTCGTATGGTGAACAGGGTAATGACAATATCGGTAACTTCCGTTATGTCAACACCTATACTATTGAAAATGCAGGTGGTAACCCCGCAGCTATCCCCAACACTCTCGGTAACGAGAATATCACTTGGGAAAAGGGCGGCAACCTCAACTATGGTATAGACTTCAGTCTATTCAACGAGCGTTTGACCGGTACTATCGAAGGTTTCTACCGCAAGACATCCGATATGCTCTTCTCATTCCCGCTCCCCCCGAGCTACGGTTACACTTCTTACTACGACAACGTGGGTGACATGACCAACAATGGTTTTGAAATTGACCTCCATGGCGACATCATCCGTACCCGTGACATCACATGGTCAGCCAACATCAACTTCACTTGGTATAAGAACAAAATCTCACGTCTCCCCGACGCTCGTAAGACTATGGTCTGCGATGGTGTTGAAGGTTACAGCTCAGGCAGCTATTTCTATGGTGAAGGCGAGCCCCTTTATACTTACCGTATGAAGAAATTCGCAGGTATCGACCATGAAACAGGTGAGTCAATGTGGTATATGAATGAACGTGACAAAGACGGTAAACTTACCGGTAACGTAATCACTACCAAGAAATACGGTAACGGTGACTTCTACCTTTGCGGCACAGCACTTCCCGACGCATACGGTGGTTTCGGTACTTCAGTCAACGCTTACGGTTTTGACTTCGCTATCGACTTCACTTACCAGCTCGGAGGTCAGGTATATGACGGTACTTACGCCGGTCTTATGGCAAGCCCCTACACATCTTCACGCGGTCGTGCAATGCACAAAGACCTCTTGAACGCATGGATGCCCGACAATAAAACCTCAGACATACCTCAGATGGTATTCAACGACCAATATGTAACTTCAACTTCTGACCGCTTCCTCACAAGCGCATCTTACCTCGCATTGCAGAACATCAACTTCGGTTACACTCTCCCCACCAATATCACCAAAAAGATTGATGTTGAAAAGATCCGTTTCTATCTCTCTTGCGACAACGTAGCTGTATGGTCAAAGCGTAAGGGTCTCGATCCCCGCCAGTCAATTTCTGGTTCAGTAACAAACGCTTACTACGCCCCCATACGTACCATCTCAGGCGGTATTAATGTTTCATTCTAATCAAACAGAAAATAAAGCAATGAAAACTATATTTAAATCAACACTCCTTCTTGCCGTTGCCGCCGGTATGGGCCTTACTTCCTGCGTGGAGGAGGTTTATCCCACAAGCAGCGTGACTCAGGATCAGCTTGCGTCATCTGAAAAAGCCGGCGAAGCAATGATCTTTGCAATGCCCGGTTTCATGGTCAACTGGAACACCTCCGGTGCAGAATGGCACGGTGATTTCGGCTATTCATCCATGATGCATATCCGTGACTGTATGACAGGCGACATGTCTATACTTGGCGCAGGTCTTAACTACAACCAATGGGGCAACTACACTGAGATAGTATATCTTGGTCAGAACTATGCTTCAGTTCAGCGTATCTGGAACTACTACACTCAGCAGGTACTTGCTTGTAACAAGGCTCTCGGTCACTATTATGAAGGCATCGAGGGTGATTACAATCAGGGAGCACGTGCAACTGCACTTGCATTCCGTGCCCTTACATATCTTGATATGGCTCGCTGGTATGAATTCCTTCCGAACAACAATACCTCAGCAGTCAATATCGAAGGTAATGACGTGACAAATCTTACCGTGCCTATCGTAACTGAGAACACTACCGAGGAAGAAGCTCGTAACAATCCTCGTGCTACCCGTGATGAAATGTTTAACTTCATCCTTTCTGACCTTCAATATGCAGAGCAGAATATCGGTAAAGCCGGTTATGGCACTGCACTGCTTCCCGATCTCGGTTGCGTATACGGTTTGTATGCTCGTCTATATATGTGGGTTGAGAACTATGCAAAAGCTGCTGAATATGCCGAAAAAGCTATCAGCGCCAGCGGTTGCCAACCACTTAACCAAGAAGCTTGGACTAACACCAACACAGGCTTCAATTCTCCCGATAACACCTCATGGATGTGGGGTCTGAAGTTTGAGAAAGAAAATGGTGCAGTCGGCAAAGGTATATGTAACTGGACTTCTATGATGAGCCCGGAAGCAGATTATGGCTATGCAGCTGTAGGTGCTTGTCCTATCGTTGATGCAAGAATGTATGCACGTATATCTGACACTGACTTCCGTAAGCTTTCATGGATTACCCCCGGTGTGACCAGTCTTGTATATGACTTCCCTTTGATTGAGGAAAAATATCGCGGCTATTATGTGAACAATTTCCCCTATTGCTCAATCAAATTCCGTCCGGGAATGGGTAACACTACCGACCCGAATGTAGGTTCAGCTACCGCAGTTCCTGTGATGCGTGTTGAAGAAATGTGGTTTATCTACATTGAAGCTATCGCTCATTCAAATCCGGCACAAGGTAAGGCTCTTATTGAGCAATGGATGCAGGCCTACCGTGATCCTAAGTACACTTGCTCAGCATCATCTATGGAAGATGTTGTGGAAGAAATCGTATTCCAGAAGCGAGTTGAACTTTGGGGTGAAGGTCAGACACTTTGGGACATCAAACGTCTTAACTACTCTGTGGTTCGTGACTACGAAGGCACTAACTTCTATGAGGATTCTCGTAAGAATACTGTAGGTCGCCCCGCATGGATGAACATGGTATTGGTTCAGACCGAAGGAAACAACAATGCTGCTGTCGCAAAATGGAACAACCCCGACATCCCCGACAACTACTAATGGTTAAAAGCTAATTAGTCATACTCAAAACGTATCCCGCCCGGCACCTCGCCCGGCGGGATTTTTTATGCTTTAGAACCACACTCTTCAACAAATAGTTCGTATATTTGCATTGCCTTAGATTTGGATTTTAGTATTATAACTGAGATTATGACGCAGGAAGAGATTGACGAGAAATATATGCGGATGGCGCTTGCTGAGGCGAGGGCTGCCATGGAGCAGGATGAGATACCTATCGGAGCTGTGATAGTGTCACCCAAAGGGAATGTGATAGGGAGAGGTCACAACCTGACCGAAGCATTGACCGATGTGTCGGCACATGCGGAGATGCAAGCCATTACGGCAGCAGCCTCAACCCTTGGTGGAAAATATCTCCAAGACTGCACGCTGTATGTCACAGTCGAGCCTTGTCATATGTGTGCCGGAGCTATCGGCTGGGCGCAGATAGGGCGTATAGTCTACGGCGCCAGCGACGAAAAGAGAGGCTATCGTGTGTTCACCTCCCGGTCGCCTTTCCATCCCAAGGCTACTGTCACATCGGGCGTCCTCGCCGATGAATCCGCCGACCTTATGCGCACTTTTTTCAAGGGGAAACGTTAATATATAATATGTGAATCCTATAAACTATACTATATGAAACCAAAATTAGTGATTTCGACAGGTGCCGGGATAAGCGCCGAGAGCGGAGTGTCTACCTTCCGTGACGCAGGAGGTCTTTGGGAAAACTATCCGGTGATGGAAGTATGCAGCGCTGAAGGGTTTGCCCGCAACCCGGCGTTGGTCCATCAGTTCTACAACGAACGTCGCAAAGGTCTTATAAAATGCCAGCCGAATGCCGCCCACAAGGGGCTTGTCGAGCTTGAAAAATGGTATGACGTCTACGTTATTACTCAAAATGTGGATGATCTTCACGAACGTGCAGGGAGCAAGAATCTGCTACATCTGCATGGCGAACTGATGAAAGTACGTTCGATGGCTGATGACACCCGTGTATACACACTCGACGAGGAGCATTTAGAGACCTCGCCTGAAACTCGTGACAAATACGGCGACCCCGTGCGTCCACATATAGTGTTCTTCCAAGAGGCTGTTCCTAACATAGAGCGAGCTATCGAATGGGCACATGAAGCGGACATATTTGTAGTTATAGGTACTTCACTTGCCGTCTATCCGGCAGCAAGCCTTCTGCACTATGTGCGCAAAGGTGTGCCTATATATTATATCGACCCGAAACCAGCAGCCGTCCCTTCAAACGTCATCGTCATCCCCAAACCGGCAACTGAAGGAGTAGCGGAACTTATTAGGCAATTGAAAATTGACAATTTTCCCAATTCGTAAAGATTGTTAAATAATTAACGGTATTTTAAGAGTTTTTCCTAACTTTGCCGATTGAATTGATATAGTGTGTGGAGAGCACTTGTCTCCGCACCTTTATTAGTGACATTGCAGATTATAAGCAGATTATAAATAGATGATTAAGAACCTCGTCATAGTAGAGTCTCCGGCTAAAGCCAAGACAATCGAAAAATTCCTTGGAAAGGACTATAAAGTCATGTCGAGCTACGGACATATCCGGGACCTCCGCAAAAAAGATATAAGCATCAATGTGGATTCTGATTTCCAACCGGTCTATGAAATCCCGGCAGAGAAAAAACCATTGGTGGCGGAGTTAAAGAAAGCAGCTAAGGAAGCCGATACCGTATGGCTCGCATCTGATGAGGACCGCGAAGGTGAAGCTATAGCATGGCATCTTTATGAGGTGCTCGGCTTAAAGCCTGAGAACACCCGCCGAATCGTATTCCACGAAATCACCAAGGACGCTATACTTAACGCCATTGAGCACCCCAGAAACATCGACTTGCATCTCGTTGACGCTCAGCAGGCGCGCCGAGTGCTTGACCGTCTTGTCGGTTTCGAACTGTCGCCGGTGCTGTGGAAAAAAATCAAACCTGCTTTGTCAGCCGGACGAGTACAATCAGTGGCTGTGCGTCTGATTGTTGACCGTGAAAATGAGATCAATTCATTCCAGTCAGAGACATATTACCGTGTCACTGCCCTCTTCACAGTTCCCGGAGGTGCGCAGGTTCAAGCCGACCTCTCCCGCCGTCTCCCCGATGAGAAGAGTGCCCGTGATTTCTTGGAAGCATGTGCCAACTCCGTGTTCACTGTGACCGACATTAATGTGAAACCGATAAAAAAATCCCCTGCCCCACCCTTCACCACTTCAACTTTGCAGCAGGAAGCAGGCAGAAAGCTCGGATTCACAGTGTCACAGACCATGATGATAGCCCAGAAACTTTACGAAGCCGGACATATCACCTACATGCGTACCGACTCGCTCAATCTTTCGTCGATCGCACTCAACACCATTTCTAAGCTTATCACCTCGGAACTTGGCGAGAAATATCTCAAGATCCGTAAATACCATACCCATTCCAAAGGCGCTCAGGAGGCTCACGAAGCTATCCGCCCGACATATATCGATAAGGAGACTATCGACGGCACTGCGCAGGAAAAGAGACTGTACCGCCTGATAAGATTGCGCACCATGGCATCGCAGATGGCGGACGCAGAGCTTGAAAAGACCACTATCGACATCACACCCTCAGAACGCAGCGAGCATTTCACAGCTACGGGAGAGGTGCTTAAGTTCGACGGCTTTTTGAATGTATATCTTGAAGGTAACGACGACGAGAACGAGAGCTCGGCAACCGACACCATCCTTCCACCTATGGCTGTGGGCGAAATGTTGAAATCTGACAACGTTACTGCCACAGAGCGATACACTCTCGCTCCGCCACGCTACACAGAAGCGTCATTGGTGAAAAAAATGGAGGATCTTGGCATTGGACGACCCTCTACATACGCTCCGACCATCTCCACCATCCAGCATCGTGAATATATCATGAAGGGTGAAAAGCCCGGAGTGAAGCGCACATTCAACCAGCTTGTCCTTGATTCCAAAGGTAAGATAGCCCAAAAGAGCAAGAGTGAGAATGTTGGTGCTGAGAAAGGTAAGCTCATACCTACCGATACCGGTATAATAGTCAACGATTTCCTTACCCAGCATTTCCCCGACATCCTTGACTATGATTTCACTGCAAGCATGGAAGAGAAATTCGACCAGATAGCTGAAGGTGAGAGCAACTGGAACAAGGAGATTGCCGAATTCTACAATCTGTTCCACCCCGAAGTGGAGAAAGCCAACGATATGCGCACCGAGCATAAGGTGGGCGAGCGTATCCTCGGTAATGACCCGCAGACAGGCGAACCTGTGTCGGTCAAAATTGGCAGATTCGGTCCCATCGTACAGATTGGGTCAGCCGACAGCGAGAACAAGCCGAGATTCGCATCCTTGCGCAAAGATCAGAGCGTGTTCGAGATCACCCTTGAAGAAGCGTTGAAGCTTTTTGACCTTCCAAGAGAGGTAGGCGAATTTGAAGGGAAACCGGTGATTGCCGCAGTTGGCAGATTCGGTCCCTATCTGCGCCATGACGGTAAATTTGTATCCATACCAAAGACACTTTCACCGACATCAATCTCCCTCGAAGAGGCTGCCGAGCTTATCACTGCCAAGCGTGAGGCCGACAACAATAAGATTGTCAAGACATTCGATGAAGAGCCTGAAATTAAGATCCTGAACGGACGTTACGGTGTGTATATTTCACGCAACAAAGAGAATTTCAAGATTCCCAAGAGCGTTACCTCTCCTGCCGAACTGACTTTGGAGCAAGTGCATGAAATAATAGCCGAACAGGAAAAAGCGCCCAAGAAAACCACCAAACGTGCCGTGCGCTCAAAGAAATCATAATCCACAATCACCCTTGACAGTTTATGCCACAGAAAACATATAATACGAAACCCGGCACAGAGCGCAACAGCTTTAAGCCGGACGTGATAGAGACATATCAGGTAAAGGAGGAGTCAAAACTCATGGATTTCCTCATCATGTCCATGCCTCAGCGCAAAAGGACAACGATAAAAAACCTGTTGTCACACAATCAAGTGGCAGTCAACGGGGTGCCTACCACTCAGTTTGACACTCCCCTTGCTCCCGACGACGAGGTGAAAGTCAATCTCTCGCGTGAGTTCCGTGTGTTCTATAACCGTCGTCTTAAACTCGTCTACGAGGATGACGATATTATAGTTGTGAACAAAGGTTACGGGCTTCTGTCGATGGGTACCGATAAAATCAAGGATGGCACAGCATATAGCATCCTCCGTGATTATCTCAAATGGAAAGATCCCCGCAATAAGATATTCATAGTCCACCGCCTTGACCGTGACACCTCCGGACTTATGGTATTTGCCAAGAGCGTTGAGGCGAAGGAGCGTCTACAGCACAACTGGAACAACATGGTGTTGAGCCGCAAATACTTAGCAGTGGTTGAAGGTAATCCAGACCCGGAAGAAGGAGAAGTGAGAAGCTATCTTGCAGAAAACTCCCGCTTTGAGGTATATTCAACCAACAATCCTGAGGAGGGACAGCTCGCAGTGACTCGCTACAAGACCCTCCGCTCCCGCAACGGTTTCTCTTTGATGGAAGTATCGCTCGACACGGGCCGTAAGAACCAGATCCGAGTACACATGAAGGATTTAGGTCATCCCATCACAGGCGACCGCCGTTATGGTGCAAAGTCATCACCTATCCACCGCATGGCACTCCATGCGCAGACACTGCGCTTCGTGCATCCCATCACACGGAAGGATATGAATTTCTCAACGCCTATTCCTGCATCTTTCGCTAAATTAGTGGCTGCGAGATAATAGCCTCCGCTCTATTCAGGCAGTATTACCCTATTCAAGTACTATCTTACCGAATGACTCCGGGCGATGGAAATCAGGCTCGGGAGTATCAATTGGCGTCCAGCTCATGAAATGAGGCTGTGAGGTTCCTGATGCGCATTTGTAAAAATTACCGGATAGCTCAACCGGTTCACCCTCATATTTTACACCTAAAATATCAAGAGGTATGGCAGCAAGGACATCCCATGTGAAAAGCCCTTCTATCTCTTGAAACGGGCGTTTGCCACACGAAGGCAACACTGATATCCCACCTATAACATCATTGTCAAGCGGCTCAGGTGCTTTATCGGCACCACATCTTGCCGCATTTATCACACCTATACAGTTTATATAGAAACTCAGATAGTCACTGCTGCCGGGAATATTCACAAAAAATCCAACACACGAGTCTTCGTCAACAGGTGAGTTAGTGTTAAAATTAACGGCTCTCAGGTAGTTGCACCTGACAAAGAAATTTATATAGATATATTTATCCGAATGAGCTATTGTGAAGGTAGTCAGCGGATGGTAAGGATATTTCTCCTTCCAATTTATCATTTCTATGGTATGACGCTCGCCCGATGTTTCGAGACGGTTGAATATTGCGTCAGTATTTAGAAAGTCCAGATCGGCAATGTAAGGGACATTGAGTGTCTTTTCCATAAATGATGTTAGGGGGTAATACGGTTAGTTATTAAAAAACAAGTCTTTCACTCCGGTCATGAATCCGATGGCACCCATGACCAATATTATGGTAGCCAGTATGCGGTTGAGAAGCCACATGGAACGTAGATTGAAATGGTTTCTTACCTTGTTGACGAAATATGTCACTAAGAACCACCATAATACAGCTCCGGCAAAAATCGATATGTAGCCTGCCACATAGTGATAAGCCCTGAATTCCGGAGCCAAGAAGCTGAACCGGGCAAAAAGACCTATTATGAAAAATAGTATTAACGGATTGGAGAAAGTAAACAGGAAACCTGTTCCAAAATCTTTCCAATAGCTCGTATGCTGTCCTGTGGATGGCTGAAGGGCCCTTGACGGGTTCGCCCCGAAAAGGTATGCCGCATATATTATCAGCACCACAGAGCCTATCACCTGCAGTACACTTTGGTTTGACTCTATGAAATCAGTCACAAACGACAGTCCAAGACCTGTCAACAAGCAATATATCAGGTCACTTATTCCCGCTCCAATACCGGTAAAAAAAGCCGGCAGACGTCCGCGGTTAAGTGTGCGCTGGATACACAACATGCCTATCGGCCCCATAGGAGCCGATACAAGGATGCCAATCAGCAATCCGCGAAACATTATTACAGGTAAGTGTATCACAACTTGCAAAGTTACAAAAACCCCGTGAGGGGACAAAATTAATAATTAAAAAATCCCCTTGCATAAACCGGAAAAAATTATTACCTTTGCATCGCTTTTATGGAGCGACATTATGTATATCATAATTAACGCCCCGGCAAGCAAAAAAGGTCGGTCCGGTAGCTCAGCTGGATAGAGCATCTGCCTTCTAAGCAGACGGTCATGCGTTCGAGTCGCATCCGGATCACTAAAAGGGTCACTTCACAAGTGAACCCTTTTTTATTTTGCCAAACTGACAGGCTCGGCAATCATTAATCAACTAAGCTATATATAAATTATACATATATGTGACCTATCTATATATACTACCTATCCATATACATGATCTATATATATATGACTTTCCTATATATACAAACTACTCATATATAAAAGATGTCTCCACAAACCGTTTTGGTTCATGGAGACATCTTTTAATATCTATGTACTGTCTGTTTACTTGTGCTATCAGATTATTCCTCTGGATGATCTTCACGGTAGGCTTCATCAGGATGGCAGCCGGTGCCATCGAAGCAGTGTGTGCAGATGCGGCATTTGGGAAGCCCGATGCTGTCCACAAGATGCTCTATCTTGCTGAACTGAAGCGAGCTTAATTCCAATCGCTTGGCTATTTCATTGACCATCTGCTGATATTCCGGCGAACCGGTAGTGGAATAACGGTCGAGTTTCGCATTGTGATCACCTTCAAGATCCTTGATGATACGACGTGTGATCAGTTCAAGGTCGCTCTTTGACGAAGTAAAACCAATGAACGGACAGCCGTAAACCAACGGAGGGCATGAGATACGTGCATGAACCTCCTTTGCCCCACATTCATAGAATGTACGGACATTATCTCGCAACTGAGTGCCACGCACTATGGAGTCATCGCAGAACACCACACGCTTCCCGTTAAGGATGGCACGGTTAGGTATCAGCTTCATCTTAGCCACAAGATCACGGCGTGACTGATTGCCCGGAGTAAAGCTTCGGGGCCATGTGGGGGTATACTTCAACACGGCACGCTGATAAGGGATACCTCTCCCCTCGGCATATCCGAGAGCATGTCCAACACCTGAATCAGGAATACCACAGACGCAATCCGCTACTGTCTTATCCTCCTTACCCATCTCACGACCGCTCGCCTCACGCACATACTCCACATTAATTCCCTCATAGTCACTTGCCGGGAAACCGTAATATACCCAGAGGAACGAACATACCTGCTCACGGTGCGCAGCCTCCTGAAGCACCTCCATGCTGTCGGCTCGCAGACGGACTATCTCACCGGGACCTACATCTCGCACCCTCTTATAGTCGAGGTTAGGAAATGCCGAAGTCTCGCTCGACACAGCGTATGCGTCCTCCTTACATCCTATGACAATCGGAGTACGTCCTAAATAGTCGCGCGCCGCAATGATTCCATCCTCAGTGAGGATAAGCATCGAGCATGAACCCTTGATTTTCTTATATACAAGGTTTATACCCTCAACAAAGGTCTTGCCCATGTTGATAAGGAGCGCCACAAGTTCAGTCTGATTGATGTTATTGGCAGACATTTCGCTGAAATGCATCCTCTCGGCAAGCAGTTCGGCGGCAATATCCCTTATGTTGTTAATCTTCGCCACAGTCACCACTGCATAGCGTCCCAAATGGGAATTAACAATAATTGGCTGCGGGTCGGTATCGCTAATGACACCCAAACCTTGGCAGCCAACAAATTTATCTAATTCGTCCTCGAATTTTGAGCGGAAATAATCTCGCTCCAAGCTATGAATCGAGCGATTAAACCCTGCCTCAGGGTCAAATGTGACCAAACCTGCACGTTTAGTGCCGAGATGAGAGTTGTAGTCAGTCCCGTAAAACAAATCGTTTACGCAATTCTTCTTCGAAATTGTGCCAAAAAAGCCTCCCATAAGTGGAATCTATTGGTATAGTGTATAATGTGATTTGTGGATAATGATCGAGAAATATCACCTTCCTGATAATGGCTGCAAAGTTACGCAAAAGTTTCTATTCCCACACTATCATTCCTGCATTTTACCGCTGATTTTAACGTTTGACATCTATCCTGACCTAATAACGGCATGGTAGAAAAATATAATTCTCGTCCATTTTACTAATTAACTATTTTTAACAAAATAAGACGAATCGGTTAGTTGCAATATTAAAACATTAGTTATATCTTTGCAGTATCAACTAAAAAACAAAAATCACATTAATTAAACGTTTAATATAATTCGATTCAAAATGAAAGCAGGACGTAAAAGACAATTGCTTACAGAGAAAGAGTTGCCAATCATGCAGCTTCTTTGGACAAACGGTCCATTGTACGTGAGAGAACTTGTGGCACTTTATCCGGAGCCTAAACCTCACTTCAACACTCTTGCCACACTTGTGCGCATCCTTGAAGACAAAGGTCACGTAGGTCATGATGTGGTCAACACCTCTCATCGTTTCTATGCCATCACCCCCAAGGAAGATTTCCAAAAGAAATCATTGGCTGCCCTCGTCACCAACTTCTTCAACAGCTCCTACAAGAGCGCGGTTTCAGCACTCGCCGAAGAGGAAAAAATCTCTGTGGACGAGCTGCGTGAAATAATCGACTATATCGAAAACAAAAACTCCAAATCATAATTCTCATGGGTGCCCTTTTCTCCTTCTCTCTCTATTCCGGTATCATACTGGCATTGCTGTATCTTTGCTACAAGTGGGTGCTTGCCGGTGAAAACCAACATTGGTTCAACCGTATAGCTCTTTGGCTAATCTACACAGCAGCATTGACAGCTCTACCTGCCGTCGCATTGTTCAGCGGTATGTTGTCAGACAATGCCGTGGCGATCGACAGGCCTATGGCAATACCGGAACTGGAGATTGACGACACACCCGTGACATTTGAGATGACTGAACTGCCCGACATACGGCAGCCATTCTATCTCACTGCCATATTAGGCATATACCTCGCAGGTATGGTCATAGTGATGATCCATACCTTATGGATAGGGATTCGTCTATATCGTGTGATTCGTCAGGGTGAGAAAAGAGAAATCGAGGGCTACACATTGGTTCTTATATCTGACACAAGCATTGCCCCATTCAGCTGGTGCCGTTACGTGGTGATGAGCCGCAGCGACTGGGAGGAAAGCGGTCAGATGATCCTTACTCACGAACTTCAGCATCTGCGTCTTTGCCATTGGATTGACCTGCTGCTTGCGCAGGCAGTAGGTATATTGCAGTGGTACAACCCCGCGGCATGGCTGATGCGTGAGGAACTGAAATCTGTACATGAATATCAGGCTGACTACGCCGTTATCGATGCCGGCGTTAATGCCAGAGATTACCAGATGTTACTTATTAAAAAGGCTGTTGGCGCGAGATTCCCGTCACTTGCCAACAGCCTGAATCATAGCAAACTTAAAAAACGTATCACCATGATGTACAATTCAAAAACATCGCATCTCCGCCGTCTTCGCGGACTTGCTTTAGTACCGGCATGTGCCGTGGCACTATTCGTGACCGATATTCCGGCTGTGGCAGCTCTATTGTCTGACACCTCCTCAGCCTATATCATTCCTGACACGGAATCTACCGACGAAGTGACCGCCACAGATGAGTCAGTCGTTATCGGTTACAAAAATAATGAAAATATTTCGGATGAGCAATCAGCCGTAAAAGAAACTTCTTTAGAAGAAGCTCCCGCAGAAGCTTCGGAAGAAACACCCAAAGATGATAATCGCGGCTCCATTATTATGGTCAGCGAGCCTGAACTAATAGCAGCCGACCAACCATCTGACGCTAAAGCCGCTTCTGACGATGATATTTACACTATTTGCGATGAAAAGCCTCAATTCCCCGGTGGTGAAAAGTCACTTATGGAATACATAGCGAATAACGTCCAATATCCTAAGGAAGCTAAGGACGCTAACATTCAGGGTCGTGTCATCGTGCAGTTCGTCGTAACAAAAGACGGTTCGATCGGTCAGACTAAGATAATCCGTGGCAAGAATGAACTCCTTGACCAAGAAGCTGTGAGAGTAATAAAGTCACTTCCCAAATTCACCCCCGGAAAGGTTGACGGCAAGCCCGTTAATGTATGGTATACCTTACCCATATCTTTTAAGACAATGGGAAATGATAACGCTAAAAAGCCCGAAAGCACTCAGGCAACTGCACCCGCAGCTCCGGTACCGGCAGCTGATTCAGATGACAAGGTTTTTGATGTGGTAGAACAAAAGCCCCAGTTCCCCGGTGGCGAAAGGGCTCTGATGGAATTTGTTTCCAATAATATCCGTTATCCTAAAACTGCTTTTGATGCCAACATCCAAGGTCGTGTCATCGTGCAGTTTGTAGTCAGGAGCAACGGCTCTATTGGCGATGTCAAAGTCATAAGAGGTAAGGATCCGGCTCTTGACGCAGAAGCCGTGAGAGTCATCAAAACATTACCTGCTTTCACCCCGGGCATGTTGAACGGACAAGCTGTGAATGTATGGTATACATTACCGATATCATTTAAAATTACTGATAATACCCCAAAAAGCAACACTGATCAGCAAGCGGCAACCCCTGCGACTGCAAAACCATAAAAGCCTTTTATAAAAAAGCTTAAAAATACACAAAAAAACTAAACCAATAAAAGATACACAACTGTTTCAAAATAGTTGTGTATCTTTGCATATCAATCCTTTACCAATCATTAAAATGAAACATTTCTTCATAGTTTCGCTGCTCTTATCAGCTGCTATCCCTTCCACATTCTCCCAGACAGTCAACAGCGGAGACTTACAAGTCACAGGCTACGGATCCTCAGCAGGCGTTATGAAAAAGACTCCTACAGTCAAGGGGTATGACCGCCTTGGGAAAGCCGAATATGAATGTATTTACAGGTACGATGTAGTGGCAACAAAGAAAAACGGTGAAACTGTGAACGAGGAATACGCCACCATTCTGCAGTTCAATCCCTCTGTTGCCAAGTTTACCGATATGGCGTCTTACAGAGCTGATTCTATCGCGGCAATCCCAAATGCCCCGATAGAAACCATAGAGAAATTGGCAAACGACCGTGCCAAAAGCGAATTTTTCTTCTCCGGAGAGGTGTTTCAGAATTACCCTGAGGGCAAAACCACTTACACAGACATTATAGTGCCTAACTACGTGGAGTATGCCGAGGATTTTGCTCCGTTTGAGTGGGAAATCACAGAAGACACCCTCACGGTAAGTACTTATCCCTGCATTAAAGCCACATGTGAGTACGGCGGACGTAAATGGACAGCTTGGTTCACCGAGGAAATCCCTGTGAGCTACGGACCGTGGAAATTCGCAGGTCTCCCCGGTCTGATAATTAAAGTGACCGACGATGACAATATCCATACCTTCACTGCCACTTCATTATCCAAGGCTGACGATGCGATAGTGAAAGTGCAGAACACCAATATCCAGCGCACTGACCGTGACAAATTTGTCAGCGCAAAAAATTATTTCGAGGTAGACCCGATGCATCGTGTCCCGGTAGAATCCATAACAAGCGTGGATGTACTTAAAGATGGCGAGATAAGGATAAACGGTGTGCCTTTGATTCAACGCAAAAACGGATATACCCCTATCGAGCTTAAATAAAAGATGAAATGCCTGCTCCTCTTTTTGCTTTCGGGAGTAATCTCATTGTCGGCTGTCGCACAGATAACCGTCACAGGTCATGTGCGCGACAACGCCAACGCTGAGCCATTGCCGGGAGCTGTATTAAAGGTATACTCGGCAGGCAAATTAAAATCATTTGGCACCGCCAAATCAGACGGCGGATATAAACTGCGCATACCCAAGCTGACATCCGACAGTTTGCGCATCGAAATACAATGCATCGGCTACTCCAAGCACGAACGGACGATAGCCAACCGTGACGCAGAGATCGATTTCCGGCTATGCGCCGACACCCGAACTTTACGTGAGGTGAAGGTGGAAGCTCCCAAAATCAACATCTTGGGCGACACGCTCATCTACAATCTCTCCTCCTATCTCGGTAAAAGCGATGTGACTTTGGAAGACGGATTAAAGAAGCTTCCGGGCATCGATGTGGAAAAGTCAGGCAAAATCAACTACCAAGGGAAAGGTATCAACAACTTTTATATTGAAGGGATGAATATGCTCGGCGGTAAATACAATCTTGCCACCCGCAATCTACCTGCAGACTATGTGACTGACGTGCAGGTCATAAGCAATCACCACGACGCAAAGATTGATCGTGGACGGTTGAGCGACAATGTGGCTCTGAATATAAAGCTAAAATCAAAAGTGAAGTTCAAACCGGTTGGCACTTCTGATGTCGCTGCGGGGTATGGCGGCAAATGGCTATATCAGTTAGGCGGCACGGGGATGCTCTTCACCCCGTCATTCCAGACCATGATGACAGCCAAAGCCGGTAACATCAAAAGCTTCTCACGGGATTTTGATACCGATTTTATTGTCATGTCATTTGAAGGTGGGGCTAAAAAGAGCCTTGCCGAAAAGGCTGCCGGGTCGTTGGGAGGAAGCACGCCCCCGGTTTCACAAAACCGCTATCTCTCACCCCGCGACCGTTTTGTCAGCCTGAATTTCATGAAGAAATTAAACGACGACATGTCTCTGAAACTGAACACTTCCTATTCATACTCAGCTGCTGACTACAGCTACTCACAGACGAGCCGCTACTATGCCGGCGACAAAGAGGTGGTGTTCAACGAACAGAACACACCCATGAAAAGCCTTCACAAGCCATCGCTGAATTTGACCTATACCAACAACTCCGACAATACATACGTGCGCTATTATCTCTCTGCCACTGCCGGCTTCTCTGAGGACAATCTCATGACCCTCAACAATGACAGAGACCTTCGTCAGCGGTCGAACGTGCGAGATGTTGACCTCGGCAACTCATTCACATGGAGAGTGAAATCAGGTAATAAGATATGGGATATAAGGTCGTTTGTAGGTTTCAACCGGTCGCCGGAGGCTGACCTGCAGGTATCGGATAAGATGTCCGAAACGCAGACCGCAGTTCAGTCACTTTCCAGCCACAGTTTCAACGCCAAACTCGAAGGCGCAACCACCTATAAATTCCGCAGTATAATGCTCGGACTCCCTATAGGTGCCGATTACCAAAATGACCATATCAGAAGCGTCCTATCAGGCACTGATGATATAAACAATGTGACCGGCAACCGATTTAACGTTTACATATCACCTTACTTTGAGTATATCGCCCCCGACAAAAGCCTTGAACTGAGGGGAAGTCTCTCCCTGAGAATGATGCTGCTCAAAGCCCGCAATCACGCCACGGATAAGGAACTGAACAGCACATTGCCTTATTTGCAACCCAATCTAATGCTGAAATATATTTTCGCCCCGGAGTTCAGCATGTCATTCAATTCATCGCTCTCTCATTCAGTCGGCGACATTCTCGACCTCCTCACAGCCCCCATCATGACCTCCTATCGCAGCCGCAAGGCAGCATCAGGCATATTGGCTAAAAACGAAACATTTAATTCCTCGTTGAGATTCGATTACAAGAAGCCGTTTGAATTCTGGTTTGCAAACGCATCCGTAAGCTACACCCGGCGCAAACAAAACATACTCGGCTCGCAATATGTCACCGAGACAGACGTGACTGTGAGCGGACTCCCATGCGACAATTACTCAAACGCAGCCTTCGCCTATCTGTCAGTGACAAAACAGGTAAACTCCATCGGCGGCAAATTCACCCTCTCGGGCGGCGGCTCATGGAGCAAAAATGAGATGATGCAGCAGGAAAAACTGATTTCATATTTCGGTCAGTCATTAAACTTCGGTCCCCGCATCACTCTTGCCCCGTGGAACTTTATGGAGCTTAACTACACCGGCAGCTTTTCCAAGACATTCAGCCGTTATTTAGGTATAAGGGACTCCTACGACATGCTCACCAACGATGTGCGCCTATCCATTTATCCCGCCTCCGGTTGGGAACTCTCAGGCGGTGTCGAATTCATACGTAAAGAGCTGTCTGACGGCACTCACAAAAGCATAGCGCTCTTCGACGCCGGGATAAGCTTCAAACACAAGAGCTTCAAATATGCCTTGCGTGCCGATAACCTGCTTGACACACGCCGCTATTACTACTCTATCTATAATGGGCTTGACAAATACAGTTACTCCTACCGCCTGCGTCCGCGCAGCATTACGCTCAGCGTCACATTCACTCGCTAATCATCTACTCGAACACCCTGTCGTTGAGCAACTTTCCTGACAGCATCTGGAAATGCCGGCGAGCATCCTTGCTCCGCAGATATGCGTCTATTATCTCCACATGCCGCTCGGAATGTAGGTCAGTTCCGAGAAAATCCACATATCCCTTCTCTATAAGCCTTTCGGCTACCTTTTTCTCATCCTTCCCATACCCCCCTGCCAACGACAGCAGATTGACCTGAAACAGATTACCTGCCCGGTGCAGCTGATCATAACGCTCGGGCGACTGGTGATAGTAATAAAACCTCTCCGGATGTGCCATTATAGGGTTATACCCCTTGACCTTGAGGTCAAACAGGAAGCGGTCGAGTTGCCAAGGTTCTTGGAGAAAAGAATTCTCCACCAATATATAGCTGTTAGGATAGGTTTTTATCAGCCCTGCCTGTAGCTGCTGACGGAAAAAGTCATCAATACGGTTTTCCGACGAGCGGCTCACCGTCACAGTCAGGTCGGTCTTAGCCAACTCTTTCTGCAACCGATCCAAAGCGGCATCAAGTGTCACCTCGTCATTCGGAAACCCTTCAGCTACATGCGGAGTGGCTATGACATGGCGTATCCCCCACTTCTGCATATTCCGAAGCAAGTATATCGACGATTCCACATCCTGAGAGCCGTCATCCACACCCGGCAACACATGCGAATGTACATCAGTGACATACGGCACCTGAATCGGGGCATTCTTTCGTGAAAAGATACTAAACAATTCCATAATCATCCACTTTAGAGGTTGTTTAATCCTTCACAATTCCGCACGGCACACGGGTAGTGCCGTTGCGCAGGGCTTCAAGCATCAATTCACGATTGTGTGATGCGCAAGCTTTGCTGTTTTCTTCGTGATAGATATGATATTCCACAGCCGAGAATTTCAGCCACAACTTCCTGATACCCAAGTTACAAAGCCGAACGGAGAAGTCGCAGTCCTCATCCCCCCAGTTTCTAAAATTCTCATTGAAACCGTTGATCGCCAACGCGTCTTTTCGCCAATATGCCACATTGCAACCCCTTATGGTAACCTTGTCCTTCTCTCGGCTATGCTTAAACAGAGGTGTGAGCATCGGGATGCGCAAAGCGTTCATGCGGTTTTTACTGTTTCGGAAAAGCTCCTTATAGCTGAACCGCCCCTCTGCCAATGCCTTGTCCGAATACTCTTTCTTGACAAACGACCGTGAGCCACACACAAAACTCCCCTCCTGAGCATTACACTTATGGTCGGATATAAACAGCGGATGCATCACTATGTCGCCGTCAATCTGCACTATATAGTCGCCCATCGCCTTGGCTATCGCCTTGTTACGTATTGCGGCAAGTCGGAATCCCTTGTCGGGATGCCACACATGGTGAAGCGCCACAGGGAATTTCCTTTTATATTCATCTATCAGCTGCCGGGTCTCCTCTCCCGATCCGTCATCGGCTATTATCACCTCATCGGGCATCACTTTCTGAAGCAACACCGATTCCAAAGTCAACATCAAATATGACGGAGAATTATATGTGGTTATTATCAATGTCAATTTCATGGTTCAAAGGTAATACTAATATACGACATTTCAAAAAACGGGAAGATGTACCCTGCTTGGCAACACCCTCCCGCCTTTCGTAATTCCGATTATTATGTCAACACAAACTATCCTATCACCCTAACGAGTAGTCACACTCTGATTAAAGGGAGGAGTATTGAATTGGAAATTAGCCAGTGTTTTTCAGGGATAGTGAGAATATTTCCGTCAGAAAGACATAGATGTCCCTCAGCAAGCAATGGGGGAAGCTGGGCTTTCATTTCATCAACCATCCCCTCTCCGTACTCTTCAGTAAGGGCTTTAAGATCCAACCCCTTGCGTGTGCGCAGAGCTGTCATTATATTGTCGTTAAACCTATTATCTACAGTCTCATCCTCCGTGACGCCAAAATCCACCCCTGCCGACGCTATATATCTCTTAATATCCGAGGGATTATATATCCTATGAATACCATCCCATGAATATGCACCCGGACCTATACCTATATATATCGAACCATCCCAGTAGGATGAATTATGCACAGCCTCCTTACCGGGGAGAGCGAAATTGGATATCTCATAATGGTTGTAGCCCGCAGAGCGGAGCGCATCACACATATAGCCATACATATCATATATGGTGTCCTCGTCAGTCTCCTTTATCTTGCCGGTGGAAAGCATGGCGTGAAGCCTTGTCCCCTCTTCATACGACAGGAGATAAGCCGATATATGTTCAGGGGCTAATGAAATCAGAGTGTCGAGCGACTGTTTCCAAGAATCCAATGTCTGTCCCGGCAAACCGTATATCAGATCGCAACTTATATTCCCGATACCCTCCGCACGAAGCATCTTATATGCCCTTATGGCATCGGCTGCACTGTGACGGCGGGAAATCAACCGCAATTCTGTGTCGGAAAAGGACTGTATACCCATGCTGACACGGTTAATACCAGTGTGTTCACGTATAAATCCCACCCATTCCGACGTCACATCCTCAGGATTAGCCTCAATGGTAAACTCCCTTATGTCATCTGTGACCGGCAACGCCGACAGCAGCTTCCCAAGCAGAGCCATAGGCAGTGACGAGGGGGTGCCACCGCCAAGATATATGGTATCAACCCCCGCAGGTGCCATATACTTCCGGCTCTCCCATTCATTTATAGCCGCATCGACATATCCCTCCATCCACTTGGCATGAGGTGTGGAATAAAAGTCGCAATAGGCACATTTTGAATGGCAGAACGGCACATGTACATATAATTTCGCTGGTCCCATAGGTGGTTGATGTTTAGAGGTTTTTAATGACCTCTTAAAGGTCTATTCAGGAGATTTCCGGCAGATAGCCTTGAATGAACAGAATTTGCACGAATGGTCGGTCACCGCCTGTGTGAACGGGACTTCGGGGTTGAATATTTCCGAAATCACACCCTTGAACCGCTCCATGAACTCATCATTTATATCACGGTAATCGTTAAAGGGCTTGCTGTTGAAACTGAGCGGTGGAAGCCCGGCGGTGGAAAGCGTGCGGAACAGATACAACTGAGGTTGTATCGGACCGTCATACTGCTTTTTCCGGGCGTAAGCGTTACAGTAGAACATCAACTGCAATATAGCCTTACGACGATCATTATTGGCAGGGTCAAACAGCTGATCCATCTTAGAGAAGGTGTTTTTATCACTACCGGTCTTATAGTCAACTATCCTTATGACACCGCCATCCGGCGCTCCGTATCTGCCTGAGGGGTACACACGGTCGATACGGTCGATATACTGCTTGATGTTGATGGTAATATCGTCTGATATCTTCATCCTGTCATTAATGACATATTCACCGTCAATAAAATCAAACGGTGCTATTTTTTTCTCCTCACGGAACATCATAATGAGGAAATGTTTCATCACATGCCCAAGCACCTTCGATTCACCCGTGAGCGGAGTGAGATCACCCTTGGGATAGCGGTTGTAATGCTCATTTATCAGTTGCGTTATAAGTTTTTCAAGCCTTACTTGGTCAGCCATTATCGCATCGAGAATCTCGCTTGTGATTTTAACCTCGTTATGGTTGCCTCGCAGTTCCTTATAGATCACCTCAGCCGCCTCATGAAGGATGGTTCCATAAGTGCTCGAATCCATATAGTCCATCACCTCCTCGTCAAGATCCAGCCTGCAGATGTTTTTAAGGTAGAACGCTAACGGGCAGTTGATATATGTGTTGATGGATGATGCCGATAGTGTACGTCCGTTTTCAGTAGTGTATTCCTTCAGTTTTTCTAAAATCTCTGGAGTTTTGGCGACAGAGATTTTCTCCTCATCAAATGTCGCCATCGGAAATGAAGCGATATCATGGGTTATGTCACATTCAGGGAACAGATACAGGAGCTGAGAGATATAGCGAGACATCTCACTGTTCTTGGTTCCAACGGTGCGGGCGTCGTAGAACAACCTGACATTCTGCGCCCTCGATATCAGACGGTAGAAATAATATGCGTATATGGATTCCTGAAAATCCGTGGTAGCCATGCCGTAACTTCGGCGAAGTGAGTCGGGGATGAAGGAGCGGGTATAGTGTTTGCGTGGGAAGACACGTTCGTTCATCGACAGCATTATCAGATTGTCAAAATCAAGCACACGAGTCTCTAACACACCCATCACCTGCAAGCCTGTCAGCGGCTCCCCGGTGAAATTTATCGACACGGACGCTATGGTGCGTTGCAGCAACTCGATAAATGTACGGTCTTTCATCTCAATGCCCCATCGGTCACACGCACCTTTCAACTCCTGCAATGCCGATGAATAAGCTTGTAGGAAGAATCTTTCCACCTTGTAACCCTCATCCGCTTTTGTGACATCTATAAGATTATCTATCAGGGTATTGAAATATTCATACACCTCACTTATACCGTTTGTGTCTGAAATGGGTGTGAAGATATATGCCAGACCGGGCATCTGTTCCGCAAGCAGCGACACAGGTATCATGTAAAGACGCTTCTCGGTCATCAGCTGCAACACTCTGTCGCATCCGGCTTTATCAATCGACTGGGTGAACGGATGAGTCACCACCGTCTTGACATCCTCGTAGAAATACTGCCACGTCTCCTTCGACAGCTTACTGCGCAGATGCATCGACACTATAGCCGAAATAAACGATGCGAACGAAGTGTTTCGCATCGGATACCCCATTGTCACATTAAGGGCAGTAATCTCCGAAGGGACAGCATGTATCATCGGTATGAACAACGACTCGTCGGGCAACACCACTGCAGTGTTAATAGTGTTTCCGGGGTTCTCTATCACACCTGATTTGACCCATTCCTCAAGCTGGCTGCCGGCGGCTTTCGCTTGTCCTACCGCGCTCGGCACTCCGGTGATGTGAATTTTTGGGTACACTCCGTCAGGAATCTCGTTCTCCGAAGCTATGTCATATTTCGACGGAAAACATTTCACATTATTGCGCATGAACCGTGAAGCTCTGTTCCCCTTTGCCCGCAACGCCGGCGAAGCTATGTCCCAATAGAAATCAGCACACCCCCTCGCCTGCAGCCGTTCGAATATCTTTATCTCGGAAAGTGTAAGCACGTTGAAACCCACAAATATGTATCGGCGATAAGGGAGCGATGCGGTAGTGGCATATTTAAGATAATCCACCGCATTTCTTGTGAGCATTCCGGATGTCGCCATCCCTATATCCATGAGTTTCTTCTTGAAATTCTCAAACAAGGGGTCAAGCACTTCCCATAGTTTCAGAAATTTTGCTTCCAAGTCAGTGGATTTGTCATGATGCAGATGGTTCCAGAACGCCTCCGGGCTTTGGCTTATATATTGCTCGCCCCAGTAGCGGTTTATGATCTCTTTCTGTTCATCGGTGAGATAGTTGGCGCTGACCTCCTTGTATCGTTTCAGGTTTACAAAGAGCAAATGCGGGTCAACCAAATAACGGTCAACGTCATTGAAGTCGCTCAGCAGCATGTCGCCCCAAAACAGGAATTGGTCAAAATCGGCTATCTCCCGGCTCAGCGCACGGTACTCATTGTAGAGAATGAAGAGCTGGTCAAGACGTGGCGCTTCCGCAAGCGACGAAAAACTCGCCACCACTTCCGCTATGGTTGAAATTTCGGGAAATATGAAGGTCTCTCCCCCAGCCTCTTCCGTCAGGAAGTGATGAAAGAACACTCCGCTTCGCTTGTTAGGGAAAACGAAGCAGTAATCCAACATTTCATCACGTTCATTCTCGAAATATGCTTTTGCTACTTGGCGTAGAAATGGTATCATTTAAAGATGGGTGCGCACACACCTGTTAAAAGTTTTTGATAAGGATTATCATTTTTATCGCTGCGTCAAAATTGACTATCTTGCCGTTGGCGTTTCCGGCTATGTCGATAGATGCCTGATTCATCACATCGATTATCTTTTCAGCGTTGTTTTCGGTGATGAAGCGGGCAAAATTCTTGCTGAACTGGCTTTCGGTGCGATTAAGGTACACGAGGTCGGGGCAGTTGAAATTATATATGAAATTCTCACGTATCAGGCGTTGGCAGTAATCGTAAAATTTCACCTCCTGCTCTCTACCCATCGCTGTGACATCGGCGCTCCACTGTTTCAGACCTTTCACGTCACGCATGTAAGCCAAACGCATCAGTTGCACGAAATAGTCGAAGAACATGCGACTCACACTTGTGGCATCCATCGAACGCAAAGCGGCTATCATGTCGCCCGATGCTATGTGAGCTATCGAAAGTGCGTCCTGCGGGTCAACAGACAGATGCGTGGTGAGATGTTCGGCTATCACGTCATCGCTCAGACGCTTCATCTCTATGGGTCGGCAACGTGAATATATAGTTGGAAGTATACCTGCCGCATTATTCGACACGAGTACAAAAATAGTGTCGCTGAAAGGTTCCTCTATAAGCTTCAGAAGCTTATTGGCAGTCTGCTCGTTCATCTTTTCCGGTAACCAGAACAGCACCACCTTATATTTTGACACAGTGGTAGTCACTGCCAACCTTTGCTCAAGCTGCTCGCTCTCCGAAACGTATATCACCGGCTGCGCATTTTTCTTGTCAAACGACTGCGCCCACCTGTCGAAATCCATAAACGGGCTTACCGAGATAAAATCTTTGAACTCCTGCATATAATCGTCCGACACAGGGGCTTTTATCTTATCGGTCTTGACCACCGGAAACACATACAGAGTATCCACATGATTAAACGACTGGTGTTGCAGACATGAGGCACATTTGCCACACGGCTCCCCGTCGGGGGTAGGCGACTGGCAGTGAATATACTGTGCGAACGCTCTTGCAAGCATAAACTTTCCTATCCCTGCCGGACCGTGCAAAAGCAATGCGTGGGGGATGCGTCCGTCAGCCACCATGTCATGCAACTGGCGCTTTACATTTTCGTGTGATGGTATATCGCTAAATCTCATTCTTGGTTTTACTATCTTACTTGGCAGAGGATGTCACATGGCATTATATGTCACTATGCACAAGGGTATGCTCCTACCCGCACCCTCTTCCTATGCAAATTTACGAAAAAAAGTTGATTTTTACGGATGTTAAAATAAAAATTAGAGATAGCTGTTTCATGGAAAAATTGTAATTTTGCGGTTACCATGTTGGATATGTTGAAATTTTCTCGTAAGCCTTACAAGGTGGGACTCGTGCTTAGCGGCGGCGGTGCGAGAGGCTTTGCTCATGCCGGGGCACTGAAAGCTCTGGAGGAATTCGGCATAAAGCCCGACATAATCGCCGGAGTGAGTGCCGGTTCGGTTGTCACCGCTATGTATGCGAGCGGTATGAAGCCCGAAGAGATTCTGCGGGTATTCAGCGACGCAAGTTTCACCGACTTTGCCGAGATAGGCGTCCCGCGCGACGGCTTTTTCTCAATGGAGGGATTCAAGAAATTCCTCCGCAAGCATATACCCTACGAGAATATCGAGCAGCTACCGCTTCCGGCTGTGATATGTGCCACTGACCTCGACAATAATCGCCCCGTGGCATTCACTGAGGGGCAGATATTTGAACGTGTGGCGGCTTCATGCAGCATACCCATTGTGTTCAAACCGGCTAAAATAGACGGGGTGACCTACGTGGACGGGGGTGTGCTCGCAAACCTTCCGGCATGGGCTTTAAGAGATAAGTGCAAATACCTCATAGGTGTGAATTGCAGCCCTCTTCCCCGCCGAGGGAACCCGAAATCTATAATTGACATAGCCCAGCGAACTTACGATCTGCTTGTTAAGACCAACTCCATACCTCAGATGCAGCTTTGCGACCTTGCCATAAGCATTAACGACATAGCCCGTTATAAGGTATTCAACCTAAAGCAGATCACTAAAGTATATCGCTCAGGCTACGACAACACCCGCAGCACTCTCCTTGCCGCCGGATTCAAAGAGATGTCGGAGTTGCAGAAAAAGGATGGTAACAAATAACATATAAGCCAAAAATAATATCTAAATACCAAAATCATTTTACCAAGCGATGGAAAGTAAACCAATAATTTATCAACTATTTCCTCGAATTTTTACGAACACAAACGCTCACTGTATCCCAAACGGCACCTATCAGCAGAACGGTTCGGGCAAAATGAATGACATTACCGAAACAATACTGACTAAGATCAAAGAACTTGGTGTCACTCACATTTGGTATACCGGAGTAATCGAACACGCAACAAAAACTGATTACAGCAAAGAGGGAATACGTCCTGACAATCCCCATGTAGTGAAAGGTGAGGCCGGCTCTCCCTATGCCATCAAGGACTACTACGACATCGACCCTGACATAGCCGTGGATGTGAAAAACAGGATGGCTGAATTTGAAGCACTCGTCACTCGTACTCATGATGCCGGAATGGAGGTGATAATCGATTTTGTCCCCAACCACACCGCCCGCTGCTATT
The DNA here is from genome assembly GCA_910577335.1 of uncultured Duncaniella sp. Classification (GTDB taxonomy): domain Bacteria; phylum Bacteroidota; class Bacteroidia; order Bacteroidales; family Muribaculaceae; genus Duncaniella. Next base: position 33,057 of record CAJTMJ010000008.1, on the reverse strand, counting down.
ATTCCGACGCTAAACCTATCGGAATTAAGGATTTCGGCGTGGACGATGACACAAATAAATTCTTCGACCCGAATAATAACTACTACTATATCACCCGACAGCTTTTTGCCCCCTCCGTGGATATGGGAAGCGGCAAGAACGCATATATAGAATTTCCCGCCAAAGCTACCGGCGACGACTGCTTCACAGCATTCCCCAATGCGCACAATTGGTATGAGACAGTTAAGCTGAACTACGGACGTGATTACGGTGACTGGTCGGCTCATTTCAGCCCTATACCTGACACATGGTATAAGATGCTTCACATCCTCCGTTACTGGGCTTCAAAAGGTGTCGATGCTTTCCGTTGCGACATGGTACACATGGTTCCTTTGGAATTTTGGCAATGGGCAATACCGAACGTGAAGGATCACTACCCGCACATCAAATTCATTGCTGAAATATATGATGTAAAGCTCTACCGTGATTTCATCGAAAAGGGCGGCTTCGATTACCTCTACGACAAAGTTAATCTCTATGATACTCTGAGAGGTGTGATGTGTTCTAACTACTCTGCTGCTACCATTACAAACTGTTGGCAGACTGTGGAAGGTATTGCGCCTCACATGCTCAACTTCCTTGAAAACCATGACGAGCAGCGCTTCGGCTCAAAATTCTATGCCAAAGACCCTGCCAAGGTAATACCATCGCTGGTGGTTAGCTCTATGATATCTACCGGTCCGATGATGATATACGCCGGTCAGGAGCTTGGCGAACAAGCCACTGATGCGGAAGGATTCAGCGGACACGACGGCAGAACCACAATATTTGACTACTGGAGTGTGGGCACCATCCGCCGATGGTATAACAACGGCAATCCCGACGGTTCGCAGATGACTCCCCGTGAACGCTGGCTACGGAACAAGTACAAAACCATACTTAAACTCTGTAACTCTGAGAAAGCCATCTCTAATGGCAGATTCTTCGACCTGATGTATGTCAACTATCAGAACCCGACTCTGAATCCACATCGTCAATATGTGTTCATGCGTAGCCTGAATGGCGAAACTCTCCTGATAGCTGTCAACTTCTCCCCCGACTCCTGCGACCTTGCCATCAATGTGCCGAGACATGCGCTTGAAACCCTCAACATACCCGAAGGTGAGGTAGTGGCTACCGAACTGCTGTCGGGCGACCGCGAGCTTAAACAACTCAGCCCCGACAAGCCCTTCACCACAATGATCTCACCCTACGATGCTGTAATCTGGCGCATCCGCCACAAAAACATCCGGTAATTTGAGCAATCAGTTTGTCGAGATAAACGATTTGTATTCCTCAAATGCTTTTATTTCAGGACGAATCACTATCTTTGCAAATGTGAAGAATATAACTGCGAATGAATGACAATGTAAAATACTGGGTAGAAATGTCCGATTATGATTTCGACACGGCAAATGCCATGCTTGAAACCAAACGCTATCTCTATGTAGGCTTCATGTGTCATCAAACAATTGAAAAGATATTGAAAGCCTATTGGAGCAAAATATTGGATGAACCGCCATTAAAGATTCACACATTATCACGACTCGCAGAAAAAACCGGAATTTACACTGAGATGTCAGAGTTTCAATTGGATACAATAGATACTCTTGAACCATTGAACATTGAAGCTCGTTATCCTTCATATAAAGAACGACTGATGCAAAGCTTAAATGTTGAAAGGTGTAAAGAACTGATACGTTTAACTAACGAATTAAGATTATGGATAAAGAACAAGCTATAAAATTGGCTCAATGCTACAAAGCGGCAGTTGCAGAACGATTGCCCTTAAAAGCTCTTTATCTTTACGGGTCGTTCAGTAAAGGGACGTACACTGCTGATAGTGATATTGATATAGCTGTGGTTGTGGAGCATCTTAATGACGATTACTTTGCAGACACCCCGATATTATGGAAGCTAAAACGCAAAATTAGCAATCTCATAGAGCCGGTTCTTTTAACTGAAGATAAGAATAACCCGCTTTATTCCGACATATTAAAAACCGGAATTTTAATATAAGATACTACCCAATAAAATAACCCGGATGATGGTTTTTGAGTCCATCATCCGGGTTATTTTATTGGGTTCTACTTTCAGAATCAATGCAATGTGCGATACTCACGTGAGTAGCGGAGCACCTGAGGTAGATATTCCTCTGTGTAGCTTACGGTAACATCGGTGATATTGCCATCCTTATCCAACACCGGAGTGTAGACAGGATTCACAAATCCCTTGTAAGGAGCTATGTCAAGTTTTGCATAGCGGTCAAGCACTTCCTTATGGATTTCGGGGTCAACCTTCACAGCGTAAGTCTCAACCAAGTCACGACCTGCGGCATAGTCACCCTCGCTCTTTATGCGCTGTACCTCAGCAAGGAGCTGACCGAAGAGGTCACGAAGCTTTGCGTAATCATTGATTTGGATGTAAGTCTTTCCGTCACGTTTCACCATCTCGATAACGTTATCAGCCTTACCCTTTTCAAACACCCATGCAGAGATGAGCTGACGGTTACGCATGTGAGCTTCCTCAACATCCTTGCCCGGCTCTATACGCATAAGCTGAGTCATCAAGCCGTTAAGAATATACTTATAATATTCAGCCTTATAAGCATCGGGATTGTCAAGCAAACCAAGCTCTATGAGCTTCGGATCAGCGAGATAATAGAGTGCGAAGAGGTCAGCACGAGCCTCTTCAAGTGTTGAACCGTGAGCTTTCAACGCATCGGGGTCAACACCGGGAAGAAGTTTGCCTGAACCATGTCCGAGACACTCATGAAGGTCGGTATGAAGATTATCAGTGATGAAAAGATACTTGTCCATCAGGTCGGAAGTCTCCTTATCAATCACAAACTCCTCGTTGAAACCGTTACCGTGCGATGCCATGTCGTATGCCTGAGTGATATTCTCCAAAGTCACAGATTTCGAACCGTGAGCGGCACGAATCCAGTTGGCATTAGGAAGATTGATACCTATAGGTGTGGCGGGATATGAATCGCCGGCAAGAATAGCGGCAGTGATAACCTTTGCTGACACACCCTTAACCTTGTCCTTGCGGAAACGCGGGTCAACGGGTGAATGATCCTCAAACCACTGGGCTTCCGATGATATAACCTCTGTGCGATGAGATGCCTCATTGTTCTTGAAGTTAACAATTGACTCCCATGCGCCGGTCATTCCCAACGGATCATCATAGCTCTCGATAAACCCGTTGATGAAATCCACTTGTGAGGCGGTATCTTCTACCCAAGCGATAGAATAATCATCAAATATCTTAAGATCACCTGTCTCATAGTATTTGATAAGCTTATCTATCACATCTTTCTGCTTATCGTTTTCAGCATATTGCTTTGCCTTGTTCAGGTTTTCGACGATTTTAGTGATGGCATCAGAGTATACGCCACCAACTTTATAAGCCTGCTCCTTCACTTCGCCGTTCTCCTTGACAACACGGGTGTTAAGACCCCATGAGATAGGAGTTGCGTCGGTGGTATCCTTGCGGGCATTGTAATATGCCTCAACTTCCGCCTGAGTCACACCTTCATATAGATTATTGGCAGAAGTGAGTATCAAGTCCTGACCTTCAGCCTGATTTACTTTCTTAGGCATAACTGCCGGATCGAATATCACAGGTAGAATCACATCCACATTCTGAGGTTTCTTATCCTCGGGAAGAGCTGCGATCTGTTCCATCAAAAATTCCTGTGAGAAAGCAGGTTTGAACTTATCCATTGAATAGTGATGATGTATGCCGTTGGCAAACTCTATCTGCTTCAGATAAGTTTCAAGAGCTTTGTAATCGGCATTTTCCTTATCACCGTTGTAGTTTGAATATACATTCTCGATAAGATCGCGTATTGCAAGATTATACTTACCATTCTGATCCCAAAGAATATCACGTCCGGTAAGAGCTGCTTCGGTAAGATAGTAGATGAGTATACGTTGCTGCGGGGTAAGTTTCTCGAAATCGGGAACTTGATAACGCAACACTTCGATATCGGCGAAGCGATCGACTGTGTAGTCGAAGTCATCACTTCCGGCATCGGTAGTCGCCTTTGGGGCGCACGATGTGATGGCTAAAGCTGCCATAGCTGATAGGATGAATTTAGTTGACACTGTTATTATATTTAATGGTTATAGATTCACAAGTAAGTTTTTATTCCACTGAGAGAACCAGACCTTTAAGATATTCACCTTCCGGATGGTAGATGCTTACGGGATGGTCAGCCGGCTGTGTGAGCTGGTGCAGAATACGCACTTTGCGACCCGACATCGCCGCCGCTGTGAAAACCGCAAGCCGGAACTGCTCTTTAGAGATAGCCTGAGAGCATGAGAATGTGAAAAGTATACCTCCGGGGGCTATCTTTTCAAATGCTGCGGCATTCAGCCTGCGATAACCTATCATGGCATTGCGTATCGCACTGCGATGCTTTGCAAATGCCGGCGGGTCGAGAATTATCAGGTCATATTCCCCCTTCTTCATCGCTGCAAGATACTTGAAGGCATCCTGTGCAAATGCTTTGTGGCGACTGTCGCCGGGGAAGTTTAGCTCAATATTGGCATCAGTCAGTGTGACCGCCTTTGCCGAACTGTCAACTGAATGAACCAATTCAGCACCTCCACGCATAGCGTATACCGAAAATCCTCCGGTATAGCAGAACATGTTAAGCACACGTGCCCCCTCGCTATACTTCTGGAGCAATGCACGATTATCCCTCTGGTCCACAAAAAATCCGGTCTTCTGACCTTTAAGCCAGTCGATATTGAATTTAAGTCCGTTCTCTATGGCTATATTGGTCTCAAATTCCCCAATTATATAGTCATTCACCGGGTCCAGTCGAGCCTTGAACGGAAGAGTTGTTTCCGATTTATAATACACATTCTCTATTCCGGCATCAGGGAGTGAAACTATAGCTTTTGCTATCATGTTTCGGGCATAGTGCATACCGGGACTATGAGCCTGCAGCACGGCGGTCTTACCATACACATCAATGACACATCCGGGAAGAAAATCCCCCTCGCCATGCACCAATCTGAATGTCGAGTTATCAGGGCGTATCAGTCCAAGACGCTGACGCAATTTCCATGCCTGCATCAACCTGTCATTGAAAAATGCTTCATCTATCGGCGTTTCTGCCGAGTCAAGTATGCGTACAGCTATTGAACCTATCTCATAGTGTCCCACTCCGAGAAGCTTGCCCTCCGAGGAAACAACTTTCACCACCTCCCCTTCCTCAATGTCATCGGGAAGATTGGCTATCGCACCGGAGAACACCCACGGATGGAATCTCAGCAAGGATTCTTCCTTGCCTCGTTTTAATGTTATGGTTTTGAGTTGTGACATATCTAATATCTATATGTTACAATGATTATTGTTTCGTCTCTACTCCCCGCTATTTCAGGAATGCCCTGAAAATGTCGTTACCGTTGGCATATATCAGGAGTAGAAGCAGGAATGCCATGCCGACATACTGAGCGGCGATAAGTACCTTTTCCGATGGTTTGCGACGGGTGACAATCTCCCAGATCAGGAACATCACATGTCCGCCGTCAAGTCCGGGAATAGGTATGATATTCATAAATGCGAGTACCACCGACAGGAATGCCGTAATCTCCCAGAATGAAAGCCAATTCCACTTTTCAGGGAACATATTTCCTATCGCACCGAAACCGCCAAGACTCTGCGCTCCCTCCGACGAGAACACATGCTTCATCGAGCTTACGTAGTTACCGAGAGTGGTGGTGCCTATCTCCCATCCCTTGGGGAAAGATTCGAAAAATCCGTAGTTAACAGTCACTGTCGGATACACAGCAGTGATGGGACGGAGCTGAAATCCGAGTTTGCCGTACTCATTGGGTGTGATGGGAACCACTATCCGTTTGCCGTCACGCTCCACAGTCACAGTCGTTTCCTTGTCGGCATACTGCACAAGCGTGGGAGTAAGCTCTGTGAATGTTGGGGTAAGGACTGTATCTACAGCCACAATGTGGTCACCCTCTTGCAATCCGGCTTTAGCGGCTGCTTCCCCGGGCACTACACGGTCAATGTATACCGGCAGACGATAACCGAGAAAACCTTTGTCGTCATTAAGACGGAATATGAAATCCTCCGGAATACGGATATTCACGGTGTCTTTTTTATTACGCAGCACTGTCACCACATCGGCATCAGCCATCTTGTAAGCGTAATCACCCTGCGATGCGTCAAGCTTTTCACCATCAGCCATCAAGGGTATATCACCATTCTTGAAACCTACAGCCTGTGCGGCAGGCACAAAATCAAATCCCTCGGTAGCGGCATCAAAAGGTATATACTTTGAGCCCCAATGCATTGCTATGCCGGCATAGATTAATATGGCAAGTATGAAATTAAACGTCACGCCGCCAAGCATCACAAGCAATCGCTGGTAAGCCGGCTTGGTTCGGAATTCCCAAGGTTTGGGTTCCTGCTTCATCTGCTCGGTATCCATCGACTCGTCAATCATACCGGCAATCTTACAATAACCGCCCAACGGCAGCCACCCTATGCCATACTCAGTATCTCGCCACGAAGTCTTGTTGGGATCCGCATCCTTTTTGGGTTTGGGTTTCCATTTAAACAATGAAAAGTAAGGGTCAAAAAACATGTAGAATTTTTCAACCTTTATTCCGAATATGCGGGCAAATATATAGTGACCGAACTCGTGAATAATCACAAGAAACGCCAATGCCACAATCAATTGAGCCGCTTTTATAAGAAATGTCTCCATAAATTTCTATTCAAAAAATTTTTTCAGTTTGGATATTTGATATAATTCACATTTTTAACTCTCATCACCCGATTTTATCTTTTGCCCATGCGATAGTGGCATGATGGCTTGCCACATAGTCATCGAGAGTGGGCGATGACACAAACGGTATGTTGACAAGTGCCTCGGTAATTGTGTCGAATATTGCGGGGAAAGATATTTTGCCCTTCAAAAACGCATTCACAGCCACTTCATTAGCCGCATTTATGACACATGCGGTATTTCCACCCTCCGACAATGCCCGATTGGCAAGTGTAAGACAGGGGAATTTTTCAGGGTCAGGTTTCTCGAATGTGAGCGTCGAATAATCTGTAAGCGACAACGGTCGTTCGGCACTTACAAGCCGTGAAGCATCTCCGAGAGCATAACGTATGGGCAGGTGCATGTCAGGTATGCCAAGTTGCGCCTTAACCGCCCCGTCGATAAATTCCACCATCGAATGGACTATAGACTGAGGATGCACCACAGCCTCTATCCTGTCAGGAGCTATGTCGAAAAGCCAACGGGCTTCAATGATTTCAAATGCTTTGTTAAGCATCGTTGCCGAGTCGATAGTAATCTTGGCACCCATATTCCATCTTGGATGGCGCAACGCTTGCTCGGCACTCACTTTTTCAATATCCTCTCGCTTCCATGTGCGGAACGGACCGCCCGATGCTGTGATTATCAGTTTATTTACCGTACGGTTATCCTCTCCGACAAGACACTGATATATCGCTGAATGTTCGGAATCCACAGGTATTACCGTCGATTTGGAATTGGCAAGCAATTTTGACACCAACTCTCCGGCTACCACAAGAGTCTCTTTATTCGCAAGGGCTATCTCTTTGCCGGCACGTATGGCATGAATGGTCGGTAATAGACCGCTGTATCCCACAGTGGCTGTGACAACAGTGTCGAAGTCGTCACGCTCCATAGCGGCGGCTATTGCTTCCTCACCAGCCGCAGTCTCGATACCTAAAGGTGCGAGCGCCTCGTGAAGACGTTCATATTTATCTTTGTTTGCTATTATGGCGAGAGCCGGCAGATGTTTCTGAGCTTGACTTATGAGCAGGTCTACATTGTTGCCTGCTGCTAAAATCCGGGCATTGAATCTCTCCGGAAATTGCGATACGACATCAAGGGTTTGCGTTCCTATAGAGCCTGTGGAACCAAGGATTGCTATATTTTTTGGCATCTGATATTTCTATGTATGATGATACGTTATGAAGTGCAAATTTAGTGAAAATCCCCCATTTTGGCACGATTTTTGCAGAATAAATATTAAATTTGTACCGAAATGAACAATATAGCAAATATATCACAAGATATCGAGCGGTTAATATCTGCCCGACGTCTTACATCCGCTTTTGAACTTCTTGAGAACACTGTCACTGCCGACAGTTCCCTCTGGAAGCTCAAGCCCGAAATAGAACGCATCTCCGAGAGCTACGTGCTCATGACCCGCTATGCGCTCGACGGGATGCCTGACCCTGCGCGTCCGGAATTATACGATGAGCTTGTGGCTTCAGTGCGCTCGCTTACCGACCTGATTAACAGGCAAGCCCGCATGGCGGATGCTTCCACCCTATATTTTAACACATTACGGTTTCTAAACAGTCAGCGGGAGGAAACTCTCGCAGCTTTAGCCAACGAATACCGCCGTATCAACGACCGTATATCCCTGTCGGTTCTTGCCGAAAATGCCGAAAAAGCACGTCTGGAACTTACCCGTAAAGCCGAGGATCTTGAAAAAAGACTTTTCAATATAATCTGGACTCAGTACCCTCTTTCTGTCGATGACATGACTGTGATAGAGTCGCTTATCAACGACAAAGCGCTTCCGTCATACTTTAAGTCACTCGTTATCGGGGCTGTGATGGCAGGCCTTATGGAGTATTATGACGAGCGTCGTATGCGTATTCTGATGGATGCCTACGAATCGGAGGATACTGAAATATCCATACGTGCCATTTGCGGATTGCTTTTTGGGATGTGGAGCCATAGGAACCGTCCCATGAGCAACAGGCTGCGTAAGCGTTTTGACGCCCTTGTGGAGCTCCCCGGCTGGATTTCTGACCTGAAAATGATTCAACTGCAGTTCATACGCGCCCGTGAAACCGAGCGGATAAGCCGTAAATTCAATGACGAGGTGATACCTGAGATGATGAAGCTCCGTCCGGAGATTGAGAAGCTGAAAAATCGCCCGTTCGACCCTGAATCTATCGAAGAAAACCCCGAATGGGAGGAGCTTTTGGAAAAATCAGGTGTGGCTGACCGGCTTAAGGAGTTGCAGGAGATTCAGGAGGATGGCGGTGATGTGCTGATGGGAACATTCAGCAAACTAAAGACTTTCCCCTTCTTCAACGACATATCAAATTGGTTTATACCGTTCCACTCATCTCATTCCCTTATGTCAGGGTCGTTTGACCATGCGACACGGATGCTTTTCGAGATGATTGTGAGTGCGCCCATGTTCTGCAATAGCGACAAGTTCTCTGTCATACTCTCACTTGCACAGGTGCCTGAAGCGCAAATCAGAATGATGACCGACCAGATCAGGGCTCATTCCGACCAAATGACCCGGATGAATATCGACCAGCTTAACAGCGGCACAAAAGCTCGTGAGGTTATCGCCAATAAGTTTGTTCAGGATCTCTACCGTTTCTTCAAGCTGTTTCGCCGTAAAGGTGAGTTCAAAGATCCGTTCAACACATCGTTGAATCTTATAGCTCATCCGTTGCTGCATGAATTTTTCGATGATGTGGAGACCCTGCAGCTCGTGGGAGAATTTTATTTCAAACGCAAGTACTACGCTGACGCTTTCGAAATCTTTGACAAACTCTCATTCAAAATTCCACCATCCGCCGAGCTTTTCCAAAAGATGGGATATTGCAAGCAGGCAATGGGCGATCTCGATGGAGCGTTGACCTATTACGAGCAGAGTGAGCTGCTGAATTCCGAAAGCCGCTGGACCATGCGTCGTCTTGCTTCATGTTACCGGGCATTGGCTCGTTGGGACAAGGCTCTCCCCTACTACAGACGCCTTGCCGAGTTCAAGCCCGATGATGTGAATCTCGCTCTTAACATCGGCTACTGTCTGATGGAAACAGGGAAATATGATGAAGCGTTAAAATATTTCTTCAAAGCTGAATTCATTGCCGGTGAGTCAGAGAAATCAATACGCCCAATAGCATGGTGTTCGCTCCTTGCCGGAGATTATGAACGTGCCCGAAAGTACCTCACTATACTTCTTTCTGACAACCCGTCAGCCGAGGATTACCTGAACGCCGGTCATCTCGAACTGCTCACAGGACACTTGAATGATGCCGTTGAGAGATATGCTGCATCTATTGCCGCACGTAATTTCAATTTCGAGGAGTTTATGGCAGCGATGAAAGCTGACTTTTACCTCACTGACAAAGCTGAAAGTGTGGACGAGTTGCTGATGGGCATTATAATCGACCGTGCCGCAACCCGGGCACGGGAACTCGGAAGCGACATATCTCAAAAATAGAGAACTGATCTAAACAACAATCACTACATATTTCATGCGAAAAATTTTATTATCGGCTTTTGCCGCAACATCAATTATGATTCAAGCACAGAATCCTTTCTTTCAGGAATTCACCGGTACGCCTCACGGCTCAGTACCCTTTGACAAAATTTCAGTTACCGATTACGAGCCAGCCATCGACCGTGGCATAAAGCTCGGATTGGAAAACGTCGATGCGATAGTTAACAATCCCGAGGCTCCTACTTTCCAAAACACCATAGTGGCACTCGACAACGCAGAGCAGGAACTTAACCGTGTGCTCAACGTGTTTTATCCGCTCCTCTCATCTCTGAGCGATGATGCCATGATGGAATTGTCAATGAAAATCACACCTAAGCTTTCAAACTATTCCACCTCTATCTCATTAAACGAGGGTCTTTGGAAACGTGTGAAAGAGGTGTATGATAATCGTGACAAATTCAATCTTGACACTGAGGATCAGATGCTTCTGAAAAACACTTACGATTCATTTGTACGCAGCGGAGCTTTGCTTCAAGGTGAGGATCGTGACACTTACAGCAAACTTTCAAGCCGTCTGAGCGAATTGACCACCCTGTTTGGTCAAAACGTGCTTAAGGAGGTAAACACATACGAAATATGGCTTACTGCCGATGACCTGTCAGGACTTCCTGAAAGCTCTGTTGAGGCTGCCGCTCTCGCTGCCAAGGAAAAAGGACGTGACGGAGAATATCTCTTTACCCTCGACCAGCCTGTCTATATGGCTTTCATGAAGTATAGCGACCGTCGTGACCTCCGCGAGAAGATGAATCGCCTTTACACAAGCCGTAACATGAAGGGTGAGTATAACAATCTCCCTATCATGAAAGAGATTGCGGAAACACGTCTCAAAATCGCCAACCTTCTCGGATATGACACTTACGCAGCTTATTCATTGCAGCAATCAATGGCGCAGACCCCTGAAAAGGTATATGAGCTGCTACATTCTTTGCGTGACGCATATCGCCCCGCTCAGCAGGCTGAATTTGCCGAACTGACTGAGTTCGCTTCCAAACTTGAAGGTAAACCGATGGAAATCAAGCCTTGGGACTACAGCTACTATTCAAACAAGCTGCGCAATGCCAAGTATGCTTACGATGAAGAGAAGCTGCGCCCATATTTTGAGCTTAACAATGTGATTGACGGTGTGTTCGGTCTCGCAACCAAACTTTACGGACTCACATTCAAGAAAAATCCCGACATTCCTGTTTATCACCCCGACGTGACTGCCTTTGACGTTCTCGACAAGGATGGTTCATATCTTGGAGTGATATATACCGATTTCTTCCCTCGCTCCAGCAAACGTCCCGGCGCTTGGATGACCAGCTTCAAGGATCAGAAGATTACTGCCGATGGTGTTAACGTGCGTCCGCATGTCACCATCGTGATGAACTTTACCAAGCCCACCGGTTCCAAGCCGTCTCTTCTCACACCCTACGAAGTTGAGACTTTCCTTCATGAATTCGGACATGCTCTTCACGGACTGCTTGCCAACACTAAGTATTCTTCACTTTCAGGCACAAGCGTGCTTCGTGACTTCGTAGAGCTTCCCTCTCAGTTCAACGAAAATTATCTTACCGAGAAGGAATTCCTCGATGGTTTCGCTCGCCATTATCAGACCGGCGATCCTATACCGCAGGAACTTGTTGACCAGATTATTTCATCTTCACAGTTTGGTGCGGCTTACGCTTGCCTTCGTCAGCTTAGCTTCGGGCTCATGGATATGGCATGGCATACCATCAAGGCTCCGGTCGATGATCCTGAAAAATTCGAGCAGGAAGCTATTGAATCTGTGGCTATGTTTGAGCCGATTCCCGGCACAATGTTTGGCTCAACTTTCTCTCACATTTTTTCAGGTGGTTACGCAGCCGGCTACTACAGCTACAAATGGGCTGAGGTGCTCGACGCTGATGCGTTTGCTCACTTCAAGGAGCATGGCATTTTCGATCAGGAGACTGCCGATTCATTCCGCAAGAACGTCCTTGAAAAAGGTGGCACAGAGCATCCCTCTGTACTCTATCGCCGCTTCCGTGGTCAGGATCCAACCATCGATGCCCTCCTTGAACGTGACGGCATAAAGCAAACACCCCACCCCGGCAAGCTCCCCATCCCCACCAAAGATTAATTGGTTGTTAAAATAGCCTCTAAATCATAGATTTACAATCCCAATTCCCCTCGCAGGATATTAATTCCCTGACAGGTGATAACCCCCTTCACAGAGTATAAAATACTCACAAGGTATAAAATAACAGATGTGTTGCCCGTCCGAGCAACACATCTGCTTTTTATATCCTGAATATTTTAATTCACATTCCTTAAAGTTGCCTTATTAACAACTTAACAGCTTCTTGCAATTCATTAAGATCTTCTCGAACGGCACAGAACACAAAATCTTCGTCAATGCCAAAATACCCATGAGCGATATGGTCACGCATTCCCATAATATCCTTCCAAGGAATATCCGGGCAAATGATACGTAAAAAGCTTCCGGAAGTCACTTTATCAATCTTTTTTATCCCTTCTCCAATCGCCTCCAGTAACATACATGTTGCAGCAAGCGTTTTCATCCCTTCCGCAGAGCACCCATAATCTTCTGAAGAGTGAATCCCTTCATTCCAATCCTCAATTTGGCAAATCGCATCAGATATCTGCTGCAAAGTGTCTTTTACTATATCCTTATTGAATGACATAAATAGCGTCTTTCTCTATTTGTGATAAAAAGAATGGTCTTAAATTTCGGTGACGGCGAATTAAATCCACATTTGTGCCGAAAAGGTCTTCAAGAAATCGCTTTAAGCCAAGCACAAGACGCATTTTGGGCGGCATATCAACACATACATCAACATCACTGTCGGGGTTATTATCTCCGCGAGCCATCGAGCCGAAAAGACATAACGATTTAACCTCAAATTCTTTACGAATATAAGGTGTGGCTTCAGTAAGCTTCTCTATACATTGTTGACGTGTACACATTTTCTGTCTGCTTTGTATTGCTAACCATGTCAATTGCAAAGATATAACAAATTTATTTGTTATCAATGAACTGATTTAAACTTTTTATTTTTTAAGATTTGATGCTATTTTGAGATGAATTATTAGCCCAATGAGGGAGCTTAGCGAGCCAAGTGACCGAAGAGAGGCTGATAATTCAGCCGAAAAGAACATCAAAGATTGAAAACATGGTAATTTTCAGCCTGAGTTTAACATTTTATAAAAAGTTTAAATCAGTTCAATATAAACAATCAAAAAACAATTATGTGAGAACGCAAAAACATTGCATCCTCACATAATTCAATGATATTTATCCAATTACTTGGAATCTTTTTAATTGCAGTCTGTGGATTACACAAGATGTGAAATGAGGGTTTCACGGTCGCCGGGAAGGAGGTCGATAACCGGGATTTCAACCATTGTGTATGCACCGGGGGCGAGACGCATTGACGCACGTGCCACACCAACAAGCAATTGAGCGGTAAGAGCAGGGTTGTTGATAGTCATATTGAACTCAAAACGCTGGTTCTGAGTCTTACCGGAAACGCCTTTTCTTACCATGTGCACACCGTGTCCCATATCCTTGACTGCATCAACACTCTCAACAGCCATCACATGGGTTTCGTCAGATGCGAAATACGGGTCTTCCTTAACAGCCTTAGCAACATCGGCAAGATTTGCGCCATCTTCAAGCTCTACGTACACCATGCGGCGGTGCATACCGTCACCCTTAGGCATAGTCATAGAAAGGGCGTTCTTAACACCAGCCTTTGACTTAACGCACACAGTGTGACCCATACTCATACCGGGACCAAAATTTGTATAGGTAAGACCCTTGGGAGCGGCAGCCTCCATGAGAGTGCGCACGATAGAGTCACTACCCGGATCCCATCCGGCTGAGATAACAGCCACCTTGCCTGCCTTCTTGGCAGCGGCATCAAGTGAACGGCGAAGGTCAACGATAGATGTGTGGATATCAAAGCTGTCAACAGTGTTGATACCCATGGCAAGATACTCAAGAGCATATTTCTCCACCTCACGGGTAGGAGTGCAAAGGATAGCGACATCTACTTTGCCAAGCTCCTTAATGTCAGTAACTACTTTGTACGAGGCAAGCTCTGCGGGGATGTCAGTGACATTGCGGCGAACCACACCTGCGATTTCAAAATCAGGAGCAGCCTGAAGAGCCTCGATGGTAAAATGTCCGATGTTTCCGTATCCGACTACGGCAGCACGAATTTTTGTCATATTCGCATTATTTATTTTAGTTATTAAAAAGCGGTCTCTCATGAAAAAACATGAGAGACCGCTTAAAGTTTAAAGATTATTTCTTAGAGACAATCGCTTCGGTGTCTCGGGCAATCATCAGCTCCTCATCGGTCGGGATGACAGCCACAGTGACTTTCGACGAAGGAGTGGAAATAACTGCCTCCTTGCCGCGGAGCGTGTCATTGACAGCATTGTCAATCTCAACACCCATGAAAGCGAGAGGCTTGCAGACAGAAGCACGGAGTGAAGTCTGATTCTCACCGACGCCGCCGGTAAACACGATAATATCCACACCGCCCATCTCGGCTGCGTATGCGCCGATATATTTAAGGATGCGCTGTTCGTACATATCGAGAGCGAGAGTGGCACGTTCATTACCTGCGTTGACAGCAGCCTCGATCTCACGCATATCGCTTGAAATCTCGCTAACACCCTGCATACCGCTCTCTTTGTTTATCACCTTCTGGAGGTCGGTAGCTGAAAGGTTATGCTTGAGCATGATGTAAACAAGCGCACCGGGATCAACGTCACCTACACGTGTACCCATCATAAGGCCTTCGGTCGGAGTGAGACCCATTGAAGTATCGATGCTCTTTCCGCCCATCACAGCTGTGATAGAACCACCATTGCCAATATGGCAAGTGATGATCTTCTTATCCTTTATATCCACACCAAGGAATTCGCACACACGCTGTGAAACATAACGGTGGCTTGTGCCATGGAAACCGTAACGGCGCACACCATCTTCCTTATAATACTTATAGGGGAGAGCGTACATGAATGACTTGGCAGGCATTGTCTGATGGAATGCGGTGTCAAACACTGCTACCTGAGGAACTGAGGGCATCAAAGTGGTGATAGCGTCGATACCGGTCATGTTTGCCGGATTATGAAGCGGTGCGATGTCATAGCACTGCTTGATCATATCCTTAACCTCGTCGGTGATAAGCACGCTTTCGCTGAACTTCTCTGCGCCATGTACCACACGGTGACCAACAGCGTCGATTTCGTCGTAGCTCTTAATGCAACCTTCCACGGGATCAGTCAGGATATTCAGGATAGCCTGCACTGCGCCGTTATGGTCAACGAGACCGAGTTCAAGGATAGCCTTTGAGCCATCTTTTTTCTTATATTTCAAGAAACCGTCGTTAAGACCGATTTTCTCAACACCGCCTTCGGCGAGAACTGCATCGTTAGAAGTGTCGATGAGTTTGTATTTCACAGAACTGCTACCGCAGTTCAACACTAATATTTTCATTTCAAAAAAATGTGATAATTAAGGTGTCTAAAATCTGATTTCAACCAAATTACTTGCTCTCCTTCAAGCCGATAGCCTGATTACAAGTGATGATGATAGTCTTGTAGATATCCTCGGGGAAGCAACCGCGTGAAAGGTCGTTGACAGGAGCGGCAAGACCCTGAAGAACGGGACCCACAGCTTCAACACCGCCGAGACGCTGCACGAGCTTGTAAGCGATGTTGCCGACTTCGAGTGACGGGAACACAAGCACATTGGCACGGCCTGAAAGCGGGCTGTTAGGAGCCTTGCTGTTAGCAACACCGGGCACGAGGGCTGCATCAGCCTGAAGTTCGCCGTCAAGAATGAGCGACGGATCCATTTCATGAGCGATTTTGGTAGCCTCGATAACCTTATCGACACGTTCATGCTTGGCGCTACCCTTGGTTGAGAAGCTGAGGATAGCCACACGGGGTTCAACACCTGCGATGTCACGGGCGGTCTTAGAAGCAGAAACTGCAATCTGAGCAAGTTGACGTGCATCGGGATCGGGAATAACCGCACAGTCAGCAAATATGAGCAAGCCGTTGGTGCCGAAGTTTGAACCTTCGGGAAGCACCATGACAAATGCGCCTGACACAACGTCGATGCCGGGCATAGTCTTGATCACTTGGAAAGCGGCACGAAGCACATTGCCGGTTGTGTTGAGAGCACCTGCAACCTGACCATCGGCGTCGCCTGACTTAACCATAAGGCAACCGAGGTAAAGAGGATTGGCAGTTGTCATGCGGGCTTCCTCCATGGAAATGCCCTTGCTCTTGCGGAGTTCGTAATATAATGGAGCATACTTGTCAATCACTGCCTCATCAGCGGGGTTGACGATAGTAGCACGTGCGATATTCTCAAGTTTAAGGTCAGCTGCCATTGCCTTGATATCCTTAGGATCACCGATAAGGATTATGTCAGCGATTCCGTCATTGATGATACGGTCAGCTGCGGTCAATGTACGAGGTTCTGTCCCTTCGGGAAGCACAATGCGCTGGCGGTTTGCAATCGCCTTTGCGGTAAGTTTTTCAAAAAGACCCATAGCGGTATTGTAATTTTATATTAATGATTTAATGGTTATTATCAACAATTTATCAGTTACATGACATCGATGATTATAAAGGTATCGAAATGTAAAGCGTTCCGGTATCTTAAACACCCCACAAAGATACAAAGAATTCATCTGACTGCAAAGAACCGATTTAAACTTTTTATCAATGAACCGATTTAAGCTTTTTATAACGAGTTCAAATCAGTTCGATGGCGTTAAATAACAAGAGCCAAACCGTCCTCGTTAAGAGGTTGTTTAATAACCTCTAAATAGCGTCAGGGAATTTTATAGCGAATCGAGTCACACCATCCTCAGGGGAGGTGGAAAGCGAGAACAATGCCTTATGACGTGTAAGTATCTCCGCCACAAACATCAAGCCAAGCCCCTGTCCTGACGGTTTAGTGGAGAAGAAAGGTGTGAACAGTGACGTGGCGGCAGTCTCCGAGATGCCGGGTCCGTTATCAGCCACCACGATCCCTGCCGGACCTTCAAGCGACAGGGTAATTCCCGCATCCTCCCGCTCAGGCTCCGACAATATACTTTCAATGGCATTCTTCACGATATTTATGATAGCCTGTTCAAGCAATTCGCTGTCGATCCTCACCCTATGATAATCGGCGTCAGGATTCCTGACCAATTCGAGCTTAACACCTCGCTCCTTAGCCATACCTATGAGGAAACCTGCTATCGGGGTCATGAATTCATCCACCGTCATGACAGATGTGTTCAGCGGTGGGATTTTCACCACATTTGAATAAGCAGAGATGAATGAACTCAAAGCTTCCGCACGGTGAGCGCAACCCTTAACCGCTTTTGTCAAATCCTCGTCATCGCCCCACGGTCTGATTTCATCAAGAAGGTCAAGCAGCGAGCGGATTGAAGCCATGGAGTTGTTCACCTCATGCCCCATAACCCTTATCACTTTCTCGTAAGCCTGACGTTCAGCCTTGCGCACCTCATCAGTCAACGATTCTATCAGCAGGAACGGCCGTGCGTAACCCTGATCCATGAATGAAAGATAGCTGCAACGGTACACCATCGTATCGCTGAGTCGCACGGTCGCCGACTCGTCACGTCTCAACGACAAAAACACTTTGGCAAGCGGCGATTTCAGCTCTGCCATAGTCTTCCCATCCGGGCTTTCACCCAATATCTTACGTGCCATGGAGTTGCTCATCACAATCTTGTCCGAGAATCCGTAGCTAAGTATCCCCATCGGTGATGCTTCAATAAGCAGGTCAAGGAAATGATTCTGCTCCCTGACTTTAAGGCTTTCCAATTTCAGACGAGCCATAAGGTCATTGAACAGACGCACTATTTTATCGGCATCATGCTGTCCCACAGGCGCAAGTCGGCTGCTGTAATCCTGTTCACGGAGAAGATCCATGCCGACCACCACAGCGTTGACCGGACGCACAATGCTTGCGTATGTAAACCATATCAAAGGCAATGTAGCCACTATAGCGCCTTCAATCCACCATGCGGCACCCTTCATCTCTATAAAGAAGGGAAAGAGTATAGCTATGACGACAATCATCACCGACAACACTCCGAACACCCATGCTCCTTTCAGTCCGCTATATCTCATACTTTAATCCCGAATTTCTCCATTCTGCGATAAAGCGACTGGCGTGTGATACCTAACATTGAAGCCACTTGCGACATGTTTCCCTCACACTGTGCAATGGCTCGTTCAATAGCTTGTTTTTCAAGTTCCTCAAGGGTAATAGCCGATGATGGCTGAGCGGGAGTTGACTCTGGTTTCTGCTCCGGATTCTTAATCAGCGACGACCGCACATCATCTGCCGTTATGGTGTCCTTTCCGCTGACTATCAGTATGCGTTTAACCAGATTTCTCAACTCGCGTATGTTGCCCGGATAGGGTTGCGAACAGAGCAGCGCCATGGCGTCAGGCGTGAAATTGATGTCACTGCCGGCAAAGTGGCGCACTAAGAGCGGAATATCCTCACGACGCTCCCTGAGCGCAGGAAGATGGATAGTTATCAGATTTATACGGTAATACAGATCCTCCCTGAACCTGTTGGCTTTGACCGCCTCGGCAAGATTCACATTTGTGGCACATACCACACGGATATCCACCCTCCTCGGAGTGCTTTCGCCAAGACGCTCAAAAGTGTGCTCCTGAAGCACTCGCAACATTTTCACCTGACATGAGGAATCGAGGTCTCCGATTTCGTCAAGAAATATTGTGCCTGAGTCTGCCATTTCAAAACGTCCCGGTCGGTCGGAATCAGCACCTGTGAAAGCGCCACGGGCATGACCGAACATCTCGCTTTCAAACAGTGTCTGTGCCAATCCGCCAAGATTCACCGACACAAAAGGTTTTCCGGCACGAGGGCTAAGCCGATGTATAGCCCTCGCTATAAGCTCTTTTCCCGTACCGTTTTCACCCGTGATAAGCACCGGGGCATCGGTCGGAGCGATCTTTCTGACAGTCTCCAACACTTTCTTAAGCCCCTCGCTTTCACCTATTATACCCTCAAATGTGTCAGCATCGCCGGTGTTGGCTTCCTGCTTTGACTCCGAAAGTGATATTGCGGTCTTGATGCGCGACAGCAGGTCACGGTTATCCCAAGGCTTGGTCACGAAATCCATAGCTCCGGCTTTAACTCCCTCAACAGCAAGAGGTATGCTCCCCCATGCGGTCATAAGTATCACAGGGATAGTCGGCGCAAGGACTTTGACCTTCATAAGCAGTTCAAGCCCGTCCTCGCCGGTGGTTGACGAGGAGTAATTCATATCCATGAGCATCAATTCGATGGACTCATCCGTATTATCTGAACGCATCGCATTCCTCAATGCGGCAAGAGCCTCTTCCGCACCGGGAACACCCTTCACCACATATCCCGCCCGTTTGAGCAAAAGCCCCAACGAGAGGCGAATCGAGGAATCATCATCAATTATAAGTATCATTCGAGGATATTTGTCAGTCAACTGCAAAGGTAAGAATTTTCCCCACCACCCGCATAATTTTTATCTTCTAAATTACATCACAATCCAATATCCCGACATTTTTTACGTTACTCACATATAGCGAACTGATAACATTCTCACTAATGGTAAGAATCCAACAGATAATAATTTCTATAATTATATGTGTTACCGTCTCGTTCCTTTCGTCCTGTTCAAGCGTGAAGTTGAGTGTGGCTGATGCGCAGATGAAGCGAGGGGAGTATTTTGATGCGGCTAAGACTTACAAAAAGCTCTATAACAAGCTTAAGTCAAAGGAGATGCGGCAGTTGCGAGCCGAGGTGGCATTCAAGATGGGTGAATGTTACCGCCATATCGGTCAGGACGCAAGCGCCGCAACCGACTACCGCAATGCGCTGCGTTACGGTTATCCCGACTCTATCGCAGTGCTGTATATGGCTCAGTCGCAACATGGTGAAGGGAAATACCAGCCCGCAATAGAAAATTACCGGGAATACCTTAAATACAACCCTGACGACCGACAGGCTGCCGTGGGGCTTGCAGGAGCGCTGAAAAGTGCGGAAATAAAGAAAAACAAGACCCGCTATGTGGTGAAAAACGCAAGACTTTTCAACTCCCGCCGATCAGATTTCGCCCCGATGTTTAACGGCGATCTGCTTTACTTCACCACCACAAACGAAAAAGTAAAGGGAACCACCCGAAGCGAAATCACAGGGCTAAAGCGTAGCGATATATGGATGGTACGTAAAAACGAGCATGACAGATGGCAGACACCCGAGCCTGTGGAAGGTGAACTTAACACCGAATGGGATGAAGGTATAGTTTCATTCTCCCCCGACGGCTCCACCATGTATCTGACACGTGCCGTGCGCTCCAACAGCTCCGATTCCGGCGTGGAAATATGTGTGTCCCGCCGTTCGGACGCACAATGGAGCGCCCCTGAAAAATTTGAAATCACAGCCGACACACTGTCATCGTACGCACATCCGGCTGTCAGCCCCTCAGGCGAGTATCTTTACTTCACATCCGATATGCCCGGATATGGAGGTAAGGACCTTTGGCGCATTAACCTTAAGGAACGTGCCGGGAGTCTTGAAAATCTCGGAAACGCAGTCAACACCCCCGGTGACGAGATGTTTCCATACATGCTCACCGATTCCATACTTATGTTTGCGTCGGACGGACACCCCGGACTCGGCGGTCTTGACATATTCCGTGCCACACTCACCCCCTCGGGAGGGTGGAAAGTGGAAAATATGGGAAGCCCCATAAACTCCGAAGGTGACGATTTCGGCATAACCTACGCTTCACCGGGACATGAAGCGGGATATTTCAGCTCCAACCGTGGTGACCGCAGAGGGTATGACCATCTGTATTCATTCGAACTCCCCGATTTGCAGATTACCATCTCCGGGCATGTCTACGACAAGGATGAAGAGCCTGTGGCAGGTGCTGTGATACGCATTGTGGGCGATGACGGCACAAATCTGAAAACCACAGCTCGAAATGACGGATTCTTTTCATTTCCGCTTAACGCAGGTGTAAAATATGCCATGATGGCTGGAGCCAAAGGATTTCTGAACGCAAGGCAGGAATTCACATCCGACACAGCCGAGCAGGATGCGGACTATTCAATAGATTTCTTTCTCGCATCCATCACAAAGCCCAACATTGTTGACAACATCTTCTATGACTTCGACAAAGCCACCTTACGTCCGGAGTCCGAGAAGGCACTTGACGAGATAGCGCAAATGTTGCGTGACAACCCGAATATCACAGTGGAAATGGCATCGCACACTGACCGCCACGGCTCAGACGAATATAACATTAACCTATCGCTGCGACGAGCAAAAAGCGTGGTCGATTACCTTATAAATGCCGGCATCCCTGCCGAGCGGCTGCAAGCACAAGGCTACGGAGAGTCACGCCCAAAGAAGGTGACCAAGCGCATAGCTCGTGAGCATCCAGAACTACCTGAAGGACAACTTCTTGACGAGGAATATATCATGACGCTCCCGGAGGAACTTCAAGAGATAGCCGACCAGATAAACCGCCGCACTGAATTTCAAGTGCTTTCGATAAATTACAACATGTTTTAAGCCATAGCCGCTTGCCGTCGGGCAGCCCGGCGCAGCTCTCGTTCGATATTTTGTTTTATCTGACGGCGTTCACGGCGATTAAGCTTCGGGGTATCTTTCGATCCGCAAGAGTTCTGCGATTCGGCATCGATAGCAAAAGCGGGAGACTCCGGAGCCTGAGAAACCGCTTTTTCAGCTTTACGACGCATGGCACGTTCACGGGCTATTTTTGAGCGGTGCATAGCTTTATCCACCTCTGCACGTATCATGGCGAAGGCAATCCATGCCATCTTGCCGCTGCCACTCTTACCCATCTTGGAAAATTCCTCTCCAACTGCATCAATTTCGCCTCCGATGTAACGGTCAAGAAACTCCACAGCTTCCCGATACGCCTTGTCGTCACGACAACCGACACTAAGTGTCAATTCCAGACGCAATGTGAAATCGGCGTACGCATTATCCGAGATAGCTCTCTTGTGAGTTGGCTTTAAAGATTTTTCACCTTTACCTTTTGCCTTATCAGCCTTTGTTTCAATTGTTTTCATATCAGGTTCCTTATTAATAGTTACGTACGCAAAAATAGGTCATGGAAATCCCGATTTAGTGCGAATTTATCACTTTGTGCATAAAATTTTCACTTCTCGAAGTAGAGACCGTTTTGAAACAATCTTTTAGATTTTGTCAGGTTAGGAAAAAATCGTACCTTTGCAGGCGAAAAAATAGCGTGTACCCTTAAAGGTCACGCTTTTAATGAAAAATACGATGCAGAAGATCAGGAATATCGCCATCATTGCCCATGTTGACCATGGGAAAACAACTCTTGTGGATAAAATGCTTTTGGCTGGGAAGCTCTTTCGTGACAATCAGACCACAGGTGAATTAATCCTTGACAACAACGACCTCGAACGCGAACGAGGTATAACAATCCTTTCTAAAAACGTATCAATCAATTACAACGGATATAAAATCAATATAATTGACACTCCGGGACACGCCGACTTCGGCGGTGAAGTGGAGCGTGTGCTCAACATGGCTGACGGATGTCTGCTCCTTGTGGACGCATTCGAAGGTCCTATGCCACAGACACGTTTCGTGCTTCAAAAGGCTATCCAGATGGGGCTTAAGCCTGTAGTGGTGATCAATAAGGTTGATAAACCAAACTGCCGCCCTGATGAAGTGCAGGAGATGGTGTTTGACTTGATGTTCAACCTTGACGCCACCGAGGATCAGCTTGATTTCCCAACCATTTACGGCTCGGCAAAACAGGGTTGGATGAGCACCGACTACAACAAACCTACCGACAACATCACTGCAGTGCTCGACGCCATCATCGAATATATCCCCGAACCGCAAGTGCTTGAAGGTGATGCTCAGATGCTTATCACATCACTCGATTACAGCAACTACGTGGGACGTATCGCCATAGGTCGTGTTCATCGTGGCGAACTCCGTGAGGGACAGGAAATCGCCCTTTGCAAGAAGGACGGTTCTATCGTCAAGCAGCGCATCAAGGAACTGCACACATTCGAAGGTATGGGCAGAAAGAAAGTGGAGTCGGTAAAGAGCGGCGACATCTGTGCGCTTGTAGGTATCGAAGGTTTTGAAATCGGTGACACTGTTGCCGATGCCAACAACCCCGAACCACTGCCGCGTATAGCCATCGACGAGCCTACAATGTCAATGACTTTCACCATCAACGACAGCCCCTTCTTCGGACGTGACGGAAAATATGTCACCTCACGCCATATAGCCGACCGTCTTGCCAAGGAGCTTGACCGCAACCTTGCTCTCCGTGTCACTAAGGCTGACCATGAGGATACTTGGACAGTGTTCGGACGAGGCGTGCTCCACCTCTCAGTGCTTATTGAGACCATGCGCCGTGAAGGTTTCGAACTTCAGGTAGGACAACCTCAGGTAATCATCAAGGAGATTGACGGACAGAAGTGTGAACCGGTGGAGATGCTGACCATCAACGTCCCCGAAGAGTACTCTTCGAAGATCATCGATATGGTGACCCGCCGAAAAGGTGAAATGGTGTCAATGACAACTCAGAATGACCGCATACATCTTGAATTCGTCATCCCCTCGCGAGGCATAATCGGACTCCGTAACAATGTGCTTACAGGTTCGGCAGGTGAAGCTATCATGGCACACCGATTCTATGAATATCAGCCTTGGAAAGGTGACATCGAACGCCGCACAAACGGTTCGCTCATAGCGATGGAAGCAGGTACAGCCTACGCATACGCCATAGACAAACTGCAGGATCGAGGCAAATTCTTCATTTTCCCGCAGGAAGAGGTATATGCCGGTCAGGTGGTAGGTGAAAATGCTAAGGACAATGACATCGTGGTCAATGTCACCAAGTCAAAGAAACTCACCAACATGCGTGCAAGCGGTGCCGATGACAAAGCCCGCATCATACCTCCGGTGGTATTCTCGCTTGAGGAAGCCCTCGAATACATCAAGGAGGATGAATATGTGGAAGTGACACCTCATCACTTGCGCCTTCGCAAAATAATACTTGACGAACTTGAGCGCAAACGCGCCAACAAGGCATAATCGGGGAGAATAGATTTACCCCATACGACATAGACACGTGCATGGCTGGCTGCAGCTATGCACGTGTCGTTTTATTTCCGTAAATTTAACATCTAAATGCCATGATATTCAGCATTTATTTATTATTTTTGCATTGCGTAAAATTTTATCTATACCATAACGGAAATGAAACATTATAATCATCTCAAATTATTACTGGCGTTATCGGTGCTGACACTCCTGTCACCGGCAATAGGCAACACATTGTCAGCAGCCAATACTACAAATGTCAAAGTCACCACTCCCGAGGGAAGGACAGTGACCGTGACAGCCGTGACCGACAATATCGTGAAAGTCACCAATCTTGCCAAAGGGGAATCAGCCCCCTCCACCCCGACCTCTGTAATAAAGGATTCGAATGTCAAAGCAACCACCTCGGAGCTTAACGGCATAACCACACTCACCACTCCCGGTGGCATTGTGGCACGTGTCAACGGCAAAACCGGCGAAGTGGATATAACCTCAGGCAACAACCGTGCCGTGAGCGACAACGGGCTCCGCACACTTGTTGACGGCAAACAACGCATAGAGCTTTCAACCATGGGAACAGGCTCATTTTACGGAGCAGGTGAACGTGGCTATAGCTTTAATCTCGAAGGTGACACCCTCGTGATGTATAACAAGCAGAACTACGGCTACACAGCCGGCGATCCTCGCATCAAGCAGATGAATATCACCATGCCGCTGTTCATTTCGTCAAACGGCTACGCTGTGGTGTTTGACGACTTCGGAGCCGCAGAAATGGTGATGAACAACCCTATCGTGTACACCACGGAATCCAAATATCCCATATCATATTATTTCATCAATGGCGCAGGGACGCTTGCGGATGTAACGAAAGAACTGTCATCGCTCACAGGACGGCAGGACCTCCCCCCGTTCTGGTCGCTTGGATACATAACATCCAAATACGGCTACCGTACTCAGGATGAGACTGTCGGTGTGATTGACACCTTGAAGCGTGGCGGCTATCCGGTAGACGGTATAGTGCTTGACCTGTATTGGTATGGCAAGGAAGAAGATATGGGACGTCTCGCATGGGAGCCGCAACAGTGGAGCGACCACAAAAAGATGCTTTCAGACCTCAAAAAAGATGGCGTGAACACTGTGATAATATCGCAGCCTTACATCCTTCGCAACGGCAACGGGCTTCAAAATTATAACGAGCTTGCGTCAAAAGGGATGTTGGTGAAGGACTCTCTCGGCAATCCTCAGGAAGTAACCATTTGGGTAGGTGAAGGCGGTATGTTTGACATGGCAAACCACGACACCCGCGCATGGCTGCGTGACCGCTACAAGCAACTCACCCTTGAAGGTGTGGGTGGCTGGTGGGGCGACCTCGGAGAGCCTGAGGTGCATCCCGAAGCCGGTCGCCATGCTAACGGACTTACCGCACGTGAATATCACAACCTCTACGGCAATGACTGGAGCAGCATAATATACGACCTCTTCAAGGAGGAATTTCCCGAAAATCGACTTATGA
Source organism: uncultured Duncaniella sp. (assembly GCA_910577335.1). Taxonomy (GTDB): domain Bacteria; phylum Bacteroidota; class Bacteroidia; order Bacteroidales; family Muribaculaceae; genus Duncaniella. The sequence goes on along the minus strand of CAJTMJ010000008.1, from coordinate 7,016 downwards.
CTATGATGCGAGGGGGCACTACCGGTTTGCAGCGTTACAGTGTATTCCCATGGTCAACCGATGTGTCTCGTTCGTGGGGTGGATTGCAACCGCAAATCACCATCATGCTCAACTCCGGACTTAGCGGTCTTGGATATATGAGCCATGACGTGGGTGGTTTCGCCATCGACGAGGAACACCCGTATGACCCCGAACTCTACGTGCGCTGGCTTCAGCTCGGCACCTTCTCCCCTATCCTGCGTACACATGCGCAAAAGACAGCCGAACCGTATAAATATCCCGACCAGCAGTCAATAATACTTCCCCTCATCAAAGAACGTTACCGCTGGCTCCCCTATAACTACACTTTGGCTTACGAGAACGCTTCGGAAGGTATGCCGCTCGTACGTCCATTGAATTTCTACACACCCGGCTCGGCAAAATATGATGATATCACCGACGAATACCTTTGGGGATGTGACGTATTAGTGGCACCGGTGATCAATCAAGGTGTAACAGAGCGTGAGATTATCTTCCCTGAAGGACTCTGGGTAGATTACAATGACCCCACCAAACTTTATCATGGCGGAGACACCATCACCTATCCCGCACCTTTGGAGGTATTGCCGCTCTTCGTCAGAGCCGGAGCTTTCATACCGCTTGCTGATTATGAGATGGAAAACACCGGGGATTTCCGTGCCGACAAGTATACGGTGAACTATTATCCTTACCTTGGTCAGTCGGAATTCACAATGTATGATGATGACCGCAAATCTACCACTTCGCTCAAGGATAATGCCTACTCACTCATAACATTCAAAGGCGATGCGGACATGGAGGGTATCGAAATCACAGCCGAAGCCAAGGGCACCTATCCCGGTGCGCCAAAGGTTAAGGATATGACATTCGTGGTACATCTTATCAACGGCAGTCCGGCAGAAGTGAGTATAAACGGTAAAAAGGCATCTAAAAAATCATGGAAATTTACCCCTGACAAGGGTATTCTAACCATTCACACCGCATGGGATGTCGCCAAGCCACTCACTATAGAAATCAAATAACGACACACTCAGACATATCAAAACTTACGTCAAGTGCGTAAATGTTAATATTCACATCATCAAAAGATATCAACGCCCGGTTTTGGTGTTGATATCTTTTTTATTCAAAGTTTTCTTGTTAATTTCGCATAGTTCAATAACAATTCAAAAATCAATTCATTCATCATAGAACCATGAGAAAAGTAATCTTAGGAGCGTTGTTGGCTTGTTCCATCTTGGCGAACGCCGAAACGACTGAAGGATATAAAAACCCGGTGATAAAAGGATTTTACCCTGACCCGTCAATAGTAAATGTCGGGGATGATTTTTATCTGGTAAATTCCTCTTTCGGATATTTCCCCGGTGTACCCATTTTCCATAGCAATGACCTTGTTAACTGGGAACAGATAGGACATGTGCTTGACCGTGAAAGCCAACTCAATCTCAAAACAGGAAGTGAATGGGGCGGCATATACGCGCCGACTATCCGCTATAATGACGGGGTGTTTTATATGATCACTACCAATGTTTCCGATAAAGGAAACTTCATAGTCCACACCACCGACCCTGCAAAGGGATGGAGCGAGCCTGTATGGCTGAAACAGGCAGGTATAGACCCCTCGCTCTATTTCGAGGATGGCAAGTGTTACATGGTCAGCAATCCTGATGTAGGTATATGGCTTTGTGAAATAGACCCTATGACCGGTGAGCAGCTCACGGAAAGCCGCAGGATATGGGACGGAACCGGCGCACGTCATCCGGAAGCACCGCATATATACAAGAAGGACGGTTACTACTATCTTCTAATAGCCGAAGGTGGCACTGAGATGGGACACAGCGCAACCATAGCCCGCAGCCGAAATATATACGGACCTTACACTCCCAATCCCGCCAATCCGATACTCTGTCATTTCAATAAAGAAGCTCAGTATAATCCTATCCAAGGGACAGGTCATGCCGACTTCGTACAGGCACCTGACGGCTCTTGGTGGCTGGTATGCCTTGGATTCCGACTTCAAAACGGCAATCACCATCTGTTGGGACGTGAGACATTCCTTGCGCCGGTGAGATGGGACGAGAACGCATGGCCCGTGGTGAACGGCAACGGCACAATATCTCTCGACATGAATGTGCCTACACTACCTCTACATCCATTCCCTGCAAAGCCTGAAAAAGATGAGTTCAATGCCGATAAATTAGGATATAAATGGGTATGGCTGCGCAATCCTGACATGAGTAAGTACTCGTTGAAAAACGGCAAACTCACCATTCAAGCCTCTCCGATAAAATTAGATTCTTACGAAGGCTCACCCTCGATGGTGCTTCGCCGCCAAGAGGACATCTCTTTCCGTGCCACTACCGATGTGAAACTCACAAATGCCGGGGAAGGTGCTGAAACCGGTATGACAGTGTTTACGAACGGAAATTCGCATTATGATCTTTACATCACTCGCTTGGACGACGGGAAAGATGCCATTGTGTTGCGTTATCGTCTTAACGAACTTACCCACATAGAGAAAGTCATACCTTTGGCAAAGAACAGCAAATCAGTGGTTCTAAGAGTCGAAGGCTCGCCCAACGCATACTCATTCACCTATTCACTTGACGGTGGGAAGAAATTCGATTATATCGCCTCAATGAATACTCGCTATCTCTCCACTGAATGTGCCGGCGGTTTCACAGGCACTCTGATAGGTCTGTATGCTACTGACGAAGCGGGAAAAGCATCGGGTGCCTTCGATTATTTTGAATACAAACCATTATAAACATCTTAATTGCAAAATATAATCATGAAAAAGTGTTTCATTCCTCTAATTTTTGCCTGTTTGGCAGTCACCGCCGGTGCAAAAGTAACGCTCGGACCTGTGATAAGTGACAATATGGTTCTCCAGCAGCAGACCAATGCCAGAATTTATGGCAAAGCTGATCCCGGTTCTAAGATAACTGTCACACCTTCGTGGAATAATAAGGCATATACCACCACAACCGACCGCACAGGTGAATGGTGTCTGGCGGTTGAGACTCCCGAAGGCGGTTTCACACCATATACCATCACTATCTCTGACGGTGAGCCTGTAACACTGAACAATGTGCTTGTAGGTGAGGTATGGCTCGCATCAGGTCAATCAAACATGGAGATGCCGCTTAAAGGGTTTGGCGGATGTTGCCTTGAAGGTGGATATGACGAGATAGCAAATTCACGCCAAAGCGCAGACAAAGTGCGATTCTTCACCGTGCCGTTAACTCAAAGTTATGAGTTACTTGACACTGTTAACGCTAAATGGACTGTGCCCTCCCCTGAAACATCGCCTGAGTATAGTGCTTTGGCTTGGCATTATGCAAAACAGATGGCTGAGGTATTAAATGTGCCTGTGGGTATTGTCAGCGCCGCTTACGGAGGTGCCAAGGTTGAAAGCTGGTGCCCTCGTGAACTGCTTGTAAATTATCCAGACGTTTCGCTTGATCCCAATGATATTGAGCCTATAGTGCATTACCATCGCCCTATGCTCATGTACAATGCCATGTTCAACCCCATAAAAAATTATACCTACAAAGGTATTATATGGTATCAGGGATGTTCCAATGTATCGACATATTCCACATACGCCGAACGTCTTGCTGCAATGGTGAAGCTGTGGCGTGATGAAATCGGTCTTGGCGACATACCATTCTATGCAGTCGAAATCGCTCCCTACCAATATGGCGACCCGGCTGAAAAAGGACGTGCTCCTTTCCTGCGTGAAGCTCAATGGAAATCGATAGAGCTGATTCCCAACAGCGACATGATCTCAATCACTGACCTTGTGAAGCCTTACGAACGCTTCAACATACATCCAGCCGACAAGACCACTGCGGGACACCGCCTTTGCGACCTTGCGCTCAACAAGACCTACGGTAAGAAACAATTTCTTGCCGGCAGTCCGAAATACAAGTCACACCGCTTTGTTGACGGGGCTGCATGGGTATCTATCGATTCTCCGAACTACGGTATTTGCCGCAACTATGACATCCAAGGGTTTGAAATTGCCGGACCCGACAAGGTGTTCCATCCGGCTGATTCCGTGTGGCTCCACTGGCAGACCAACGAAATGGTTGTGTCAAGCAAAAATGTGCCCAATCCTGTGGCAGTACGCTATTGTTTCCGAGACTTCCTCCCCGGCAATCTGCATGGAGGCAATTACCTGCCACTCATACCATTCCGCACAGACGACTGGGACACCCCCACCGATAAATAATATACACCTCAACCGGAAAACAGAACCGGATATCAGGCTATAAGGAGATTTGAGATTTCGGTTTGAAGGAGGTCGAGGAATCGGGCGGCATGGGCGCCGTCCATCTGTGTGTGATGAAACTGGAACGATACCGTAAGACTGGTTTTTAACCAGCTTTTGCGGTATCGTCCCCATATCATGAATGGGTTGTTGAAGATACCGCTATACATCCCGACTGCTCCGTCAATTTCATATTGAGCCAATGCCGACGTGCCTATTACCATGCTGTCAGTAATGTCATGGTTCTCACAAGTCTCTGCCACCTGTCTTGTCAGGCGTAAGTAGTCGTCATTGAATTTCAATATATCATCGGTAAACGGGATGTCGCATGAGCTTACCTCCCCTGTCTTATTGGCTACAATGGTATTAACCGCTATGGCATCATAGCGGTTAAGGTTCTCGCCAACCGGCAGCATATAAAACTCCTTTATCTGACTTGCCGCCTTGCCGATACACCAGCACATCAGCATATTAAATTTAAGATGCTTCTTCCTGCTGAGTTTTACGAGACGTGAAACATCGAGCGTCTTGAAAAATGTCACCATCGGCATGGGCGCTTTCATCCACATCTCAAACGCATAAGCACGAGTAGTATCCTGAGGGTTTACTTTTTCCATAATCATTTTTTAATGCAAAGTTATATTACGGTTTGACCGCTATATGTAGAAAAAAGAGACATCCTATTTTTTAAAGAAACATCCTATCTTTTGATAGCAAGCATATATCCAATTCCACCGTTGATTGAGTATAGAGAGAACCATCATGACGTAAATAGTAACGTAATTTATGGAAAATAAAATAGGGACTATGTAAGGATTTTATATGCTTGTTAGTTTTTTAATCCGACTTTGCTCTATTCTTCTGACTGCTCTCCATTGCCAATTTTTTTATTTAGCTGATATTCTTTGGCTATAGCGATGGCTCGTTGCAGTTTTTCGGAAAGGAGTTTCTTGTCAGGCAGTTTTGTATAGTATTGAGCAACTTTTACCTGAGAATCTTCTTCAAGCATCAAATATTCTATATGCTCTGTATTTCCTTCAGAGCACAGAATAAGTCCGATGGGTGCTTCTTCACCCTCTCTACGGTCATTGCGGTTGAGATAGCGCAGATACAACAACATCTGTCCTTCATGTTCCGGCTTGAAGCGTCCCAACTTCAAATCAATCGCTACGAGCCGATGTAATCCTCTGTGATAGAATAACAAATCAAGTTTATAGACTGTGCCGTCAACCGGAATTCTTTTCTGACGGTCAACAAAAGCAAAATCGGAGCCGAACTCCTTTATGAACTGCTGTATCTGGTTTAGGATAGCTGTTTCGAGGTCGCTCTCGCTGAATACGTCAGGCAGTCCAACGAGGTCGAGAAAATAACTGCTTCTGAACACAAGATCAGGATGTATTCGGTCGGTATCCTTCATCGTGTCAAGTTCAGCCTTAATGATTTCTTCCGGTCTTCTACTGATAGCAGTCCGCTCATAGAGTTGCGAATCTATTTTCTCATCAAGAGTTCTGGTGGACCATTTTTCTAACCGACACATCTCCATGTAGAATTTGCGGGCGAGTTCATCCTCAACAAACATCAGGGAACGTAGATGAGTCCAACTCAATTGTCTACGCACTGCGTAGTCAATCTCAGTCTCCGAAAAAGTATACGCAGCGCGTAGACAATGTTGCAGCTTCTTGAATCCCCATCCACTGCCATACCTCTTGACAAGTCTCTCAGCAAGATTTTTCACAACCTGTTTGCCATATTCTGCACGAGTGTTGTGCAACACATCCTCCTTGATTCGCATACCTACATGCCAGTTCATTCGACACGCCTCGGAATTGACATATACCGCCACTCGATAGCGGGTATCTTCTATGATGGCACACACATCATCATAAAGTTTTGACTCTGTAATCCCCGGGATATGTTCCTCTTTCATTGCCATTTTTGCGTATATTAGATTGCAAAGTTACTATTTTTTCGGTGATTATAGCTTTGGTTTCAAATATTTTGGCTGAATTTACAGTTGGATAGATATAGCCTGTCAACGACATTTTGAGATAAGAATAAGGCTTTTGTCCTTGATTCAGGGATTAGTGAACAGATCGGAGCAATTCCATCTCAATGCAATTCCAGATTTCGCCGAAGCATTCATAGCACTCCTTTTCTGCCTTCGGGACACGTATAAATCCGGCTGATTCATAGCATCCTATTGCAGAAGGGTTGTTTTCAAACACGCCCAACGATACTTTTGTGGCACCAAGAGCTTCAAATGCGTATTTAACAGCCATTGAGACAAGGGCTTTGCCAAGTCCGCAACCTCGACGGGCATCATCGACGATTACAAATCCTAAACGTCGTTCGGTTGTGTCGTCAGATGGAATACGTAAGGTGATATACCCTACAATATTATCGCCGTCAACCATTGTGAGAGCGCACGTGTGTTTTCCGTCAATGTATCGCTCATAATAGAAGTTCATATCATCCGGCGTAACAGGATAACGCTCATACCTGTCAGCACACCACTTGCGCATAAGGTATTCACTTTTAACCCATGATGTTATCACTACAGCATCCGAAGGCTGGTAAGGTCGTAATGTCAAATTCATTTGTTTTCACTTTTGGGATAAAAGCAGTCGCTCTCCCAGTTAAACACATTGTTCATAATATAATTTGAAACACTACTGTCCACTAAAAAATGGACGAGGTTAAAAATTAAATAAATTCGGTTCAC
>CAJTMJ010000007.1 GCA_910577335.1 uncultured Duncaniella sp. | reverse complement strand
GTGCAAAGGTAGGCACTTTCCACGAACCCTCCAAATATTTCATGATGTTTTAACAAAATTTTAACAATTAAATCTTCTATCACACCCCAAAACCCGCATACCACATTATTATATAATAAAAGAAAGCAAGATTATATAATAAAGAGAGTAAGGGGATACAACCCTAAATGGTTCTCCATAGAATACGTGCACGACATAAAAAAGCTCGGATTGAAGCTAAAATCAAACTTCAATCCGAGCTTTTCTATCTATTTTATGTCAATCTTATCAATTAATATTTATGGATTTTCCCGAAGACAATGTTACTTTTTTAGAAATAACACCCGTGGAAGCAGGATAAGCTACATTAGTAGAGCCACCGGTCGGGGATGTGATAGTCGCCGACTGAATCACACCATCCTTCCAAGTCATGTCAACCACGAAACCACCTCTTGCTCGCAGACCTTTAACAGAACCGCTATTCCATTCCTCAGGCAGAGCCGGCAAAAGGGTTATAGATTCAGGAGTAGACTGAATCAGCATCTCAGCCACACCGGCTGTACCGCCAAAGTTACCGTCAATCTGGAAAGGCGCATGTGCATCAAGGAGATTAGGATATGTACCGCCTCCACTACGCTTATCAGGACCTTGGTAATTATCAGGGCTTACATATTGAAGCAATCGGCGATACATGTGATATGCGTTTTTGCTGTCACGAAGTCGTGCAAGCAGATTCACACGCCATCCTGTGCTCCATCCGGTGGTATTGTCACCTTTTATTTCAAGAGTCCGTGCGGCAGCCTTTGCCAAATCAGGTGTTGAATCCACTGATATATGGCGTCCGGGATACAAACCAAACAGATGTGACTGATGACGGTGGGTTGGATCCTGATCATCCCAATCGTAATACCATTCCTGAAGATTACCCTTCTTCCCTATCTGATACGGCTGAAGACGTGGAAGTGTTGACGCAATTTCCTTCTGCAAACCGACGTCCACGCCAAGCACCTCGGCTGCGTCACGTGTGTCCATAAGACATTGACGTATCATAGAAAGGTCTGCGGAACCGCCATAATAAGTAGGACCGCAATAGCCATCAGGTGTCACGTAACGGTTCTCGGGAGAAGTAGACGGGGAAGTGATTAACTTGCCATTTTTCTCCACAAGCCATCCAAGACAAAACTCAGCCGCACCTTTCAGCACGGGATAGTATTTTGCAAGATATTCTTTGTCCTGAGTGAACAGGTAATGTTCCCATATATGAGTTGCAACCCATGCGCCACCCATGTTCCAGTTCGCCCAAGTAGGGTCACCGCTATTTAATCCCACAGGATTTGTCATAGCCCAGATATCGGAGTTGTGTCCGAGACACCAGCCACGGTCAACGCCATAATAGTGACGGGCGGTCTGCTCACCACCTTTCGGCAGATTAGCGATCCAATTTATCATTGAAGTCTCATGCAGTTCACCCAAACCAGTCACCTCTGCGGGCCAATAGTTTTCCTCCACATTGATGTTTGTGGTGTAGTTGCTGCTCCACGGCGGAAGCAGATGTTCATTCCACAATCCCTGAAGATTTGCGGGAACACCCTTGGTTCTTGCCGAGGATATCAGAAGATAGCGTCCATACTGGAAATAGAGTTCTTCCAAGTCAGGATTAACTTCCTTCAGGTCAGTGTAACGTTTAAGCTGCACATCGGTAGGAAGTGAAGCTATGGAGTCAGGCGTAGTCCCGAAATCTATAGAAACACTATTAAACAGGTTATGGTAATCATCGAGGTGAGATTTCAGGATAGCATTGAATCCCTTTGCCACCGCCTTATTGATACGTGCCTGCGCAAGAGCCTCATAATTACGACCCTCTTTAACGGGGTCACGGTCAAAACCGTTAAAGCTGGTGACATTGGTTATGTAAAGCACCACATTTTTACAACCATTCAATTCCAAACCTCCGTCGGCGGTAGAAGTAACCTTCCCGTCAGCAGCCACAGCATCAACTATGGTGCAGAATCTGACACCTCTTTCAGGATCATACTTGATCTTCTCTTCAAACGGGGTGTAACTCGGCAAAGAATGATATGCGGCATGACCCATTGACTTTATCTCTGTACCACTTGATGTGACCTTATGAGGCAACTGGGAATCGAGCGAGATGACAGCGTTGATTGGTGTCTCGCTCTTTATAGCCACCACAATCACCGAATCAGGTGCGGAAGCAAAATATATCGCATCCTGCCCCGCACCGCTATTGCGGTAACCGGTGTAAGCGATGGCATCCTTTAAATCAAGTGCACGTGTATAGCCCTCAACTTTTTCCGGAGCGTCTTTGTATTTTATCATCAACGTTCCGAGCGGCTGATAGCTCTCGCTGTAATGACCTTGCACCTTCTGTTGCAACGTATTTGCAGTCTTGTAATCCTCCTTGTCAAGAGCTGCACGGATCTCAGGGATAGCTTTATAGGCATCCGGGGTGACAACTCCCTTTTCAGGCTCTCCTGTCCAGAGCGTTATATCGTTAAGCGATATACGGTTATCCTTGACACCACCATAAATAATGGCGCCAAGGTTACCATTACCGATCACAAGAGTTTCCTCAAAAAACTCAGCGGGGCGGTCATATTTCAGTGCAAGCTTGTTAGCAGAAACAGAGAATGTCACCGCAGCTAAAGCCACAGGCAATAAAAATTTCCTCATGGTATCAGATTTTTATATTAAAAATTCGTATATACAATTACACATTAAAGAGGAAGTGCATTATATCACCGTCCTGAGTGACATAATTCTTACCTTCGATAGCCATCTTACCGGCATCACGTACAGCAGATTCGCTTCCAAGAGATACAAAATCATCATATTTTATCACCTCGGCGCGAATAAAGCCTTTCTCAAAGTCAGTATGGATTATACCGGCACACTGCGGAGCTTTACTGCCACGGATGAAAGTCCATGCACGAACCTCATCAGATCCGGCAGTGAAGAATGTCTGAAGATTAAGCAAAGCGTAAGCCGCACGTATAAGGCGAGCCACACCCGACTCCTCCAGTCCGATTTCAGCCAAAAACTCCTGACGTTCCTCAAAAGTGTCAAGCTCGGCAATCTCACTTTCAGTCTGAGCAGCCACGATAAGAAGTTGCGCATCTTCATCCTTGATGGCTTCCCTCACAGCATCCACATACTTATTGCCATTCACAGCCGATGCGTCATCCACATTACATACATACAACACCGGTTTACTTGTGAGAAGGAACAGATCATGTGCAAATTTCTGCTCGTCAACAGTTTCAAGAGTCACTGTGCGGGCAGGTTTACCTTGCTGCAAGGCTTCCTGATATTTTTTCAGAACTTCATATTGCATTTTAGCCACCTTGTCGCCACCTGTCTGCGCCTGCTTCTGTGTCTTGGCGATACGGCTCTCCACAGTCTCAAGGTCCTTGAGCTGAAGCTCGTAATCTATTATCTCCTTATCGCGCACCGGATCCACGGTGTTGTGGACATGGGTCACATTATCATCGTCGAAGCAACGTAACACGTGGAGGATAGCGTCTGTCTCACGGATATTGGCTAAGAATTTGTTGCCAAGCCCCTCTCCCTTGCTTGCGCCCTGCACAAGACCTGCTATATCAACGATTTCGACTGTCGCAGGAACTATGCTACGTGGGTTGCACATTTCCACAAGCTTATTTAGACGTGAGTCGGGCACTGTGATCACACCAACATTAGGTTCGATAGTGCAAAACGGGAAATTTGCAGACTGCGCCTTAGCGTTTGACAAACAATTAAAAAGAGTGGACTTTCCAACATTCGGAAGTCCTACTATACCACATTGAAGTGCCATTATTTATATTTCAATACTTATTTTAATGATTGGATTGACTATAACACGGCTATAAAAAGCCGATTTCTTCCGCAAAGGTAATGAAAATTTGCCACTTACATTAATTTACACACCACAATTTTCATTTTGCGAGCCACGCCGCATACATCCCAAATCGCCAAATATCCCTTAGTAGAGTCTTAAAATATTGGTTGTAAATAACATCGGGCGCAAAATCATCGTATGTCAATGACTATATCCAAACCTTCCCAATGTGCTATCAGGTTTTCCTTTACGTTCGCAAGTTTGTTTTCATCGTCATAGTCCACAGGATAGAACCGGCAACCGGTTCGCTGGGCTATAGCACTTCCCTGCTTTGAATCCTTGTCACAAAACGCCACCTTACAGCCAATCGAACGGAATAATTTGAGCAATTCCAAGCCTGTGTCTTTAAGACAGTCGCCAACGACAAGCACACGTTTCGTCCCAAGCAATTCCGTATCATACCCCGTAGCCGGGATGAGAGTGCTTCCCCGATGCTTCATGGAGGTTTTGCCCGTCAATTTCCCTGCCCGATACTCCTCCATCTTTCGTTCCAGATAATTATCAGCCATTGTTTATTCTATCAGCAATTCAAAAATGTAAACTGATCAGACCTCAGTTTCGCAAAAAGTTTACATCAGTCCAATTTATTATCTGCAAACTTAATGAAAAAATGTGTAATTTTGCAAGTTTTAAAAAATTACTTAAAAATATATGAATGCCGCATCTATACGTCAACGGTTAAAACCATGGATGTTACCTATCGCCATGCTCGGTGGCATACTATTTCATAACTTTATAGACAATATAGCATTTATTGCGCCATACCTCATCTTTGTGATGCTGCTCATCACATTTTGCCGAGTGAAGCCGAAGGAATTCAGAGTCACCACTCTATCCTACGGTCTGCTCACAGTGCAAGTGGCAGGATCGCTCGCACTCTATTTCCTCCTGCTGCCGTTTGGCAAGGAGATAGCCGAGGGCACTTTCATCTGTGTGTTCTGCCCCACAGCCACTGCCGCACCGGTAATCACAGGTATGCTCGGAGGGAGTGTCCCCCGATTAGCTACATTTTCTATAATCTCCAATATCACCGTCGCCTTCCTCGCCCCCATACTTTTCACCATGATGGGTTCGGAGACACAAATACTGTTCACAGAATCACTCCGCATAATCGCAATGAAGGTGGTGCCGCTAATCATACTGCCATTGGTGGTCGCGCTTATAATGATGCGCCTAACACCAAAGCTCCATCGGACCATAGCCAGCCATCAGTCCCTGTCATTCTACATTTGGGCTGTATCACTGTTCATCGTGGTAGGACGTGCGGTAAGTTTTGTTATGAGTGAACCGGCAGAAATGATACCCGAAATGCTATGGTTGGCATTGCTTTCAGGAATCGTTTGCTGTGCGCAATTTTATATCGGACGTAGAATCGGCAGACGTTGTGGCGATAAAATAGCGGGAGCGCAGGGATTGGGACAAAAAAACACTGTGCTTGCCATTTGGATGGCGCTGACCTATTTGCATCCCATATCATCAGTAGCTCCGGCAGCATACGTGGCTTGGCAGAACACCATAAATTCCGCCCAGCTCTACTATAAAACCAAGAGGGAAAGCAAGCATATATAAATGTTAACGGCAAAACTAAATTCTCCCAAAAAACGTTAATATAGAAATTAAGATTTAAAACCATAAATATCAATCTGTCACCATGGCTCTCAATAGCATGTATGAAAATCTGATGCAGTTGCCTCTTTTTAACGGAGTCAGCTATAACCGCATCTCGGAAATTGTCGGCAACACAAAACTTGCATTTCTAAAGTATCTCGGAAATGAAAGGATAATAACTGCCGGCGACCCTTGCACGCATCTGGTATTCATAATCGGAGGCAAAGTGCAATTGAGCATAAGCAATTACAATGACCGTTTCCACGTCACTCAAACACTTTCAGCCCCCTCTGTAATTTCGCCCGACTTCCTGTTCGGACGCAATACACTGTACCCAGCCACTGTGACAGCAATCGACACCGTATCCCTGCTGCAAATTGCCAAGAATGATTTCATCTCAATCGTGCAGTCCGATGAAGTCTGTCTATACAACTATCTTAATTTCATATCCACCAATGCCCAGAAGGCTGTTGACGGGGTGATTGCATTGACCTCAGGCTCACTTGATGAACGAATCGCATTCTGGATCATTGCCCTGACCCAACGAGATGCCACCGACATCGTATTCTCATGCCGCCAACGTGACCTTTACACGCTTTTCGGAGTCCAACGCTCGTCATTCATAGCCACACTTGATTCAATGAAGGAGAAGGGTATCATCGACTATTCATCAAACGAAATTCGAGTGCTTTCACGCCGAGGTCTACGTTCTATATTGCTGAAAACACCTGACTAAATAGAGATAATTACTTTTATTATACAGAGATACAAGGAAGCGGCTAATAACTCGCAAATTTGCATGTTATTAGCCGCTTCCTTTGTGGAATTTATTTCTTGATTTGGCTACTTATCGGCGGTTAAACGAGATATGACTCTCAATATCTCTCCGACCCAAAGCACTATGGATGTTCCGAGCACTATTATCACCCAGTCTGAGAATTTCAACGGAGTCACAGAGAAAAACTCACCACCGACAGTCACTATAAATATCTGCCCGACAAATATCAGCAACGCAATCATCACAAATTCGCCACATTTGCCTAAATGCACCGCACTGCGATGGGTGGCGTAGGCACGTGCGTTGAATAGGTTCCAAAACTGGAGCATGACAAACGCTGTGAATATCAAACTCAATTCGTAGGGTGTAAGACCATCCTTGACTCCGACATGAACACTGAATATATCCATTAGGCTGGTCACATTAGCATGTTCAAACAGATATACCATACCCAACACTATGGCAGAAAACAGCAGTCCGACACCACCGATAAACCACCACATATCTTTAGTGATTATAAAATCTCGTCGGTCACGGGGTTTATTCTGCATCACTGAACGTGACGGAGGCAAGGATGCAAGAGCCATGGATGCGAATGTATCCATTATAAGATTTACCCAAAGCATCTGTGTCACTGTCAGTGGCGATTCAGTACCCATGAAAGCACCCGCAAGAACCACAAGACAAGCCACGACATTAACCGTCAGCTGGAACAATATGAACCGTTGCAGATTCTGGAAAAGAGAACGTCCCCACATCACTGCCCTCCCTATAGAGGCAAATGAATTATCCACAATGGTTATATCGCTGGCTTCTTTGGCAACCGATGTGCCGTCGCCCATCGAAAGTCCCACATTAGCAGCCTTAAGGGCAGGCGCGTCATTTGTTCCGTCGCCGGTCACAGCCACTACCTCTCCCCTCTTCTGCAATGTCTCCACAAGGCGTTTCTTATCCATCGGACGGGCACGGGCTATAATCTTGAAATCGCCCACTCGCTCCAATAGCTCTTTGTCGCTGAGCGCTCCAAATTCAGGACCGGTGATGATGTTTTTATCATCATCACCCTCAGTCCATAGCCCTATCTGACGACCTATCTCCTTAGCTGTACCCGGAGTGTCACCGGTGACCACCTTTATGGCAATACCCGCATCAAGACATTCGTTAATTGCGGCAGGAACATCTGCTCTTACCGGATCGGCGATGGCTACAATTCCGAGGAAGGTGATGTCCGATGCCGTTACTGCCTTATCCCCAATTCCGGGATCCCCCTTTGGCAATTTCTGCACGGCAAAACCGAGAGTACGCATCGCCTTCTGCTGATAACCGGCAAGCTGTTCATTTATATACTTTTCCGACACATCACCGCTGACATGCTTACACATCGCAAGCACTATCTCAGGTGCGCCTTTAATATATATTGTCTCGCTGCCATCCTCCTCTGCAACAACCGTCGCCATATACTTTCGCTCGGTGGTAAAAGGCAACTCCCTCGCCACCTTTACATTCTCACGGATTGTGCGATAGTCAATCCCGTTCGCCCGCAGCCACAGCAGCAACGCACCTTCGGTAGGATTTCCCAACACCTGCGGATGCTTTTCATCCGACAGGTCGAGCTGTGCGGTGGAATTTATGGCAATACCGGTCTCTATCTCCCGGCTCATCTCGTCATCACCCAACTTCTGTTCCGACAACCCATAGAAATTTGTCTCTGCTACACGCATCTGATTCTGCGTCAGTGTGCCGGTCTTATCGGTACAGATAACAGTGGTCGCACCCATTGTCTCACAGGCGTGCATCTTCCTCACCAAATTATTGGTCTTGAGCATACGCCTCATACTGTAAGCCAGACTCAGTGTCACAGCCATAGGCAATCCCTCAGGCACGGAAACCACAACCAAGGTCACAGCTATCATTATGGTCTGTAGGAAATATGCGATGAACGGGAGCCATTCGAAGGTGGGATTTTCAAGCAGATACATCACAATGCGCCCGACCATCACGGCACCACCCACCAAGTAGCTACCATTGGTCACCAAAGCGCCTAATCGTTCAAGCTGCTCTGTCAACGGAGTCTTTTGCCCGTCATCAATACGTGCAGCTTCATATACCTTGCCGTTTTCCGTGCTGTCACCTACGGCAAAGACCTTCGCCACACCATGCCCCTCCATCACACGTGTGCCGCGCATCACATGGTCAGAAGGAAATGTTGCCTCATCATCGAAATGCGCCGGGTCAGTAGTCTTGCTCGCCATAGGCTCACCGGTCAAAGTTGACTCATCGACATTAAGCGAAGTGGCTTCAAGCAGTTCCGCATCGGCAGGAATCTCTTCTCCGGTGTTCAATATCAGTATGTCACCCACCACTACATCCCTCTTGGGTATCTGCGTAGGGTTACAATTACGAATCACCTGCACAGGCTCATCATCATTTACCTGATTCAATATCTTGAATTCATCCTCAGCCTTCTTTTCGAAATAAAAAGAAAGACCTGTGGCAAGAAAAATAGCCATGAATATACCCACAGGTTCAAAAAACACTGTGGCACCCTGATGTAGCCCATAAAATTCATACAGCGAAATCAAAACTGACAGGACTCCGGCTACAAGAAGCACTATGATTAACGGATCCTTAAATTTTGCCAGAAATAATTTCCAAAGTGGTTCTTTGGCAGGAGGGGTTAGCACATTTTCTCCATTTAAACGACGGCTTTCCTCGACCTCTTTATCAGTCAGTCCGCGAAACGAGGGGTTGTTCTGTGACATAATTTTATTACGTGATTTTTTCGGAGTGCAAAGTTACAATTATATTCTTAACACTCTTAAGATGCTTGAGGTTTATTTAAATATATAACATATTGATACATTTTATCTTGCTTTTACCTCTTAAAGTTAACATATTTTAAGCAACCTGTGCACCATACCACACCCATAAATGCTTAATTTTGTAAAATAATCACAAACTAAACTCAAATAACATACACCCATGCAAAACATCATAATAGAGCGTATCGTCGCTCTTCGCAAAGAGATGAAACAATCGGGAATCAACGCTGTGATTCTACCTCGTACTGACGCTCATCTCAGCGAATACATATCCGATCATTGGCATATCGTACGCTATCTCAGCGGTTTCACCGGCTCTGCCGGCACAATGGTAGTGACTGAAAAAGAAGCCCTCCTATGGGTTGACAGCCGCTACTTCCTTCAGGGTGCGCAACAGATTGAGGGCACAGGTATAATCCTCATGAAGGATGGTCTGCATGACACCCCATCGATAGTGGAATATCTGTGCGAGAACCACCCGAAAGGCGACACTGTTGGCATCAACGGTATGCTCATGTCTATCGACGACACTGCCGCTTTGCGCTCACGCCTGCATGAGGCAGGATTGAAACTTGACGTGAAGTTTGACCCCATTGACCGTATATGGAACGACCGTCCTGCCCTTCCATCTGATAAGATTTTCGTTCATGACGAGAAATATGCCGGCGAATCAGCAGCCCATAAGATTGAGCGAATTCTCGCTGACACCCGTTCAAAAGGTGCCGACGCTCTCTTCACATCCGCTCTCGATGAAATAGCATGGGTTCTCAACATCCGTTCAAATGATGTACCGTGCAACCCTGTTGCCACATCTTTCTTATATCTCGCTCCCGAGGGCAGCACTCTGTTTGTCGATGAAGCCAAGATGACTCCCGAAGTCGAGGCTCACCTGAAAGAAGCAGATGTCGCAGTGGCCCCATATAATTCGGTGCAGAAATTCCTTTCCGATGTTCCCGCCAATGTCACAGTGCTTCTCAGCGGCAGCCGTGCATCGGGTGCCATCGCTGAAATTCTTGACGGACATTTCGTGAAAGGCGACTCTCCGATAGCCATCCCCAAGGCGGTTAAAAACGATGTTCAGATTCAAGGCATACACGCTTCGCATATCCGCGACGGCGTGGCTATGGTTCGTTCTTTCATTGAGATTGAAAAGACTATCAATGAAGGTAAGAAGCTCACTGAAATCGGTGTTGCCGACATCCTACTGAAGCATCGTTCAGCCAACGACCTCTACTTCGACCTGAGCTTTGAAAGCATCTGCGGATTTGGCGCGCATGGAGCCATCGTGCATTACTCTGCCACACCTGAAAGCGACATTGAAATCGAAAAAGGCAATCTGTTGCTTATCGATTCAGGAGCTAACTATCTCGACGGTACCACCGACATTACCCGTACCATCGCAATAGGCACACCCTCTGAAGATATGCGTCATGACTTCACACTCGTGATGAAGGGACACATCGCCATTGCCACTGCAATATTCCCCGAAGGCACACGTGGCGCACAGCTTGACGCTATGGCTCGTATGCCTCTTTGGAAGGAAGGCAAGAGCTACCTCCACGGCACAGGTCACGGTGTGGGTCACTTCCTCAATGTGCATGAGGGTCCACAAAGCATCCGTCTTAACGACACCCTCGCGCCTCTCACTCCCGGCATGTTGACCTCAAACGAGCCCGGTGTATACCTTGCCGACCGTTACGGCATTCGCTGCGAGAATCTTGTGCTCACCATCCCCTACGAGGAAACCGAATTTGGCAAATTCTATGCGTTTGAGACAATAACCCTCTGCCCCTTCGACCGCACATTGTTCCAGACCGAAATCATGACCCCGGAAGAGATCGAGTGGGTTAATAATTATCACAAGACTGTCTACGACCGTCTCGCTCCGGCTCTCACCGAAGAAGAACGTGAATGGCTCGCTGCCGCAACAGCTCCGCTTGTAAAATAATAAAATCGGCATATATGGCACTTATCATACCTGTACGCGGTTTTAATCCTGAAATCGGGCGTGACACTTTCCTCGCTGAAAATGCTACCATTATCGGCGATGTGGTCATGGGCGAAGAATGTAGCGTATGGTTCAACACCGTCATTCGTGGCGATGTCAACTCCATACGTATCGGCAACCGAGTTAATATTCAAGACGGCTCTGTGCTCCATACACTCTACCAGAAGTCAACCATCGAAATAGGGAATGATGTCTCTATTGGCCACAATGTAACCATACATGGTGCTAAAATCCATGACTATGCCCTCATAGGAATGGGTGCTGTGGTGATGGACGACGCAGAAGTTGGCGAAGGCGCCCTCGTGGCAGCCGGTTCCGTGGTTCTGTCACGCACAAAGATCGGTCCTAACGAACTTTGGGGCGGCGCACCGGCTAAATTCATCAAAATGGTTGATCCCGAAACCTCCCGAGAGCTTAACAAAAAGATAGCCCACAACTATCTGATGTACTCCCGCTGGTACACCCACCCCGACGCTCCAAACGAACTGGATTAAGCCTCATTCTATATTTGAACCTACAAAACGCACTCTCGTTTTAACCCATTCGAGAGTGCGTTTATTAAAAATTTGCGCAAACTATTGCTCGTGTGAAAAAAAATATCTACCTTTGTCCCCGTCAAATCTGACAAAACGCCCAGATGGCGGAATCGGTAGACGCGCTGGTCTCAAACACCAGTGGAGCAATCCATCCCGGTTCGATCCCGGGTCTGGGTACGAAAACTCCTTGATAATACACTAATTATCAAGGAGTTTTTCTTTTTCAATAAGCAACCAATAAGCAACCATATCAGGTCAGCAGATTAATCCGGGAAATTTATAAGATCGAAATACATAGCCCTTGTGGGAGTATATTTGTCTTTCTCGGAAAGGAACATAAATCCGCATTTTTCATAGAATGGAACCGCTGCGGCGTATGCATCGACAGTGATGAACCTGCAAGCACTTCTACGCATCGTCGCAAAAATATGCTTGACTTGAAGAAGAATCGCCCTGCCTATTTATTTCCTTGCATAGTCTTTTGAAATGGCAAGACGACCAATTTTAACTGCAGGATATTCCTTGCGTCGCTTGGAGTTGGCGACACGGCGGTTAAGACGGTTCCATAATTTCTTTTCATCAGGATCGAAAACAATCTTGTCGTTGAGTAGACTGTAATATGCAACGGTCTTGTCCGCCTCGTTGTCTTCAAGCAGATAGGTCAATGCCATCATCGACTTGTAGTAGTTGACGGCATCAGAAATTAAAAAGTCATTCAAATCGGCATCACCGCAATCGAATGACTTTATCTGTGTATCGGCATCTATCTGCCGGAAAGTGAATTTATCAAAGTCCATAATTACATCTGGAATGTGCTTATGGCTTTGAACATCTCATATGCCTTTTTCGCCGCTTCCTTCTCAGCTTTACTGACAGGGGCCGGATTCGACATTCTCTTGGCGAAATTTTCAGCGTCTTTACCCCTTAACACCGGGGTTTCTTTGATAGGTCGTGCCATGCAAGTACTCCTTCGGTTACTATTAGATTTCAAAGGTACAACAAATTTCTGACATATAGAGTTTTAAAGACGATAAAATCCACTTTAGCTTTATTTAACTTGTCACACTCGGTGCATTTGTTTTTTTAACTTACTGAATTACAATTCATTGCAAAACAATATCTAATTTTGTATTCCAATTTCCAAACACCAATCATTATATTCATAAAACACAAACACGAACTATAAGAATGAAAAAATTAATAACATTTATATTTTTTGCAATCTCCACAATTTGCGCCTATTCCCAAACGGACGCAATCAATCCCATCCAAACAGATCAAACTGTCACAGAATCAACCATCCACAATCAAGAACAGCAACCAGTGTCATCCTTACTTATGAAGGATGCCTACAAGAATACCCCCGAATGGGGCAAATATAAAGCATTGCGTGCCGTAGGCTGGACAACTTTTGGAGTTGGGGTTACCGCAACCGGTGTAGGAACCATTGTATCCCTCGCTTTAGCCAGTATCCACGGATCTAACAGTGATAAAACAAAAGCGGGACCCATCATCCTATGCTCAGGTCTTGGATTGACTGTTGCAAGTATCCCGATCTTATTCAGCGCCTATCACTACCGTAACAAAGCGAAAAAGATTGGCATGAGCATGGGCTTAACACAGATTAGCAAACCGACTATTAATCAAAACCTATCCTACACCCCGGCAATGAATTTCACCATAATCTTTTAGCCTACATAAAAGCTCTGCCTCCAAAATCCACATACCCTGATTGAGTTTGCAAACCTACACTAACAAAATGATCTAACATTTTGTTTTACTAACAAATAAATCGTAAATTTGCATTATAAATCAAATTCCGGACATCATGACACAACTTGTTTTGAACATAGAAAATCCTGCAATACTGCCAAGCTTAAAAAAAGTGCTAAGTGCTCTTGACGGTGTTTCAATAGCCAAACCGGTGAGGAAAGCGAAGCGTAAGACTGAACTCGAAATGGCAATAGAGGAGGTAAGAAACGGAGAAGTGACCTATTGGGAAAGTGTAGATGCCCTTATTGACCACATAAATCATATTGACAAATGAGTTATGACGTCATAACCAGCAAACGTTTTGAAAAAGCTTTAAAACGATGTGCCAAGAGGGGGCTTGACTTATCGAAACTATCAAAAGTTATTGGCATTCTGGCGAAAAACGGTTCATTGCCGGCTGTATACCGCCCACATAAACTTTCAGGCATTTACGTGAACTGTTGGGAATGCCACATCCAATCCGACTGGCTTTTGATTTGGGAGCAAAATGACACGGAACTTAAGTTGCTTTTCATCGACACAGGTTCTCACTCAGATTTATTCTAAGAGGTTTGTGTTTTTCCATCTATTTAAACAATCCACAAAGGATAAATGCCTGAGCATCCGACTGATGCTCATTTTTCATTCACATTTGTTTTTAAACAAGCTCTAAATCAAATCATTGGCTATGAAAAACTTGATACACATACTATCGTTGGCGGTTTTGGCGATAGCCATAAGCTGCTCCCACAAGACATACCGAACTCTTTCTGACGATAGGGGCACGAATAATCCCGTTGCTACGCAAAGTGAAGAGGAAGTTGCGGTTCAAAAAGAGGTATTCGACTCTCCGTTACTACGGTTTAAGCGAGCCGACAAAGTAGGAATTATCCTTGACAAAGAAGATGTTGAGGTCAATGAAAAGCAAGCCGACGAGCAGTCTTATATCGAATATGAGACTCCTCCTCAGTTCCCCGGAGGAAAAGTCGCAATGATTTCTTATATTTACGACAATCTAAGGTTTCCCAAACAGGCATACGATGAAAATATACAAGGGAGGGTTGTTGTGCAGTTCCTTGTTGATAAGAAGGGAAACGTAGATTCAATCAAGGTAGTGAAAAGTAAAGATCCTTACCTTGATGCGGAAGCGATTAGAATTATAAAATCTTTCCCAAAATTTACTCCCGGCAAACTTGATTCAATTACCATAAATCAATGGATGACGTTGCCCATAATGTTTAAAAAGACCGATTATGACAATAGGGTGAATACAAAATATCGTGCTTTTCAATTTGACAATGGCGATGATTATGTCAGAGATGGGCTTTACCGTATAGTAGATGAGAGAGGAAAAATCGGATATGCCGATGACAAAGGGAAAACAGTTATAACACCTCGGTTTGCGTTTGGATTTCCCTTTGAAAACGGTAAAGCAAGGGTGACGGATACAGGCATACGGGTCGATGAAGGAGAGCATTGGCGGTGGGAAAGTAACGATTGGTATTATATAGATAAAACTGGTCGGAGATTAGAGAGATGCCCTAACAGCGAAAAATAAACAAAAACCTTTTAGCCCTCATACAGACTCTCTCCCCAAAAGCCCATCCCTGATTGAGTTTGCAAACCTGCACTAACAAAATGATCTAATTTAGGAGTAATATCGGTCAAAGTTTTGTTTTATAAAGAAATAATAGTACTTTTGCATTTAAACAGGCTTAATAATAACTTAATTATGAATCAAAGCGAAGTCATAAAATCAATTTCTCAACTCATGAGGACAGAGATTCCCGAGGCGGAAACTATCCTATATGGGTCCAGAGCACGCGGATCCATGCGACCTGATTCAGACTTCGACATATTAATTTTATTACCTGACACAATATCACCAGCTATATTCGCAAAACGAAAAACCGAAATTTTTGGCAAATTATATGATTTAGAACTCGACTGGAATGTGGTAATCTCTCCCTTGATTTTGCTTAAAAGTATGTGGAAAAAAATGAAGACTCCCTTCACATGCAATGTCGAACGAGATGGTATTAGAATATGAACGAACGTTTTGATACTGAATCACGCAAAGCGTTGATTGATTATCGGCTCCAACGTGCAGTGGAAACGCTGAAAGAAGCTGATTATAATGCTGCCGGAAATTATTTCAACACGGCTGTTAATCGTCTTTATTATGCAGCTTTTTATGCGACATCAGCATTAATGCTTGCCTACGAAGTTGAATGTTCTACTCATTCGGGAATTAAAAGTATGTTGTCTCTTAAATTCGTAAGAACAGGTTTGCTTGACAGAAAACACGGAAAAACTTTCATGCAATTGTTCGAGAACCGTCAGACTGGTGATTATGAAGATTTTATTTACTGTGATGAGGAACTATATTCCATTTTACGACCAAAAACCGAAGATTTCATCATTGCAATTAAATCTCTAATTTTAACCAATCCAGAATTAAATTCATAGCTCAAGTTTAGTTATAAATATGGAACGTGAGCTCGCTATGCCAAAAATCACAATTGTATAAAATCTCCCTATTTGGCAAAAAATTGTAACCTTGCCCTCCTATAGCATGAAGGGTCAGGAAGTATGTTCCTTAGATCCCAAGAATCAATGTTTATGTTTTGATTTTATCCAGAGGTAAACTGCAAGGAATATAAACGCCAACAAAATTATTGCCATCTCAGTCATATATTTCATCGGCTCAATCCATATTTCCTTAAACAAATGTATACGTCCCATAATTTCAACGGGAGTCCAGAAAACTATGACTGTGGCTATAGCCATTCTTATGTTAGCGCCCCATGCCGACAGTTTCAATTGTTTGGCGAATATAAAGAATGAACCTATGAGACATCCGACCCCGACAATCATAGTGACAGGATGGCGGTCGCCGAGAAAATTATCATCATAGCAGAACATCAGCAGTAGATAGCTCCCCCACATTATCATAACCAGTTCCATGAATGTGACAATAGACACATGCCGTGTCATGGAGTGCGTGACTATCTGAATCCGGCTTTTCCCAAACACACGTCGTTGCCACCAGTTGATGAAATTGCAGCCGGTTCTTGAACAGAACAGATACATCACCATGACCATCATCCAAAACCCGAACGATGCCGGCATTATCAGGTATTCGGGACGTGTGACCACCTCCCCTGTCTGCGGATCAATAAGTGGCTGAGTGCCGAAACGGTTAGCATAATACATAAACAAAAACTCAACCCATCCCGTCCAAAATAGCATACTTCCAAACAGACCATATAACGTCTGACGTGTGTCACCTTTGACAAATACACCTACGATGACAATTGCCAATCCCACACCACCCATGGCAAACGCAGAATAATGAAGAGCGGCATCACTCATGGTGTGCTCCATAAGTATCATGAGCGCATGTCCAAGAGGCATCATAAGAAACACGAGCAAGAATGACGCCAATGCCTTACCCCAATATTTTTTATTTCTTTGATTCTGTTCCATCATGCTTTATGTTTATTAAACAGTTCATTCACATCTATTGAAATGCCAACCGACCAGCTCCGTCCTGTAGTAGGCAAAGAATTCCAATAATAGACAACGGGACGATAATTGAAAATATTATCCATCGTGAGATTTATATTGATTCCACCCTTTATCCTTTGCTGTACTGCAAATTTCCATACTGAATAGGCATTGTCAGTCCTATACTCGCTGTCAGGTTTCGATAGATATCGTCCCGAAAGAGCCGCATATATGCCATAATTACGTTTTATCTGCCTGTCATAGTCAAGGCGCCATGTGGCGGAATGTGGTCGAGGTTGCGAAAACTGGGAATCTATACTATTTCCTGACGTATGCAGGTAATTGTAACTCACAGCCGCGCCCACTCCGCAGCAAGAAGTGTAACGTGCATTCAAGTCAAGCCCCATAACTCTGACACCCTTCTCATTTGTGTATATTGCTCCCGGCTCATCAGTCGTTTTTGCCGGGTAATCGGTAGTGGTGATGCGGCTGTCATAATAATTATAGAAACCTGACAAGGTTACGCTATAAGCTCCGGCTGCAAAATTACCGAATATTTGTCCGTTTTTCTCTATCGAGATATTAAAATTATTACTCCTTTCCGGTTTCAAGTCCGGATTCCCATATATCATCTGAATTCCAGCCATGTCAAAACACATATACATTTCCTTAAGCGTCGGAGCACGGAACCCTCCGGAATATGATCCCCTGATAGACATCGGTTTTAATTTTAGCAACGCTGCAAATCTCGCTGTAAGAGCATTGAGGTTCGACTCCGAGAAAAAATCATCTCTGACGCCCAAAACCACATTTACCCACGACAGCGGATTCCAGTCTAACTGGACAAAGGCATCTATCGTAGTCTGTGAATGAGTTTTATCATCAGCAAACTGATAGGTCGAGAGAAAATCATGCATGTAATCCGCTCCCGCTGTTATCCCCATCGAGCCGCCACCCTTCGAATACAACGCATGAACAATATTCTGCCTGTTGCTGTAATCGTGGTCATCCGTCCTTTCACCCGATATGAAACGGCACTTGTCATATTGATCATAACTGTATGAAAACTCCAAGTTTTGATCGGAGGCTAATTTCCATATACCACGTATCCCACCATTATAATCCTTGTAGTGGTCGTCGTAATTCACACGGTTGCTCACCCTCTCAAAATAACCTCCTCGGGCAATCAATCGGAGCCTGTCTGCTGCCCGGAATACCAGTCGCTCCTTGACATTAAGAATGTCACCACCGAAAATTTCATGAACCATTGACTCCGTGTCAAAGGGATCTGCGAGCCTGACTGTCTTCACTTTCGAAAACTGTACCGAGATGTTTGAATTCCATTTTTGGCTATTGAAATTCAAGTCTATACCATTTCGCCAACCATTACCGAAGCTATTATAACGGGAATTTAGATTTAAGTGCCACGGCTCCGTCCTCTCCTTAGTTATAAGATTTACAACACCCCCGACGGCATTTGCCCCATAGACAGACGATGCCGCACCTTTGACAATCTCCACTCTCCCGACATTTCCGAGATTCAAACGGTTGTAGTCCACATTATCCATAGTCTCACCGGCAAGTCTCTCCCCGTCCACGAGGAAAAGCACTGCATTCCCGCCAAATCCGTTCATATTAAGAGAGGTCTCCTGACTCATGGCATACCCGAATTCCAGTCCGGGTATTTCCTGAGTGAGCAGCTCTTGTATATCAGTCGCATCCGCTTTCTTTATCTCCTTTTCGGTTATCAGTCTGGTAGCAATCGGTACATTTTTAAGCGTCTTGGGAGTACGTGTCGCTGTGACAACCACCTCGTCCAACGTCGAGAAATCCACAGAGTCAACGACAGCCCCATTGCCGACATTACTGCCGGCAAGGAGTGCCTGACGAGTCAGGATTACACCTATTGTCAGTAGTATGAATCTAATCATTCCACCTGTCATCTGTCAATCACCTATTGATATGAATTTGCAAGTCATAGGCATCGGCATTGCTCCGATGTGTAGGCTGAATTCCAATGTCAGTATCCCATCGACGACAGTTCCATGCAGCATCCCCGAATAAAACTGCCCGGCATCATTCGTCCCGCTGAAGTCGGTTGTGGCGATTTCATATATTCCGTTGTCACCGCTGACTTTCACCGCAGGGACATCAAAAGATGGTAGCGTGTTGTGACCATTTCCACCGAATGACGGAATAGTAACCACCACTGTGGCATCATCGGTCGCTACAAGCTTTACGGCAAGCGACTCATACTTGAGTTCCATGTTAAGCACACTGCATGTTATGTCACCGACGTAAGTTCCGGCAATCTGTTTTGCAGCTCCGACTGCCGGTTCATCATCATTTTCAGAGCATGATGTTAACGTCCCTCCAAGCCCAAGACAAATGGCTATTACACTCAAAATCAATTTTACTTTTTCCATTGTAGTTTTGTTTAGATTGTTTTTTCAAGCGCAAAATTAGAGACGATCTCTTGGGGCGGCAATACCTTAATTTGATGGTTTTCCATTGACATAATAGACAGTATCGATGAGGATTATGGCTGTCAGGCGTTCATAAATAACTATTTTTAGGTATTGCCTACGCAACATTACCGAAGTAATTTTGCATGGGTAAAAATATACTTGACTGACATGATCGACAAACAGTGCGGCTATCTGCCTTCAAACAATATGAGGGAGCTTATTCGGGACAATGCGATGCTATTGCCTGCGATAAGTCGGTTTAACATAGCTTTTGGGTTCGGTGACAATTCAATAGATAAGATTTGCCGTGACAATGGCGTGGATACCGATACGTTTATTTGCGTGTGCAATCTCCTGAGCGGTTATGAGCATTCCTATAGCCGCATTTCCCTGCCGTCGCTAATGGGTTACCTTAAACATGCCCACACATACTTTCTCGACATCACCCTTCCGAAAATCAGACACCATCTTATTGAGGCAATCAATTATTCCGACACGAATGAGGCTGCATTGCTGCTTATCAAATTTTATGATGACTATGTGGTAGAGGTCAAACGTCACATGGACTACGAGAATGAAGTTATTTTCGATTATGTGTCACATCTGTTAAACAATGAAATTGACGAGGATTTTGCCATTGAGCAATTTTCTGTCAACCATGAATCCATGACTGAAAAACTTAAAGAGATAAAGGATATTTTCATCTATCACTATAAGCAAAAAGACAATGCCCGGCTAAGTGCCGCATTGTTCGACATCATAACCTGTGAAAGGGATATGATGGCGCATTTCGACGTTGAGAACCGGCTGTTCATCCCTGCTGTCAGGACGTTGGAAAACAATCTCCGCACAATTCTTTCCTCCACCCCGGTTGACGAGGGCAACCTCACTGACAACGAGAACGACCAGCTGAATTCATTAAGCAAACGGGAAAGGGATATAATCCGCTGTATCGCGCAGGGGAAAGCCAATAAGGAGATAGCCGATGAACTTTGCATTTCGATCTATACCGTCGCCACTCATCGAAGAAACATCTGCTCTAAATTAGGAATACATTCACCTGCAGGTCTGACAATTTTTGCCATAATCAATCACCTTGTGGATATTAATGACGTTAAACCAATCTGAGTTTTTAAGTTTTTGTGACGAACTGTCACAAAAAAGTTTTACCTTTGCAGAACCTCAGAAGGAGTCGCCGAGAATTCTTGCAGCCCTCAGATAGGATTTTATTTTTATGAATTGGATCATCCTTATTGTCGCAGGACTTTGCGAGGTTGGATTTACCTATTGCTTAGGTCGTGCGAAAGCTGTTGACGGTTTACAATGGTGGTGTTGGATCGGTGGTTTTGCGTTATTCACCATTGTCAGCATGGGGCTTCTTGCGAAAGCCACTCAAACATTGCCTTTAGGCACAGCCTACCCCGTATGGACAGGCATCGGTGCCGTGGGGACAGTACTTGTCGGAATTTTCATCTTCAACGAACCTGCCACATTCTGGCGACTGTTCTTCATCACCACACTCATAGCATCTATTGTCGGACTTAAAATGGTATCATAACATGGAATTTCGTGAAATGCGCCGCAAACGCCAGCTCCTTACTGAAGAGGAAAGCATATCTATCTTACAAAACGCCACATCCGGGACTTTAGCCCTCCTTGGCGACAACGGATACCCTTACGCCGTTCCCATGAGTTATGTTTACGACAATGGCAAACTGATTTTCCACAGCGCATTGTCGGGTCACAAAATCGATGCCATACGCAATTGTGATAAAGCGTCATTCTGCGTCATCGAGCAGGATGAAGTGCATCCCGAAAAATTCACGACATTTTTCCGCAGCGTGATCGCATTCGGCAAAATACACATCATCGAGTCTCCATCCGAAAAGCTGAAAGCCGCAACCATGCTCGGACGCCGGTATAATCCCGACGACGAAGCAGCCCTGAACAAAGAACTCGAAAAAGGGATGGCGCACATGCACATAATCTGTCTTGACATCGAACACCTCACCGGCAAACAAGCCATCGAATTAGTCACACACCCGACAAGTTCTACAAATAACTTATGAGTTTTTAAGCTCATTAGTACATATTTTATATAAATTTGCGTCTTATAAGAAAAACTTCAAAATTACAACTCATTATGTTTTCACGTTGGTATGTTTATACAATAATTGCGGTAGTTGCGGAGATTCTGCTTTGGTTTTTCGGCAAGCGCAAGTTTATAAAATCAAAAACTTTACGTTTAATCGTAGCTCTTTTCATATCTTCCATTATCTGCTGGGGGATATGCGACCTCTTCTTCTGCCCAGAATAAAATGTATCTATAAAATAAACAGACCAAAGAGATTTTAAATGAATAAGCCATGGTGAGCCGTGATGAAAAGTCATGGGTCACCATTTTTCACTTGGCACTTTCATGGATTTTATTTAACTTTGCCAAAGTCATCCTCTTAATGGGTGAAAGCAAATAAAATCCGTTCAACTAATACCGTAAAATATGATCAATCGTTTCATCCTGAACGAAGTGTCCTACTTCGGACCCGGTGCGAGAAAACAACTCCCCGAAGCAATAAAACAACTCGGCAAAAACAAAGCCCTTGTGGTGACAGATCCCGGGCTTATCAAATTCGGTGTTGCCAAAATGGTAACCGATGTTCTTGACGAAGCCGGAATACCATACGAAATATTCAGCGATGTTAAGCCCAACCCGACCGTCACCAACGTTAAAAACGGTATCGAGGCTTATAAGAAATCAGGAGCCGACTTCATCGTGGCTATCGGCGGAGGTTCATCTATCGACACAGCCAAAGGTATCGGCATCGTGGTGAATAACCCGGAATTTGACGACATCATATCACTTGAAGGTTGCGCTCCCACCACCCACAAGAGTGTTCCCATCATAGCTCTCCCCACTACTGCCGGCACAGCAGCCGAAACCACAATCAACTATGTGATTATCGACGAGGACAAGCAGAAAAAGATGGTATGCGTTGACCCCAACGACATTCCGGCAGTGGCTATCATCGACGCCGAACTTATGTACAGTCTTCCCAAGAGCCTGACAGCAGCCACAGGTATGGATGCGCTCACCCACGCTATTGAAGGTTATATAACCAAAGGCGCATGGGAAATGTCTGACATGTTTGAAATCGAAGCTGTCCGCATGATCAGCAAATACCTCCCTGTTGCCGTAGCCGAACCTAACAATGCCGATGCCCGCAACGGTATGGCGGTTGCTCAGTACATTGCCGGCATGGCATTCTCAAATGTCGGTCTCGGACTTGTTCACGGCATGGCTCACCCGCTCGGCTCGCTCTTCGACATACCACACGGCGTTGCCAATGCGCTCCTGCTCCCGACTGTGATGGAATTCAACATGGAGTACTGCCTTGACAAATATCCCGAAATAGCACGTGCTATGGGCGTTGACACCACAGGTATGACACGTGAAGAGGCATCACGCGCCGCTTGCGATGCAGTGAAAGCCCTCGCCATAAAGGTTGAGATACCCCAGCATCTCACCGACCTCGGCATCACAGAGAAAGATATTCCACGCCTTGCCGAGCAAGCCCTCGCCGACGTCTGCACACCCGGCAATCCCCGCCCCGTGACCCTCGACGAAATCATCGCCCTCTACAAGAAAGTCCTTTGATATAATTCTATAACAAGATAGTGCCCACACTATCCATATATCAAAAAATCTACAGTAAATAACATCTCCCCAAAAGTCATATATAAAACTTTTGGGGAGATATTATTTTAATGAACTGATTTTCATAACAGATTTTCCCGTTCGGTAATTTCAGCATCAGTCATTGTGCAGAAATTGAGCGATTTTTCTTTAGCCTGAATACATATATAAGTCATCGGAGTGGCAGATGTGCATTTAAGATTACGATCACAACCGGTAGACACTCTGACAACAGAGCCTTCAGCTATGTCAAACACATCATTATCTACCTGAAACCGTCCCTCACCCGAGATAATCACATATATCTCTTCATCTTCCTTATGACTATGAAAAGATGGGACAGCAACACCGGAAGGAAGAGCGCCGAAGGAAATTTCACATGAAGTGGCTCCTATTGCATCCTTCAGAAACAATTTACCGTCAAACTTCTCAAGATTTCCTACCGATGCATGTGCAAACTTATTGCCATTTTCCTTAATTGTAATTTCATTCAT
Source organism: uncultured Duncaniella sp. (assembly GCA_910577335.1). Classification (GTDB taxonomy): domain Bacteria; phylum Bacteroidota; class Bacteroidia; order Bacteroidales; family Muribaculaceae; genus Duncaniella. Next base: position 87,665 of record CAJTMJ010000007.1, on the reverse strand, counting down.
AATTTTATGTTTTAAAATTTATAATTAACTTTGCAAACGAAACATACTTTCGTTTTGATAGTGCAAAATTAAAACGTTTATTCCTAATAAACAACAACTTACAAAAACGAAAGTCACTTACATTAAAGTAACTATAATTAAAAATGAACAGTTTACCACCTCAAGAAAATTTGAAAAAATATATCAATATCGATACATGTCCGGTGAGAAATGTCATTTCCCGATTCTCTGGTAAATGGGCGATGCTCATTCTGTGTATCCTCTCTGAAAACGGCAGTACTCGTTTCAATGTTATCGGCAAAGCCATACCCGACATATCTCCGAAAGTGCTTACCGAAACCTTAAAAAATCTAGAAGCCGACGGACTTATAAACCGTAAGCTCTATCCCGAAGTACCGCCGAGAGTGGAATACTCCCTAACACCGCTCGGCAAAAGTCTAATACCTGTCATTGACAATGTCATTGACTGGGCGATTAAAAATTTTTCTGCCGTCACTTCTCGCAACAGGAAATAACTCCAGTCCTATCGGTGAGTTTGTATCAAAATTTACATTGATGACGGTTTAATATCAGAATATTTCACTATTTTTGCATTTGAGTGATTTAAATCAGTTCATTATTGCAATTGGAAAAGTTATTATCATGAAAAAAATTTTATCAGCATTGACGATACTTGCCGTGTCTTTTGGTGGTTATGCCTCAGAGCTAAACACAGAAGCGACGGCTAATAAGGGTGTAACATACATACCCAGCGAGGCGGTCAAGAAATCGCAGAAGGAATTTGCCGCCGACCGTTTCGGCATATTCATTCACTGGGGCATCTACAGCATGTTTGCCCAAGGTGAATGGTATCTGAACTCCGGCATACGTGAAGATGAATACTGCAAGGCGGCAAAAGGTTTCTACCCGGCAGATTTCAATGCCGACGAGTGGGTAAAAGCCATCAAAGGCTCAGGAGCCCGATACGTCACATTCACATCACGCCACCACGACGGCTTTTCAATGTTTAAGACAGCCGAGAGTGACTACAACATAGTGGACGGAACACCCTTCAAACGTGACGTGCTGAAAGAGCTGTCCGAGGCGTGTGCAAAAGAGGATATAAAGCTCCACCTTTATTATTCACACCTCGACTGGAAACGCACCGACTATCCGCGGGGGCGCACAGGGCGCTACAACGGCAGAGATTCCCTGAATTACAACTGGGATACCTATTACAAATTCATGAACAACCAGCTCACCGAGCTGCTTACTAACTACGGTCCTATCCGTGCTATATGGTTTGACGGTTACTGGGATCATGATGAGGACTCCATACCGTTTGACTGGCAACTTGACAAGCAATATGAGATGATCCACACCCTGCAACCGTCATGTATGGTAGCCAATAACCATCATGTCAATGTGATTCCCGGTGAGGATATTCAGATATTCGAACGTGACGTTCCGGGGGAAAACACCGCAGGATTAAGCTATCAGGAACTCGGAGCATTGCCTAAGGAGACATGTCAGACCATGAACGGCATGTGGGGATATAAAGTGCGTGACACTGACTACAAAGACACTCCCACTTTGATAAGACTTCTTGTGAAATGCGCAGGCATGGGTGCCAACCTCCTTCTGAACGTTGGTCCGCAGCCCAACGGAGAGTTCCCCGAACAGTCATTATCACGACTCAAAGAGATGGGGGAATGGCTTGCCAAATATGGCGAGACAATATATGACACAGCCGGCGGTGACATACAGTCGCAACCGTGGGGAACGACTACCCGAAAAGGTGACACACTCTACGTGCATCTTCTCTCAGCTGATACGTGCGACCTCCATCTGCCACTCGACTGCAAAGTAAAGAAAGCAGTCACATTTGACGGGAAACAGGATGTGAAATTCACCCGACACAAAGATAAAGGTATAGTGCTGCATCTCCTCGAAATACCCGATGTAGCCGACTATATAATCGAACTCACCACAAAATAACCATCGTATGACTCTTCGCACACTTGAAGTCTGCGCTGATTCCATAGAAAGTGTCGCTGCTGCGGCACAGGGAGGAGCCACACGTGTGGAACTGTGCAGCGGACTCTCCGAGGGCGGTGTCACACCCTCAGTAGGGTTTGTGAAAGCGGCTCTTGCGCAAGGGATAAAGGTAAACGTGCTGATACGTCCGAGAGGTGGCGACTTCATCTACACTCCAGAAGAAGCCGACTGCATGATCACCGACATAAAGACATTTGTCAAAGAAGGTGTCAACGGTGTGGTGATCGGGGCTCTCACCCCCGACGGAAATATCGACATGGAACTCTGCCGCAGACTTGTGGATGCCGCAGAAGGTATAGAAATAACCTTTCACCGGGCTTTTGATCTATGCCGGAATCCGATGGAGGCGTTGGAAGATATAATCTCACTCGGATGTCACAGACTTCTTACGTCAGGACAAGCCACCTCAGCGGAGAAAGGTGTGAAATTGCTCGCACAGCTTCATCATCAGAGCGCAGGACGCATCACCATAATGGCAGGAAGCGGAGTAAATGAAACCAACGCACGGATGATAGCGACTGAAAGCGGAGTCTCCGAACTTCACGCCTCAGCTCGTCACAAGATTGGCTCAAAGATGACTTTCCGTAACGAGAACGTGAGCATGGGAGCCAAAGGGAGCGATGAATACAGCCGTATGGTAACATCTGCGGAGATTGTAAAAAAGATTATTTCAGAAATAAACAGCTGTGTCTGACGACTCAAAGCCCTGACACAACATCATATCACATAAATATAACTACCCGACATTCAATATGGCAAAATTATGGCTGACTGCGGCGATTATAATGGCAGTATCATTCAATTCTGGAGCGGTAAACCCCGTCAATGAGACCGACAGTCTGATTGAATTCCTGTATAAAGGTATGCCTTTGCCCGACAAGGCTATGTATGACAGAGACTTCTACCGGCAAAATGTAGAGCTTTCATTAAAAGCCCGCAATGAAATGCCATGGGGAAAAACAGTGCCTGAACGGGAATTCCGTCACTTCGTCCTCCCTGTCAGAGTCAACAATGAAAATCTTGACATGTCACGACAGGTATTTTATGACGAACTTAAGGACAGGGTGAAAAATCTGTCGATGGAGGACGCAATATTGGAAATCAACCACTGGTGCCATGAAAAAGCCACCTATCAGCCATCCGACCCCCGCACCAGCAGCCCGCTATCTACCGTCAGTCAAGCCATAGGACGATGCGGGGAGGAATCAACATTCACCGTAGCTGCGTTAAGAGCAATGGGAATACCTGCACGACAGGTATATACCCCCCGATGGGCGCATACCGACGACAATCACGCTTGGGTAGAAGCATGGGCTAACGGCAAATGGTATTTCCTCGGCGCATGTGAGCCTGAACCTATACTTAACCTTGCTTGGTTCAACTCTCCGGCATCACGGGGAATGCTGATGCACACCAATGCGTTCGGTGTTTACGACGGACCGGAAGAAGGAGTTGCATCCACCCCCTACTACACCGTCATAAACGTAACTGAAAATTATGCCCCGGTGGCGCCTGTGAAAGTACAGGTTTTGAATCCCGACCTTACACCTGCAAAAGGTGTCATTGTAAATTTCAGTCTCTACAATTATGCCGAGTATTATCCCTTAGCCAGAAAGCGGACTGACGACAACGGATACTCGTCATTGAACGTAGGGAAAGGTGATCTCGTCATCTGGGCTTCAGACGGAAAACAATTCGGTCTCGCAAAAGGGAACTCAACCTCACCGGTCACTATAGTTCTTGACAAAGATGCGTCTTACAGCGGCTCAATGCAGTTTGACCTTATACCACCTCCGGCTTCGGCATCCCTGCCAAAACCCACTGAAGCGCAAGCTTTGGAAAACGACAAGCGCAAATCATACGAAGACTCTATCCGACATGCCTATATGGCTACCTTTGCCAATGAAGCTACCGCAAAGGAACTTGCCGGAAAATTGTCGCTCGACCCTGAAAAGACCGTTAAAGTACTCACTGAGGCAAGAGGAAATCACAAAACTATCACTGACTTCCTAACCTCTGTACCTGCCAATCAAAGGGAGAAAGCCCTTTCACTTTTACTCGCCATCAGCGAAAAAGATCGCCGTGATGTCGCTCCGGAAGTGCTTTATGACCATATAGCAACACCCGAAACGAAAAAACATGAGAAACTGTATGTGGATTACATACTTAATCCCCGTATTGAAAACGAAAATCTCACCCCTTACAAAGAATATTTCAGAAGCGTGATTCCCGAAAGCGAACGTGCCGCATATTCAAGCAATCCTGACAAATGGGTGGAGCTTATAAAGGGGAAAATAAAGATACGCACCGACATTAATCCCATGCAATTGCGCATGTCTCCACGCTCGGTATGGGAAAGCGGTATTGCCGATCCGCTATCGGCTGCCATCTGTTTTGTAGCCGGGGCAAGGAGCTGCGGTATTCCGGCTCGCATAGATGCCGTCACAGGTAAACCGCAATATGCCTCCGAAACAGGCGAATGGGTGGATGTGAAACTTGACAACGCAGCTCTGCCGTCAGTTTCTCCCACAGGCAATATCAAGGCTTCTGAAATAGTGCTTTCGACAGTCAAAGAGCCTAAGTATTATAACCATTTTTCAATTTCTAAAATTGACGACGGCTTCCCCCGTCAACTTGAATATGACGAAGGGACAACGCTTGAGGATTTCTTAAACAATCACTCCACTCTTGAAGAGGGTCAATATATGCTTGTCACGGGGCAACGTCTTGCCAACGGCGGTGTGCTTGCACAGACTGAATTCTTCACTGTAAAGCATGGAGAAACGACTGAAATTCCTTTCGTTTTCCGTCATGATGACAATGCGGTGCAGGTGATCGGGTCGCTGAATTCCGAAAATATCTACCATGACCTTGAAACCAAAGCCGACAAAAGCATCCTATCCTCCACAGGACGTGGGTATTATGTGATCGGGCTCATACAGCCCAACCATGAACCTACCTCACATGCGCTTAACGACATAAGCGCACTTAAAGGTGACTTTGAAAAGTGGGGCAAGAAAATAGTGCTGCTTTTCAAAGATGAAAATGAAGCATCACGATTCAATAAATCCACATTCAAGAATCTTCCCGAAAATGTGATTTTCGGAATTGACAAGGATGGCGTGTTGGCATCGGAACTTGCAGCAAGCCTGAATTTAACCGAAGTTGAAAAGCCCTTGTTTGTGATTGCCGACACATTCAACCGTGTAGTATACATGAACAGCGGCTACACCATAGGACTCGGAGAAGCCCTGATGAGCGTTATCAACCGTTTAGAAGAATAACCAAATAAACATAAAATGAAATATCAGTATCAGACCTCAGGAACATGTTCTCGTCTTATAGAAATCGAAGTCGAGGACGGACTTATAAAAGATGTGTGTTTCACAGGAGGATGCCATGGCAACCTCCAAGGTATAGGCGCACTCGTAAAAGGGATGAAACCCGAAGAGGTTATCACCCGTCTTGAAGGGATACGTTGCGGCACCAAACCCTCATCATGCCCTCATCAGTTATCCTTAGCTTTAAAGGAGATAATCGCAAAGTAAATTTTATTCACAGACAGCCTTTCAGGGGATTGTGCACTCGCACAATTCCCGTAAACGAGGCTTATCCTCTTTAATAGTCCCGGCACTGTCATTAACTGAAACTATAGGTGTGTCGGACTTAAAAAGGGCGATAAACTGCTTTATAAATGCATCATCTTTCGCCTTTGTCTTCTTGCTCACCTTTGCTTTGACCGGCCTGTTTCCTCTACGGCGTTCGGCACGTTCCCTTGCCGAACGTGAACGTTGCATAGCCCTGTCAATTTCCGAACGTATCATCATAAACGCCACACGGGCTATCTCGCTGCTTTCGGAAAGCATCGGATCATGCTTTACTCCATTTATATAGTTGAAAAACATTGACAAAGCATCTTGGCAAGCCTTCTCGTCATGCTTCAATGTCTCGTTTACCCTTGAAACGAAGTCATTATAAGCCTTTTCCGACATGGAGTATCTGCCACAGCTCCGACCCTCACGTTTCAAATCCGTTCCATAAACACTCTCACTAAAATTACCTGAATTATTCATAACTCTTAGATTTAAGATATTAAACTTGGTAAATTATTAATTTGCAAATTATTAAACTTGACAAATTATTAAGCTCAATAAGTTATTAAGATATTAAACTTGCCACAAAGTTAATATCCAAAATCCCCAAAAGAGTGCGAAAAATTCAATTTGATATATTTTCTCTATGCAATCATCAGTTGCATATCAATATTGGTGCGAAGACTTTGATTTGATTGTCGGGGGTGAATTCTATTTTGCCATCCTTTAGACTCTCCACAATGTTTTTGTTGACTGTACCCAACACCGTTATGGTCTGTCCTTGATAAGCTTGATCAATCATGATCAGAAGCTCATAATTATCCTTATCTAAGGGACGTGCATAAAAGTATATAAGATTCTGGAAGTTGGTTCCGCATAGCACAAGCTGTTCCTTAGGGAGAAGTTTTGACAATTCATCAACCTTGCTCCCATAATATACTGTTTGCCCGTTTCCTACCTGATGTGCCTTATAAGTCACGGAAACATTTTTAATTGGAAGAGCTTCCAACCAGCCATTTCCTTTATAATAATGGTTGTCAGACTCTATCCCCTTAAGGTCAGGGAGTTTGCTCATCTCGTCGTATGCCTCCTTTAGAGTCATAGCGCTTGCATTGGCAACAAACGCCGCCAACAACAGGAAAATAGATAATAGCTTTTTCATAACATTTGTTTTAATATTTAAACAAATGACGTTTTATTAAGTTCAAGCCCTCAGAATGAGAACTATAAAACCGGCTATATACCCAACGAAACACCAACATTCACGCAACGTGGCAGTGTGGGACCATAAATATATCCCGAGTCACGGCGAGGACCGAGGTCAAAATCCTTTTGATAGGAATTGAATATATTACTTACACCACCCGACACATCAAGATTCATACGATTGAATACACGGAATGTATATGTAAGTTTCAATGACGCATCAAAAAATGATTGCGTTTTTACAGACAAATCGATGTCTGTACCTGACCCCGCAAGATGTTGCACCAACATAGGTCCGGTAACTGTGCCTGTAAAAGATGCCCGCAACGAATGTATGATTTCACAGTTGGCAGTAAAGTATCCGTAAATGTCAGGCGTACGGAACATCTTTTTCTCAGCAGGGACATTCGGGTCATCGCTCCACGCTTCGGGCTTTTTATAGCGGCTACGCTGCATGGTAACGCCACCCTGCACATCGAAATGACTTGAGAAGAATGCTTTGGCTTCAATATTTACACCCATCACCTTCGCACCGGAACCATTATAACGCTCCAATACAGCATTACCGTTTTCATCCGGCCCCTCAAGTTGACGAAGAGCAAATACGTCACGGAGGTCGGTGAAGAAACCCTCCACAAGAAGATTGGTCTGCACATTGCCGAACCGTTGATACATATCGGCTGAAAGGCTAACACTCTGCGAGCTTTCCTGTTTCAGTCCGGGGGCAAGCACTGTGACCACACGCTCACCACCTACAATTGCCACATGGAAATCCTCGTCGTATGCCTGCGGAGAGCGGAAGCCTGTGGAATAAGAAGCTCTGAAATTGAAATTTTGCGAAGGATTAAAGCGAAGATTCAGACGTGGTGACACTATCGGATTGTGAATCATGGAGTGCTTGTCAACACGTGCTCCCATGAGAAATCCCCATTTTTCATTTTTCCACTCATTTTGCAGATAACCACTGTATATATTCACTTTCTGCAATATGTCATGTCCATAACCAATGGTGACATCGTGCAAGCGATTAAATGAATATTCCACACCGGCTACAAGCTCCGCCGGCATAAAGAGAAAATGATCCATAGGATGAGTCAACTGCGACCCGGCAGTAATCACAATATCAGAAGTGCTTCCGTATGCATTGGGATCCATGTCGGAGCCATAATAGCTTTGACGTTTGGTGTCCTGAGTAGCAGCAAAAATCGATAGATGGTCACGACGGTCACGGAACCACAGATCAAATGTGGCCTCACCGGCATGGATATTATGATCAACCTGTTCGGCTATCATTGCGAGATGTGCCGGCTCGTCAAGATTGTCTCCGCCACGGCGATACTCGTGGGTATTATGATATTCAAGTGTGAGTTTTGAATTATCAGTTGTGCGAAGGAATGTACGGACTCCGAGGGTCTGGGTTTTAAGCTGAGCCACCTCTGTAAACCCGTCATCGTTATGGTCATATCCGTCACGGTAACGGCTCTGACCATATATGAATATTCCTGCTTTATTATTGTCAGTCACCACCGACGCATTAATTGTGGTATTATTATCCATAGCTCCGGAGGGACCGATGGAGGTAAGCGTGTGCGACAGTTGCGCCGAATTAGTCAACGGATCCTTTGTGATTATATTGATTGTGCCACCTACCGCCGAGGATCCGAACAGAGCCGAGCCACCACCGCGCATCACTTCCACTCGGTCAATCATATTGGCAGGAATCTGTTCAAGCCCGTAGACTCCGGTCAACGCCGAGAATACCGGACGGGAATTCATTAGTATCTGTGAATAGTGTCCGTCCAAGCCATTTATTCTCACCTGAGTGAATCCGCAATTTTGGCAATCGTTCTCAACTCTCACTCCGGGTTGAAAATCAAGACCATCGGCAAGGGAGCAAGCACCAACATTCATAAACGTTTTCCCGGACACCACATTTACAAGCGAAGGGCTTTCCCGGCGGCGAGTTTCCGTTTTAGAAGATGTCACCACTACCTGATCGAGCATAAAAGCATCTGTTGAAATCTCAAAATTGAGTTCCACAGTCTGGTCTGATTTCACATGGGTGCTTTTTCGCTGAGAGGCATAACCTATAAACGACACTTCAAGTGTATATTCACCGGGATTGAGATCTCGAAACACATAATGCCCGGAAGCATCAGTCATTGTCATCAGATTTGAACCTATAATCTTTACCACACATCCCGGTATATGTTCACCGGTTTCAGAATCAATCACATGCCCGGAGATATTGGCATCGGATACAATTGTAGGATTTGCATTCCCTGTGAATGTTGTGACGAATAATATCACAAATAAAATAAGCGCTTTTTGAATCATTTTTTCATTACTATTTTTCCGCTGCAAAATTATTTCATACCCGAAATTTCAACAATACCATAAATTAATGATTTATTCACGCCGATTTGTACCGGAATAATTATATTTAGGTATTTTCGCCTTGTCAAACTTCTAAAATAAAACTGATTTAAATTGACAATAAACAAAATCCGTGGGAAATAACATAATGAACTGATTTAAACTTTAAGAACTACTCAAAATGGTAACTGAATTTCAGGAGTATCTGGTTAAAAGCAATCTTTCCCAGACTACAATCAAGGCGTATGTCGTGGCAGTCAAGTATTACCTTAAGAATTACGAAAATGTGTCAGCCAATAATCTCCTTGCCTATAAAGGATATCTATTGGAGCATTTCAAGCCACAGACAGTGAACCTACGCATTCAGGCTGTCAATAAATATCTCGAATTTCTTGAGAGTGCGAGTCTTAAAATGAAATTTGTGAGGGTTCAGCAGAAGGATTTTCTTGAAAATGTAATCAGTGACGCTGATTATAAATTCTTGAAATGCAAGCTAAAAGAGGACGGGTTGGATGAATGGTATTTTTTAGTGTGGTTTCTTGGTGCGACAGGCGCCCGCATCAGCGAGCTAATTCAAATCAAGGCTGAACATGTCGTGGCGGGCTACCTTGACATTTATAGCAAAGGGGGCAAAATGCGGAGACTATACATACCTTACAATCTCCGACTTGAAGCCCAAGAATGGCTACAATCTAAAAATATATATTCTGGCTATATATTTCTAAATCGATTCGGCAAACGAATCACGGCACGAGGTGTGGGACAGCAACTCAAACATTTTGCCGAGTTATATGGTATTAACCGAGATGTAGTATATCCCCATTCATTCCGGCACCGCTTCGCTAAAAATTTCCTTGACAAGCTCAATGATTTGGCATTGCTTGCCGATCTGATGGGTCACGAAAGTATTGAAACCACCCGTATCTACCTACGCCGTACAGCCAATGAGCAAAAAGAGATTGTGGATAGAGTGGTAGATTGGTGATTTTTTATCCGAAAATCATGTCAAAAATACTCCAAAATAATATTTGCATAAACTTCATTTAAAAAATGTTAATAATTTTATTAATTTCCTAATACACAGTATATTATTAATGCCAACTTTGGAAACGAAAATGCGCCAACTTTGGAAATGAAATCGTGCCATCTTTGGAAATGGATTATGTGTACGTGACCTTAGAGTTTATTCACAGGCTCTGGACGGAACCGTATACCATTTCCGCGACAAGACAGGATTGGAGTGCGATGCAGTGGTACATCTCCGTAACGGAAGCTACGGATTAGTGGAGATAAAATTAGGCGGAGAAAAGCTTATAAACGAGGGTGCAAAGACCCTGCTTGAATTAAGGGACAGAATCGACACTACGAAGATGAAATCCCCGTCTTTCATGATGGTGTTAACCGGTGTGGGTGACTATGCCTACCGAAGGACCGATGGTGTATTGGTAGTCCCGGTAGGGTGTTTAAAAGACTGATTCCGCAACGATTTGATACCGCAAAGACGCTTTAGCTTCGGGTCACATGAAGCCCTGTTTTGCTTAGCGCCATATCCACAAGTCGGGCATTAGGATTAAGAGCTGAGGACTGCAGTATATGTTTGATTCTTGCTGCAGCTTCAGCATCTTTAGCTATCATATACATATAGCCGCCCCCGCCTGCGCCCGGAAGTTTGTAACCGAGACAGAGGTCATCTACCAATCTTGTTATCGCCTCAACTTCTGGAGGATTGGTTCCATGGTCAAGTGCGATATTCTGTGCCCAAGTTTTTCGCACAAGATGTCCCATGCGGTTGAAATCCTGACGCTGGATAGCATCATACATCTCCATAGTGTGAACTTTCATGCCACGTAACATACGTATCTGTTCACCATGGTTAAGGAACATACGGCGCACGATTTCTGCCAAAATATCCTTTGCGGTTCGGGTTATTCCGGTGTAATACAACAGATGGCATTGGGCATATTCCGGGTCAGTAAACAAAGTGTCGGGAAGCCAGCGCACATTAGGAGTCTGGTCAAAGCCTTTCACTGTCTGGAGAAGCTTGACACCGCCAAGTACACCACCAAACTGATCTTGCCATCCCCCACCCGTGGTTAAAAGCTGTTCAAGAACCAACGTGCGGCGGCATATCTCATTCTTATCCCATGCGAGAGAGCAGAAATCACTTATAGCACCAAGTACAGTAGCAGCAAGAATACTGCTTGTGCCGAGTCCGCTACCGGCAGGGATAGCGGAGAAGAGTGTAATTTCAAGTCCACCGCCAAATTCCAACAATTGAGCCTTAAGCGACGGATAAGCCACCGGGCAGAACCGAGGATGAAATCCGGCAAGAGCCAAAGCCGCCTTGGGAATCGAGAACGGACTTCCGACCTTATTAAAATCGAAAAGCTGTTCGTAGGTCTCAATCCGCTCCGAGGCTCCCAAATCAATACTGCGGCATATAATGTGGGGCTCCACACACGGGCGAATGTAAGCCTGCAACGGAGGCTGCCCGTTAAGCTCGATGGCAAGGTTTATCACATTCCCACCTTCCATAAGGCAGAACGGCGGGGTGTCGGTCCAACCACCGGCTATGTCAATCCTTACAGGGGAGCGGCTCCATACAATCTGGTCGGCACATACTGCCCGTTTTGGCAATTGCTTACGGTCAAGGAGTGTCCCGGTCAGACCTTCACGCAGAAGCGAGAATGCCTCCGCTTCTGCTTCCTTGAAATCACCACCTGACTGACGCAATACTTCGGCATGAAACATGGCGTCATGTATGCGTGTCATAAGCGGAGCTGACGGCGCAAGCCGTTCAGGCAACTCTATATGATCAACGGCAAAACTATGGGCGGCATCATAAAGATCGAGCTGATAAAAGACGCTGTGCTGATGATTCTTTGCAAGCCCTATCCAGTTATCTCTGCGGAACAGGCGACGCTGAGCCACAAGGCGTTCAAGATTTGCCACATCTGAAATGTGCTCGGCGCTCATTAATTCATAACCGTCAAAGATAAAATCGCCGTCAAGCATGGCTTTTACCACCTTACCCATCTCGGCAATATTCCTAACCACAGGGAATCGGGGTGTTTGTTGCTCAGTACCGGCAAATTTATCATCTATATTGTAAACTCTCACCACATAATCTTCCTCCCTCACCGGAACGATGTCGAGACATTGACCCGGCTTAAGAGTGATAGCCCAGTCATTCTCAGGGACACCGGTCACTATATTGTCGGTAGTGAGCTGCCAATTTTCACCTATAAAGCTGTTTTCAACCCATACATTTGTGTTGGCTGATGTAAATGGACGCTTAGTGATGGCATTCTGCACAAATATGGAGGGATGCGGCTTTCTGTCACGATGCATAATGCGCCGTTGGTCATTCACAAGGTTCTGAATTTTCAGCATGGAAGAGATCATCTCCCGGCTTGTCCCGAAATGATAAAATTCCCCATCGGGCAACGGGACAATGGCTACTGAAAGTGATGACAATTCTTCATCGGGCATCTCCGGATTCGTACCCAAGGCTCGCCCGAACTCTGAATACAAATCATATTCACGAAATTCATCACCATGTTTTGACTTTTTGCGAAGCAACTCAACTGCACGGTCGCTGAGTAGCCACACACCTATGTCGGTGAGGAAATATCCTGTCTGCGAAAGCTCGTTAAGCTCTTCCACCGACGGTTTCTGCAACATTTTTTCAAGTACCGAAGGTGTGTCATGGCTGCTGTAGAATACCCCGTGATTCTTTGCCACAGACGCATCAAGCCATAAACCATAGCATACCACATCGGCATCAGGGATTGGTGGGATCTCCTCTGCGGCACGTATATAGACATCACCGCTTACCACCATGGTATTCATCCCCTTGGGCATCTTTTCAACTATACGCTCATAGAGAGGTAGTTGCAGGTCAAGGAGCGACTGGCTTAATCTCTGTCCTCTCTCCCAGCGGAATATGGGTATAGGTGTGAGTATTTTTCCGGATGGAGCGTATGACGGCAGACGTCTGCTCTGACCTCCGGCATGAAGCAAAATGCGCTTCTCACAGCCGAGCCAATCCATGAACTTCTTATCGCCGCCCCATGCCTTGTGACATTCCTCAAGGAGCCATGTAGTGCCTCCACCACTGCCAAGACGTTGCCCTACGGGGTCATTGGTGCAGAAATATTCATCGTCAGGAAGTTCTGTAACTTTATGGAAAGCGCCCACAAGATTCGGGGGGAGCGAAAGCAGTTTCTTTATCATAATAGCCTTACAAATCACTAAGATTAGTTCATTATACCACAAAAGTACATAAAAACGAGCAGATTTTTATCCGGCGAAACTGAAAAAATATGATTTTTATGTACCTTTGAAGCATAAATCAACTAACAACAATAAAATTATCACAGACCATGAGAAAATTTCTGATTGTAATTTCCATGCTATGTTGCGTCGCAGGATACGCATTTGCCGACGGCAATAAAAAAGTTTCGATTTTAGGTGACTCATACTCCACATTTGAGGGCTGTATCGAACCTACTTCCAACCTGTCATGGTATATGAAAAATGAATCAAACCCTAAACGTACGGATTTGACATCTCCCGAGCAAACTTGGTGGGGACTTTTCCTGAAGCAGACCGGCTACGAGTTGGAGCGAAACAATTCCTACTCAGGCTCCACCGTATGCCATCGCGGCTACCGTGGCGAGGATTACAGTTCACGTTCATTCATCACACGAATGTCCGACCTCGGCAACCCGGATTTAATATTAGTGTTCGGTGCCACAAACGATTTTTGGGCTAAGGTATCGCTCACCCCTGAAACTGCGAAGAAACCCGAACCACACCCTCTCTATACATTCAAACCCGCAATGGAATACATGCTCCAGCAATTAGGCGCCATATATCCGAATGCAAAAACAGTATTCATCCTCAACGATGAGATCACAGGCGAGGCACGTGACATTGTACTAAAAGCATGTGAGGCTTATTCGGTGCCTTGCATCCAGCTCGAAGGTATTGAAAAGCAGATGGGACATCCCAACCGCAAAGGCATGGAGCAAATCGCCGCCCAAGTAGTCAAAGCAATTGAAACCAAGTAGCCAAAGCCAACTGGGACTAATAGTAAAGCCAATTGAGACTAAACAATCAAAATATTTGAGAGTAAGTAGTCAAAACAATTGAAAATTAAATCATAAATCGCCGCCAGTCCTCCATCTGAGACTGGCGGCGATTTTATGATTTGTCGTATGATACGATTGATAATTTGTTTGATGTAAAAATCAGAATGGTTGGAGGGTGCATGTTATTTTGCAGTTGTTGGAGGGGTCGGTCAATGTCATTTTTATCTGTTTTACCGGTAAGGATTTTGATGCGATGCTATCGTCCCAATCATATCCGAACCATTTATCGAATAGTTTGAGGTATTCCCCATCTCCGCCAAGCGTATAATTGAAAGTCTTAAATTCTTTATCAGAATCATGGCGAAGTTTCAAATTTAGAGTGAAGATGTTCGTCCCACTGCGCTCGATATCAAAATATCCCTCGGCAATACATTTTATCTCATAACTAACTTTGTTTTGCCATAGGATTTTAACAGGCTTGGTGTTTCCTTCATCCCTTATAAACCGGATTTCATTATTATAATCCAAATAGGGATTAGTATTATCGCCTTCAATTTCTTTAATAGTAAATGAAAGATAGAAATCCTCTACAGTAATTCTTAGAGTTGTGGAAGTGTCAGCTGCCACATCGGTAATGGTCAATGTCGATTCTCCAGTAGATGAGGGGATTACCCTAAGTGTTTTTGTTTCATTATCTATATAGAATTTCCCTAAAACATCGGGGTTACTCGCAGTCAATTCATAGACACCACCTCCATCAACAAAACCGATGTTCGTACCTATACCGACACGGATTGTATAATCCAGTCTTCCAAAGCGGATGGGATTAATTTCGGGATCATCTTTACTATCGCACGCAGTCATAAGAAAGCAGGCAATAAACAGAAAAGGGATAAGAAAATTTTTCATCTTTAATGTGTTCAGATTAATCATAGACCTCTTTAAAATAGATTCTTTTATATGTCAGAATAATGACAATTCCGAGCATGAATAGTCCTATCATTGCGGCGTAGGATAAGGATCGGGCAAGTCCTAATTTTTGAATCGTCAGGAAATACTGGGCAGGGACTGCGGTGCTTATAAAACCGGCAAACGTACACCATTTAAAAGGCAGAGGTTCCCTAACGAGAGCCAATTCCGTTCCGCAATGATTGCAACGGACTGTATATGCCGTACCTCGCAAGATATATTTAGAACAGACCTTATTTGAGACCTGACGATGGCAATGAGGACATTCCCTTGCTTTTAGTTCCATAAATCATTATTTTTATGCTGTTTTTCAATCATTTTTTATATCACCTATAATCGGTTTCAAGGGAATCAATTTCGGTTAGCACAAGCAAATCTAAGTAAACACAAAGGTAAGAAAAGATTACCATTACCCATATACACAAAAGTGTGCATTTGATGATGAGAAATTTTCGATCAGAGCGATGTGGATGTGATTATACATTCGGGGGAGATCACATAAACACGAGGGATTTCGGAATTTGCGAAAAGGTTATAAATTTTCCTATCGGTCTGCGGAGAGTATGGCATTGTCAGACCATGTTTCTCCCAATATGCGGCTATGGAATTGGCATCCTCCTCACGGGCAATGCACACCCATTGCACCGAAGAAGCGTCCTGCAGGTATTGTTCATATATCTGTTGCATTTTCGGCAATTCCCGCTGGCAGTCAGAGCATGAGGTGTTGAAGAAAATTATCACAGCTCCACGCCCCTTGATAGTCGCATTACTTACGATATCACCCTTGTCTGTCAACACACTGAATTCAGGACAGCGATCACCGACTTGCAATGACCACATCCCACCCTCCGGCTCAGGAGAATCGTCATTGATACATCCTGAGAAGACACACGCAATCAACAAGATCAGTGTCCGGAGAATCGGTGGCAAAATTCGGCTCCCTAAATTTTTCAAACCCATACCAGTCTCTGAGATTCAAACTACTTTTTATCCTCAGCCAATTTATCCGGGAAACCGGGCTTTACAGGGATACGACCGTTATCCATGGCGGCATTATATGCGAGCCATGCCACAATTGCGGCATTGACTTTCAGATCGTCAATCGACATGCGTTCGTAGGTATCCATAGTGGTATGATAAGCACGGAAGTAATCAAGCGGGTCCTGAATGAACTGGTAAGCAGGAAGCCCGAGGCTTGAGAAACTAACATGGTCAGTGCTGCCTACCCTTCGCGGGGAGAGTGTCTCAAAGCCAAGCGAAGCCAACGGCTTTTTCCATGCTTCGAAAAACGGATAAGCCATATCATTCTCTTCGAGATACACACCACGGAAACGACCTGAGCCAAAATCCATGTTCATGTATATCACAAAATCATCGTAGCCCGACTGCGCTTTCTTTTTATCAGAGTCATACAGGTATTTGTCGGCATATCCACGAGAGCCGTAAAGCCCCTGCTCCTCACCGCCCCACAATGCAAGACGGATGGTGCGGCGTGGAGAAACACCTATAGCCTTAAGTATGCGCATAGCTTCCATCATAGTGATGCAACCGGCGGCATTGTCAGCTCCGCCTGTTCCTCCATGCCAAGAGTCAAGGTGAGCGCCGATAAGCACTATTTCATTTTTAAGTTTTGGATCTGTCCCCGGGATTTCTGCTATGATATTGTTGATACGCTGATTGTCTGTGAACTGATTTTTAATATCAAGTTCCATTTCCACCTTTTCACCGCTGTTGACAAGGCGCACCATGCGTCCATGGTCTTCAATCGGCAGCACTATCTGAGTCACAGGCTCTTTGTCACCGACTTTATAAGTCGCACCACGGGAACCGGGAATATTGAATGTCCCATCTCCTGAAATCACAGCGAGAACCTGCTCAGCCATCAGCACGGAATCAATAGCATGTTGGAGCGCACGGTTGTAAGACCCGCGTGACCACGAACCGCTTGACGGACGGCGGTCTTTAGTCATATCGTTCAGCTGCTCGTCTGTATATCGGCTTGCCATTGGACGGAATGAAAGTTCATACTTCCTTTGCTCAGGCATAAGCACTATTTTACCAGCCAATTTCCCTTTATATTTGTCAAGATCGGCAATTTCATTTACATCAAGCACCATACATTCACCCTTTACAAGACCGTCAGTGCTACCCGACCAAGCTTTGGGATTTGCTGCAAAGCTGCAATAGTAGGGGGCAGTCATCGCCACATAGTTTTTCAGATTATCCCAACCACCTTTGGTAAATTCCGAAGCGAACTCGGCACGCGGGTTCGACAATCCAAGTTCATTCAGCTTGTCTATTACAAGTTTCTCGGCACGAAGCTTCATCTGCGAAGCAGCAAGACGTGAACCGAGACGGTCAGTCATATATTGAGACAACTCTTCCACTTTCGAGTTGTTGAAAGCCTCATTTTTTACTTTATAAGCGATTTCTTCAGGTTGGCAAGTCTGAGAATATACAGGCGCTGCCATGAACAGAGCAGCAACAAATGCGATAAATCCTTTAGTCATTACAGTAATACAATGTGATAATTTATTTATGGAACCGATTTAAACTTTTTATAAAATGTTTCAATCAGTTCTTGAACTGATTTATAAGCACAAAGATACTCATTACCCACAACATAACCTCACATTTAACCCTGCAAAATGACGAAAACACTTAAAATTTAACCAAATAATATGTCCCATTACCCAATTTGGCTGATTTTCATTACCCAATTTGGCGCATTTTCATTACCCAATTTGGCGGGTTTTCATTACCCAATTTGGCGATTGGATGTGTTAGCGGACGGGAGAGATAAAATTTTAATAACCGGGAAAATAAAAAAATTCAATGGCTGTGGAGATCTAATCTTCTTAAAAATACTAACTTTGCAACAATTAATCACAACACCACCACAATGAGGTTTAATTCGTATCCATACATATTGCGCACAAAAATATTTTTATTCTTAACACTGACTTTGCTAAGCATAATTGCCATACTCCTGCCAAGCTGCCAA
This sequence comes from uncultured Duncaniella sp., assembly GCA_910577335.1. GTDB lineage: Bacteria > Bacteroidota > Bacteroidia > Bacteroidales > Muribaculaceae > Duncaniella. The sequence goes on along the minus strand of CAJTMJ010000007.1, from coordinate 69,384 downwards.
AGCTATGATGATAAACTTCAAAAGAATCTTGAAGAGGTTGATCGCCTCATAGATGCTGAGAAACATGATGAAGCTCTGACCCGACTCTTAGACATTAATGACAATCTCCAAGACAACGTATCACCTGAGGTGCGCAGCGAAATCGCAAACAAACTCGGAACGATATATTACACCCAATATCAACGCGAGAAAGCTCACTATTATGTATTGGACGCTGTAAATTACAGCAGACAGGCAGAGGATAAAAAAGCACTTGGGAGATACCTATGGAACTTGGCATTGGCGGTAAGCGACATGGATTCTTTGACACAGATACTGGGGGAATGTAGAGATATAAACCGTAAATATGACAACACATTTATGGAAAACAAAGCAAGAATATTCCTTAGCAGGTTCGCAGCTATTAAAGGAGATTCCGAGAAAGCGAAATTGATCTATGATAGCATTGCCGCATCCAATAGCGGGAAAAACCGGTCTGAAATCATCGATTTGGAACTTGAAATCCTACATTCAGATCTATGTGCAACAAACGATGATTATGAAGGGGCGCTCAACATACTCCATAACATAAAAATCAACGACATATCGCTCGACGGGAAAGTGACACGTTTTGACCGATTGTACAAAATCACCAAGCAATGCGGCGATTACAACCTCGCTTTCTCATACCGTGATTCAATGGAGATGTACCGGGACTCCATCAACTCTCTCAAAATTTCCGACCGCACATCTAAGATTGAAAATGAGTACTCCCAGCGGCTCATGCGTGAAAAAATAGAGCGAAATGTTGCCGTTTGGTCAGGGATAGGTGTGGCTATTCTGCTTCTGATCATAATATTTTTCCTTGTAAGACAACGCAAACTAAAAACGGCACAATTAGCTCTCATTGAAAAAATATCAGATCTGAACATCAGAATAGCAGCATTGACAACCGAAACCGAAGAAATGAGGCAAGACTCCGAAATGGAGCAGTCAATAGCCGAGAAATTGCGACTCAACAAAGAATTTTTTCAGACACGACCTCAGTATTCCACACTGAAACGGCTCAATCTCCTAAGAGATACCGAAGAGATTGACCGACAAAAATCAAAAGAAATTTTGGATGCCGTAATAGGTCAGTTTGCCGATGCCTGTGCCAACTTATGTCATCTGTTCCCTACTTTGACTAAAGATGACTCCTTATATTGCGCTGTTTTCTATACAGGTTTCTCCAAAGAGGTGGCTTCAGTGGCACTCAAAGCGAGCGAGGATGCCTTGCGCCGACGCAAGAGCCGCATAAAGCAGAAACTGTCACCTGAAATGTTTGAGTTCATCTTCAATTGAAAGGATGCTAAATTCTGAAAAGGACTGCCAACATCTGAAAGGGGGAATACAGTAAACATTAGAGGAATTATTATTCATATAGGATATAAATTCGGGACAATATTGTGACAATTTGAAGATGTCACAATATTGTCCTATCTAATATACAGCTTGTTACATCAACGGCTTCTAACTTTGCCGAAAAAAACAAGCTATATATGACCCATACATTGGCAAATGCAAAAAGCAGATCCCAATCGCTTACCGCCGACGGAGGGATAGATTACACATCAGGTAAAAATTCGGCAGGTGTAAAATATACCTTCAGTCGCACGCCATCAAACCATTTTTCATATCATGCAAAATCTTTATCAAACGTTCCTTGGATAACAGAAGATATTACCTCAACAAACAATCTCAATACACAAAGTTTCCGTCACTACATGAATGGATATGCCGACATATCCCTACCCTTCGACATCGGTATGCGTATTGATCTGGATTACATTTCCGGGAAAAATTCGTCGTCAAATATCACTGTTCAGGAAGAAACCACGACAGAGATATTCAACCATAATGAAACCGCCTCAAAATTAGCAGCCGGAAAAATCGAATTCACAAGAAATTTTGGAGATTGGGAGATCAATGCGGGTGCTGACTACACATATACTTACAGCAACCAGTCGTTCACGAGCAAATCCAATTCCGGAGATAACAACATGCTACGACCTGCGACCGACAGAGTAAAGCAGAATCTCGCATCGGGGTATTTATCTGCCGACTATCGCTTAAATGACAAATACTGTCAATACGCTATAAACTGAACATACCCAAAGGGAAGTATAAAGGCAGATCAGTCAGGGAGGATGAAATAAACCGACTATGACAGAATATTTACCGATAAAATTTATAACTTTGCAGACGGCTACATGGCATTGTATAATCATGCCATCGGCTTAATTACAGACATAATTACTGTATAATACTGTTATGAAAAAGTTTTTGATTACTGCTGTTGCAGCCGTAATGGCTTCGGCTGTATGTTCGGCTGAGAACACGTCGGAAAAACCTGAAGGCTGGGGCGATACCGTAGTGGTGACCTATCCCACGACTACCGCCGTGTTTTACGGTTCAGGTATTGACTTGTCACGCAAATGGAATATCTGCACCGGAAACACTGACGGAGGTGTGGAAGTGCATTTTAAACAAGAGATAAAACCCGTGCAGAACTGCCCGGGAGAATATGTGGTAGTGCGCAGATATACATATCCTGACGGAACATTGATAAAACAATCGCTTCAACGTCTGTCGGAGGGGAGTGTGCCGATTTAATTTTTGCCATGAGGGGATTTATACTCGCATTCTTATTCCTAAGCTACGCCATTGCCGATGCTCAATGGTCGCCTGACCTTGGAAACGGGGACTATCAGAATCCTGTGATTCATGCTGACTATTCCGATCCTGACGTGATACGTGTCGGGGATGACTATTGGATGGTAGCATCAAGCTTTACTTGCATACCGGGTATTCCGGTGCTACATTCCAAGGACTTGGTGAATTGGGAGATAGTCAACCATGTCTACGACAAATTGCCATTAGGGAAATATGACCGTCCGGCTCATGGCGAAGGCTCATGGGCGCCCTCCATAAGGTATCATGACGGAATGTATTACGTGTATTTCTGCACACCTCAAGACGGACTGTTTGTGGCTCGCACTGACGACCCAAAAGGTAAATGGGAACTCACGCAGATGGTGGAAGTGGCAAAATGGGAAGATCCTTGCCCGTTTTGGGACGAGGACGGACAGGCATATCTTGCCCACAGCATCCATCGTGGCGGACCGGCAATAATCCACCGTATGTCAGCTGACGGATTGCGTCTGCTCGACAACGGTAAGGTGGTATATCACGATGAAGAAGCCAATCCCATACTTGAAGGACTGAAAATGGAGAAACGTGACGGATGGTATTACATCTTTGCCCCTGCCGGCGGAGTGGAAAGCGGATGGCAGACGGTGTTGCGCTCACGTGACATTTTCGGACCCTACGAAGCCCGAAAAGTGATGGAGGAGGGTGACACAGGCATAAACGGACCACATCAAGGAGCGCTAATCGACACCCAAACCGGTGAATGGTGGTTTATGAATTTCCAGTCGAAAGGTATTTACGGACGTGTCACACATCTCCAACCAGCAAGATGGACTGACGACGGCTGGATAGTAATTGGCGAGGACAAAGATGGTGACGGGATAGGCAATCCCGTGCAGACATACAGGAAACCTAATGTCGGGAAAACATACGCCGCTGTTAATCCTCAGACTTCCGATGAATTTACAGAAAAGACCCCGGGAAGACAGTGGCAATGGCAAGCAAATCCGAGGGCTGAATGGTATTCGTTAACAACCCGTCCCGGATACATGCGCCTATATGCCATACCGTGCCCCTCGGAACATGGCAATCTCTATTATGCCGGAAATATTTACTTGCAAAAAATTCCAGCTCCTACATTCTCTGCCGTAACCAAGCTTCAATCCAACTTCACTGCCGACGGTGAATGTGCCGGATTGATAATGATGGGTAATGAGTACTCATACATCGCCGTCGAGAAAACGTCTGAAGGTAACCGCATAGCGGTGGTTACCGGGAAATATGACAAATATGCGGTAGTGCCTGTGGTGCAGGCATCAGTCCCCGCAAATTCATCGGATGTATGGCTGAAAGTGTCGCTGCTCAACGACAAGGAGTGCGCATATTTCTACAGCTTCAACGGGAAAGATTACATTAGACTCGGCTCAACCTACGCAGTGAAGCCGGGGATGTGGATAGGCGCAAAAGTCGGCATATTCGCCTCATCTCCAAACATCGTTGGCTCAGACGGATATGCCGACTTTGATTATTTCAGGATTGAATAGCGGTTACTCTCCTCTATTTCTTATTCGGAACGAGGTTGACATTTACAAGTTTCACTTGAGCAGTCTTCTCGTCAATTTCAGTAGCTTTTGAATCGTAAACAATAGTGGAATTGCTTATGGTGATTCCATGGACGCAATTAAGCCCTTCAATACCACTTGCGGCAATACCGATTTTGGCATTACGGCAAATCACATCCGAGATATTTATATCGGTAAACTCCGGAACTTTTTCAAGTTTCTCAGGCTGCGCCACAGGTTCACCCTCCTTATAGCCGGCAGGGCGATTGGCATAGTTACATTCAAAAATAATTGCCTGATCAGAGATATCGGTCATCATTATATTGGAGATATAAATATCCTCCGTCTTGCCGCCTCTGCCGATCGCACTTTTGAATCGGAGTCCGGTATCGGTTCCGGAGAAAGTGCAGTCACGCACAACAATACGTTTCATACCGCATATATCCTCGCTACCGATCACGAAACCGCCGTGAGCATGGTATACGATATTGTCCTGAATCAATATATCCTCACAGCCGTTCACTTTGGCATCTTCCTTAAACTCTCCGCTCTTCATGCAGATACCGTCATCGCCGGCATCCACAATGCAATTAACCACTAAAGCCTGATGGCAATCGCTAAGGTCGATTGCGTCACCGTTCTGTGCGTTCCAAGGGCAACGCACTGTAATGCCATCGATTATCACGTTACGGCTGTTGAACGGATGAACATGAAACTTGGGAGCGTTCTGAAAAGTGACACCTTGCAGAAACACATTCTCACAATGATTGATGCGGAAAAGGTCATTACGTCTTCCCTCCTGCTTCTCGGGAGTCGCAGCTATGTCGGGATAACCTGACTTTAGTTCCCAAGGATACCACAGAGAGCCGTTCTGACGCTCCACGCCACCCATTGCCTTGAATCTTTTCCATTCCACATCGCTTACCTTGCCTCGCTTCACCGGTCGCCACTGTGCGCCGTTTCCGTCAATGGTACCTTCGCCTGTTATGCTAATATTCTCGCAACGCAAAGCCCGTATACATGCAAGCGCACGCCCAGCTTTAGGATTCGGGGCTATGTACAATGATTTGTCAGGGGAGAAAAATATCACTGCGTTACGCTCCAGATGCAGGTCGATATTGCTTTTAAGTTCGATAGGACCAGTGAGCCAAATTCCTTGCGGAACTATAAGATGTCCGCCACCTTTGGCTTCGAGGGCGGCAATAGCGGAGGCAAACGCATCGGTATTGAGAGTCACAGCGTCACCTTTACCCCCGAAATCGGTTATCGAGACTTTATAGTCAGGGATTGAAAACATCTTTACCGGCTTCACATCTACCGGCAGATTCTTATAGTAGTGTGAATAATCAACCGCACTAAGCGATGACGAAAAAATAAACAGCAATGACACGAGTGTCAATGACAACAGTTTTTTCATGAATTGATGGTTTTAACGATAGAGTTTAAATTAAAGTATATAGAACTGATTTAAACTTTTTATAAAATATTTTAATCAGTTCATAGTTTGGATATCATATCTATATTAACGTAACATACCTCCCATTTATTAGACACCTTCCCCTATAGTTCCGTTAAAAATTCAAAAAAGGGAAAGAGGGATAATAATATACTTTTTAGACGATTAATCCTTTTTCCCTTTGTCATTCTGGCATTGACGAATCAACAATTCCTTTTTAAGCTGTGCTTCCATTTTATCACGCTCAGGAGTTCCGACTTTACCCCAAACTTCATCAACAAGCTCACTTGCCGGGGTTAAATTCATTTTAGCCATATCTTGTTTTACTATTCGTTGATATAACAAAGATACCAAATTGTTTCCATACTACGAAACAAAAAGATAATGAACTGATTTAAACTTTTTATAAAATGTTAAACTAAGGCTGAAATTCATTTTGTTTTCAATCTTTGATACTCTTTTCGGCTGAATTATCAGCATCTCTTCAGTCTCTTAGCTCGCTAAGCTCCCTCTTGCGGGCAATCAAATGAAGAGAAAGCAAAAAAAATGGCTGCTGATTATTTAAAAACAGAATTAACGCATTTTGACAGTTATGAACCGCTTGTCACTGAAATAGACAGTCTGTTTTATTCTCCGGAAAAATATAATGAGGAAATTTCAATGACTATTGATCTTATGCGAACACTCTCTAAGATTCAAAAATGCAGTGATAAGATTCAAAAAGCAAAGGAGAAAATGAATATTTACAAACCTGCCTATATTCCCCGATTATATTCTGAAAACTCAAATCCGAAATATGATAATGCTCTTGCCGAGAAAGAAAGCCAAGAGGCTCTTCGTCAAAAATTCATCGAAAAAGCCACTAATCAATTCTCCATTATCAAACAAGCTGTCAAAGAGGAATCATCTTATGAATTCCAGGGATGGATTGTATACCAAAAATTCAAAGCTTTAAACAATGCAGGCACTATGCCATTATTTGGTGAATACAATTTTATATGCGATCGAGAATTCAAAAACTGTGAAGGTTACCCCGCAAAAGATTTTGAAACTATCAATAACTTTCTTAACGCCTTGATCGACAGCGAAGATGCTGATAGTTTATTTGAGACGGTTTTAAAACAAGCAACCATTTAACGGATGATATGAGGCTGTGTCAAAATAGGCGCAGCCTCATATCCAAAACACTTATATTAAAATACTAAAAGAAAGTGTATTAAATATTTATACATATTTGCACTATTGACATACCAATCGTAAGCTGTAAATACATAATATATAGATAATAATCAGTATATTTGTAGCTCAATTTCTGCTTTGGGTAAGAATGATTTGATAATATAATCCGAATTATAATACTTAACTCACAATGAAGGTCAATGATGATATAATAGAATATGTGGAGGGGTGTGTGATGCTTAGATATGCGGGGTTTGATAAGGCGCATCGGGAGGATCATGCTCGGATGGTGATAGAGCAAAGTCTTAAGCTTGCCGAAAATTATCCGGAGGTGAATCCGGATATGGTCTATGTCATAGCGGCATTTCATGACCTCGGACTTGTGAACGGCAGGGAGAACCATCATCACGATTCAAAGAAGATACTTGAGTCTGACAATTTCATAAAAGCGCATTTCACCACGGAAGAGATCAAGACTATGGGTGAAGCCGTTGAAGATCATCGAGCATCAAACGCCCAACCGCCACGAAGCATTTACGGGATGATAGTAGCCGAGGCTGACCGATTTATTGTGCCCGAGACGATAATACGCCGGACAGTGCAATATGGGCTATCCAACTATCCTGAACTCGACCGGGAGGGACACTATAAAAGAACCATCGCCCACCTGACAGATAAATATGGATACGACGGATACCTTAAAATATGGATACCCGGAAGCGACAATGCCCGGAAGCTTGATGAACTCCGTAAGATAATTTCGGACACCTCCTTGCTCCGGGAAATGTTTGACAGGATATATGAAGAATACATTGAATAATCATCGCAGGTAAAACACCGCACCATACGCCGAATTTATTTTAACTATTTTTATCACTAAATTCCTAAATAAATAATTTATCTTTGCGATGGATAAGAACAAATATCCAACCAAATCAAATTTAACCAATTCAAATCACATAGATAAATCAAGACACATACACATCATTTATGCAAACCAAATACCAGCCGGCAATGCTCCGGATCATCACTATATTCTCATTCATCATTACTCTTACGCTCACAAGTTGTAATGGTGACGTATTTGTTGACCGTCCCGAAAAGCCAAAAGTAATCATAAGTTCCCAAGGTATCAGTGCCGGTGAAAGCACCACCATAACCGTAACGGAGGATATTCCATATTATCCGGAGATGTCAATTTATTATGATTACCAAGGAGATGACGAGGAGCTTATACATACAGGGCAAGCCGAATCATATTCCGACGACCTCCTCCAGTTGACAGTCAATGTTGACATGAGCACTCTAAGTCTTATAATGACGGTTGACCGTTGCTATTATCCTAAAGATTTAACTGTGATATTCAGAGTTCCCCAAATAAACGACATGAGCGCCACTATACGCATATATAGCCGCACTCTTAATGACTATGAGGCTGGAACAATAACATACAATTTAAGTTCATGGGAAATTGAACCGGAGATGATTAATATTCCAATTGAAAATCAGTCCGTTCACAACGAAACAAGTGAAACATTTTACTTTCCTATAATTTGGGAAGGACAGACATGCGAACAACGAGGAAAATTTTTCCCCGATAATCCCATGACCGACCAGATCTTGCCTAATAGCAGCATATTAGTTGTCCCTGTTCCCGCAATCAACGAGGACGGTATTCCGGTTATGACCGATACGGAGACTGTTTACGGGATGTTCTCTGACCAAAGAGGTTTTGACATACCGGGATATGCTTTAGTCTCCGAAACATTAGTACGAGAGAAAGTGGAACCGGGGCAGATACTAAATTTTCAGGTATATGCTGAAGCCAAAATATATAAAATAAGGTATGCCATCCCCTTGTATAACGATTACGGAGACCATATCACAATCTATGGCACACTAAAGATAACCGTTCCAGAAGAAATTAAATATACACACACCATCACGAAATAATATGCGCCACTCTATAATAGCTTTAATACTCTTATTAATAGTATTACCGTTCCGATCAGCAGCTGCTGAGAATGAGAAGAGCGGGAACAATTCACCGATTACCGCCCACACATTAAGCTTCGACCTTCGTCCGGCATGGGTCGCTCCGACAAGCGGTTTACTAAAGCCGAACGAATATGGCGAGAGACCCGTTTCAGGCGCATTTTCACCACATCTGCGCTATTCGTTCAAATTCAATCCGCAAACCTCTCGTGAGGGAGCGTTATACCCACACGCCTATCAAGGTATAGGCTTATCATACACTCAATTCTTCAAAGAAACATTGTTAGGGCATCCGGTAACACTGTATCTTTTCCAAGGCTCACGCATAGCGTCTATTACCGACAAGCTATCGTTTGACTACGAATGGAATTTCGGAGCCTCGGCAGGATGGAAGAAATTCAACCCGCTCGACAATCCGATGCGCGGACCGATCGGCTCACACGTAAACGCATATATCAATCTCTCATTCCTCCTCTCCTATCAGGTGAACAATCGCTGGAAATTAACCGCCGGCATTGACGGCACACATTATTCCAACGGCAACACCCATCTTCCCAATTCGGGAGTAAATCTGCTTGGGGGAAGGATAGGCGTGGCATACACCTTGGGCGAGGACAACAGCGATGCAAAACCGATGGAAATGCCAAAATTCAAACCCGGAATGGGATATGACATCACTGTGTATGGAGCTACTCGGCAAAGAGTTTATTTTGAGTATGAAGGTTCGATAGGTGAATATATCCCGGGGTCATTCGGTGTGGTCGGTCTTAACTTCTCCCCGATGTACAGTTTCAATAAATATCTGCGTGCCGGAATATCAGCCGATTTCCAATATGACGAGAGCGCTAATCTTTCGAAATACCATGTCGAGGGGACATACGATGAGGATATAAAATTTTACCGCCAACCTTTCAAGGAAAGATTTTCAGCCGGCTTATCACTCCACGCCGAACTCACCATGCCGATATTCAGTATAAATATAGGTGTGGGGAGAAATCTCATAGCCTCAGGTCCTGACACACGGATATTCTATCAGACACTTGCGTTGAAAGCATATATTGTGAAAGGCGCTTATCTGCAAGTGGGCTATCAGCTCCGTAACTTCCACAATCCAAACAACCTGATGCTCGGTTTGGGATATACATTCGGACGTAAATGAAATAATCCACGCCAAAAACGGATTGAACGGATACTTAACCGATATGCCATAAAATTGAGAGAGCGACATCCAGACGATGCCGCTCTCTCGATTTTTTCAAGTTATATCAAATAGACATACAGACTGATTATTTTGCGCTTTCAGGCTTCTCGATGCCTTCGTCAGTGGCGCGTTTTTCCATGCGCTGGATACGGGCGTCAAGGTCGGGGTGAGTTGAGAAAAGCTGATTTATCTTGCTGTTTTTCTTAGCCCCGGCTTCTTCCTGCATAGATTTGAGTTTCTTGAATGAAAGAGCCATTGACCAAGGGTTCTTGCCGTTCTTTTTCAAGAACTCGTATCCGTAGTCGTCAGCCTCACGTTCCTGCTTCTGAGAATAAGTAGCACCTGCGAGAGCTTCGCCGAGGTCGCCGAGCTGAGAGTCAGTCAGAGCGGCTACTGTATTGTTGCTTGATGAGATACCGTCACGGAGCGCAGAGGTGAGCAGAGCCTGACGGAAACCTTTCTTGGAGTCCTTGTGAGCCACATGACCAATCTCGTGACCTATCACTCCGAGAAGTTCTTCATCGCTCATTATATCCATCAGAGAAGAGAACACACGGACACTACCGTCGGCACATGCAAACGCATTGACATCGATAACGTAGTATACTTTAAAATTCAAGGGTATACCCTCAACACTTGTCAAGCCTTCAGTGAGCTTGTTAAGACGGATGGTGTAAGGATCCTCGGGACCTGTTACCTGATTGTGTGTGTCCATCCAGTCGATATACTCCTTCACGTACGCAGCCATCTGATCATCAGTCAGGGTAACTGCCTGAGCTGTTTTCTTCACAGCGTTAGCGGCTTTTCTCAGATTAAACTGAGCCATTGCGGGCATAGTGACAAACAAGCACAACGCCGCTACTAAAACTTTTAGAAAATTGTTTTTCATTGCAAAAAATGTTTCTTGTATGCTGTATTAATTAATTTATTGGTTTTCATGATACACTATTACAGACAGCATATCGGTGATTTTAGCTGCAAAATTACTACATCTGATTATAAATTCCTACCTTTGCAGTACTATTTTTTAATCATATCATGTTTCAGCAAGGTTCAAAATGGAGCACTGTGCTCCTTGTCATCATCCTCTTACTTTCATTCGTAATGCTCGCCTTTGGTTTTGCAATCTACGGTGACACAATAACACAATGGTGGATTCCGGTGATTCCCGCCGCAATGGTGGCGTTCGGAACTGCCCCGATGATTTATCACAGATGGATACGCCTGACCGATATCGATTCGAAAATCGTGAATTTCATCTGCCACATATTTGTATTCGGGGCTATTACCTATTTTCTATTTTTAGGTGTAAATTATTGGTGTGCCGATCCGCAAACCATAGTGGAAGAGCAAGTCGAAGTAGTTGACAAGTATCAGAAATCACACACCAAATACCGTCGTGTGTCAAGAAACAGACGTGTACCCGACGGTCATTACAACACTTACCACCTACTTTTAAAACTGCACGACGGCAGAGAGAAAGAGATTGAGGTACCCTTCAGCACTTACCGCTCGACCCGAAACGGCGGTCACAGGAACCTAACCCTTGAAAAAGGATTTTTCGGTCTTACGATAATCAAAAGACAAGTAAAACAGAAAAAGCAGGCAGACTAAGCCATAGCTAATTTAGCCATACCGGCAACATCAGCTAAATACGACAGTCTTATTGTCGTAGGTCAGAATCTTGCGCTGGATATGCTTCTCCACAGCACGTGAAAGCACTATCTTCTCCAAGTCGCGCCCCTTCTTCACAAGGTCGGCGATAGTGTCCTTATGAGTGATGCGCACCACATCCTGTTCGATGATAGGACCGGCATCCAGTTCGGTGGTGACATAATGGCTGGTCGCTCCGATAAGTTTCACACCACGCTCGTAAGCCTGATGATAAGGTTTCGCACCCACGAAAGCCGGAAGGAATGAATGATGGATATTTATGATGCGGTTGGGATAACGGTTAATAAATTCCTCTGACAACACTTGCATGTATCGGGCAAGGACGATGAGATCCACGCCATATTTGTCAAGTATCTCAAACTCACGCTTCTCCATCTCCTCCTTGTTCTCACGAGTCACCGGGACAACCTCAAAGGGGATGTTGAACTGCTTACCGGCTATCGCAAGGTCAGGATGATTGCTGATAATCACAGGTATCTCCACATCCCATTCGCCAGCTACATAACGTGAAAGCATGTCATAGAGACAGTGGGACATCTTGCTCACGAAGATAGCCATTCGCTGACGGCGGCTTGAGAAACTTATACGATAGGTCAACTCGTAACGCTTGCCGTAAAGAGTGTTGAAATACTCGTTAATCTTTTCGGAAGGTATGACAAATCGTTCCAAATCCCACTCAACACGCATGTAGAAAATACCGTTCACCCTGTCAACATACTGGTCAAGGTAGATGATGTTACCCTGATTGGTGGTGATAAACTCGGTGATTACAGCGATAATCCCGGGTTGGTCGGGACAATGCATTCGCAGGATAGCGGTTTTCTTTGCTTTCTTTTCCACTATTGGTTAAGTTTGAAATACGACATTAAGGCTTACGCCCTTTTTACCTTAGGAGGGCAAAAGTACATAAAATTTTGCAAAATCCTATTGTCAAAGTATAAAAAAGGGATAAAGAGACCTTATCAGTCAAGTTTGAGATATGATTTGAAATCAGCGACAGAACTGTTTATTATCAGTTCATCGGGGAACTCAGTCTCGTGAAGCAGAGGTGGAAGAAATTCATAATTTGCTATGTCGAATGAGATATGCGCATCGCTTCCGAGTATCACCGGGACATCATATTTCTTGCATAGCCTCAGTATTTCAATATTGTTCGCACGGGCTGAATCCTTATGGCGGACAGGTTTCAGGGAGCTGTTGTTAATTTCCAAAAGTGTATGATGTTCCTTCGCAGCCAACACTATTGGTTCAAAGTCAAGCTCTGCCGTGCCGTCGCCCGGATGACTTATTATATTAATGTATGGATTGCCGATCACCTTCACCATCCCGGCGGTATTCGCCTCCTTTGTGCCCCACTTATAACATAAGGAATGGATACCGGCTATCCTGATATCAAGGCGAGCCATCATCTCATCGTCCATATCGATGTTGCCATCACCGTCGAGAATATTTATCTCTGCGCCAAGCATTAGGTCAATGCCATACATCTGCCGGGGAACCACGTGCAGATTTCTAAAATATATGGGAGCGCATGTACCGGGGATTCCGGGGGCATGTTCGGTTATGCCCAACAGTTTCAATCCTTTTTCCGAAGCAGCATTAGCCATCTCCTGCAATGAGCTGAACGCATGACCGCTGGCTATCGTGTGAGTATGCACATCCAATTCAACTTTGCTTAAATCCATCGCTTTTTCATTTTTCCGCCACAAAAGTACACAAAAAACTATTTCTATTATAAACTGATTTAAACTTTTTATAAAATGTTAAACTCAGACTGAAAATTACCATGTTTTCAATCTTTGAAGCTCTTTTCGGCTGAATTATCAGCATCTCTTCGGTCACTTAGCTCGCTAAGCTCCCTCATCGAGCTGGTAATTCATCTCGAAAATAGCATCAAACCTTAAAAAATAAAAAGTTTTAATCAGTTCAATAATTTTTTTGAGGATGTGTAACTTTTTGGGAATTTTTGCGTCATATAGGATGAAAGGGTTCCCGAAGAAGGGGATCCCGAAAACCACAATGCGAATTCTATTCATCAATTATGATTATCGACTTAAAAGATATCAACAAATCTTATCCCGGCGTAGTGCCTTTGCATGTGCTTAAGGATATCAACCTCACCATCGACAAGGGGGAGCTTGTCGCAATCATGGGCGCTTCCGGTTCAGGCAAATCCACCTTGCTTAACATTCTCGGAATACTTGACAATTATGATTCCGGAGAATACTACCTCGATGGTGTCCTCATCAAGAATCTGAGCGAAAATAAGGCTGCCGACCTCCGAAACTACATGATAGGTTTCGTTTTCCAGTCGTTCAACCTCATCAACTATAAAAACGCTCTTGAAAATGTGGCATTGCCGCTATTTTACAGAGGCGTGTCACGAAAAAAGCGCAATATGCTCGCAATGGAGCAGCTTGAACGCATGGGAATGGCTGACCGTGCCACTCACCTGCCAAGCGAACTCTCCGGCGGACAGAAACAACGTGTGGCAATCGCACGTTCACTCATCACCAAGCCGTCAATCATCCTTGCCGACGAACCTACCGGAGCGCTCGACTCGAAAACCTCACGTGAGGTGATGCAGGTGTTCCGTGACCTTAACGAAGAGGGAATGACCATCGTGATCGTGACCCACGACCCCGGAGTGGGCGAGCAGACAAACCGTATAATCCGAATAACCGACGGGCGAATCTTGCCGTAAGAATATGATTGATCTTGTTAACGAAATACTTGCCACACTGCGCCACAACAAGCTGCGCACAGCTCTGACCGGATTTGCCGTATCATGGGGCATATTCCTGCTCATAGTGCTGCTAAGCGTGTCACGAGGGCTGATCAATAAGATGGAGGATATGTTCTCGTCGCGCGACAACGAGATAATATCCATCAGCGGAGGCTGGGCGCAGAAACCCTATAAGGGGCTTACCAATGAACGCCGGATAGAGCTGAAAGACCGTGATATGGGTATCCTTGCTTCGCAGGATGCAAACGTGATAGCCGAAGTGTCTGCGGAAATCAACAGCGACTCAGCTATCATCATGACTTCGAAGGACTATCTAACCGATGGTTATAAAGGTGTGTATCCCTCAGCGCAAGCCACCAATGGTCTGACCATGGCTGAAGGGCGATTTATAAACCAGAATGACATCAACTCCTCCCGACGGGTGATAGTCATAAACAAGGAGTCGGCAAAGACCCTGTTCGGCAAAGAATATGCCATAGGCAAACAGGTCAAAGTCAACGACCTCTCATTTGTAGTGGTCGGTATCTATGACCACGAATGGACACGAGGATCATTCATCCCGTTCACCACTGCCCGCTCCATGAGTGGCGGAAGCGATAAAGTGAGACGTATTCATGCAAAAATAAAGGGTATCACCAATCTTGAAGAGGGAGAAAAGGCGGAAAGCGATTTCCGTGCCACCCTCGGAAGAGTTCACTCATTTGATCCGTCAGATGAAAGCGCCCTGTGGATTTGGAACCGTTTCAACGACTATCTGACCACCTCGACAGCTATGAACGCCATCATATTCGCCGTATGGATCATCGGTATACTTACCATGCTCTCAGGTATAGTCGGGGTGAGCAACATCATGTTCGTATCCGTGCGTGAGCGCACACATGAGATAGGTGTGCGACGTGCCATCGGAGCCAAGCCGCTGAGCATCCTCAAACAGATAATCCTTGAAAGTGTGGCTATCACCACCCTATTCGGATATATCGGCATTGTGATGGGTGTCATAACCGCCAAGGTCATAGCCATGGCGTTCAGCGAAGGTGGAGTGCTTAAGGATCCCACCGTGGATATTGCAATAGCTGTCCAGGTGACAGTGGTTCTTATCATAGCCGGAGCGCTCGCAGGTCTTTTCCCTGCAATGAAATCACTAAAAATCAAACCGGTAGAAGCGTTGCGTGACGAGTAAATTATGAGAAATCCGATATTTGACATAGAAAACTGGCGCGAGATCGGCACTACACTTGCACAAAACAAGACTCGCACCTTCATGACCGCCTTCGGTATATTTTGGGGCACAGCGATTCTCGCTTTACTCATCGGCGGCTCCTCGGGACTGAAACATTTCATGAGCCGTAACTTCGAAGGATTCGCCACAAATGTGGCAATGGTATTTCCGGGGCGTACCACAATGCCATACGCAGGTTTTAACAAGGGTATGGAGCTTAAACTGAATCTTCAGGATGTGGTGAACATACGCCGTGCATTACCTCAGATTGAGAATTCCTCGGCAGTGAATTTTCTGTGGGCTAACGCTTTGTATGGACAGAAGAAATCAAACGCCCAGCTGACCGGCGTGGAGAGCGGCTATGATAAAATCTTCGTCCCTATAATCAAGGAAGGCAGATTCATCAACGAATCCGACAACTCCAATAACCGAAAAGTCTGTGTGATAGGGAAGAAAGTAGCCGAAGAACTTTTCGGCTCAGGTTCTCCCGTAGGCAAAGAGGTGTCAATCAACGACATTTACTATAAAGTAATCGGTGTGGCAGCTCAGACCTCGGAAATAAGCATCGGTTCTCAGCTCGATGAATCCATCGTGATACCATATAACACCATGCGCAACAGCTACAATATGGGATCGGATGTAAACATATTCCTGATGACATTTAAAAGCGGATATGCGCCCGGCGACTATGAGAAGACCGTACACCGCCTCATCGTCAACAACCACCCCATCTCTCCCGACGATCCCGGCGCAATGCATTACTTCGATGTCTCGGAGCAATTCAAGATGGTTGACAACGTGTTTCTCGGCATAAGCCTTCTCGCCCTGTTCGTGGGTGTGGGAACCCTCCTGTCAGGTATCATCGGAGTAGGCAATATAATGTGGATTATAGTGCGTGAGCGCACCCATGAGATAGGTATACGCCGCGCCATCGGAGCAAAACCACGTGACATAATCATACAGATCCTTTCAGAGAGTATGGTGCTGACCACCATCGCCGGTATTGCCGGTATCTGCTTCGCAGCCATAATACTCGGACTGGCAGAGCATCTCACAGCCGATGAAAAGGGAACCATAGCATTCCAGTTGTCATTTACCGAAGCCATCTACATACTTGTGACATTCCTTGTACTTGGCACGGCTGCGGGTCTGATACCTGCCATAAAGGCAATGAAAATAAAACCGATTGAAGCATTAAACGATAAATAAAAAATCAAATTAAAGATAACCAACATGAAGAAATTTTTGCGGATTTTTATGTGGTGCCTTATCGCAGCAGTATTTGTAGGCACTTTCGTGTATCTGTTTATAAATTCCAAACCTCAGAAAGAGAGTTTTGAGATCGTAACCCCGACCACAGGGAATATCGAACGCAACACAGTGCTGACAGGTAAGATTGAGCCTCGTGACGAAATTGAAATCAAGCCGCAGGTATCAGGTATCATCTCAGAGATAAATGTTGAAGCTGGCGACATGGTGAAGGAAGGTGACGTCGTGGCACGTATCAAAATCATTCCCGATGAAGCGCAGCTCTCATCAGCCCTCTCACGCATCGAAAATGCCAAAATCGCACTCACCGACGCACAGCAGAAACATGAGCGCAACTCATTGCTCTATGACAAGAAAGTGATCAGCCGTGAAGATTTTGAGAACACCGCCACGACTCTCGCACAGGCAAAAGCCGAACTGAACGCAGCTCAGGACGCATACTCCATCGTCAAGGAGGGTGTGTCAAAGACAAACGCCAAGGAGAGCAACACTCTTGTACGCGCCACTATCACCGGATTGGTACTTGATGTGCCTGTAAAGGTAGGTAGCTCGGTAATTCAGGCAAACACTATGAACGACGGTACAACAGTGGCTACTGTTGCCGACATGAACAATCTTATATTCAAAGGGAAGGTTGACGAAACCGAAGTAGGTCTGCTTTCCGTAGGTCAGGATATGAAAATAGCCATCGGCGCACTCCCCGACCTTCAGCTCAACGCCGTAATCGAGAATATCTCGCCGAAAGGAACTGAAACCAACGGTGCGAACACATTTGAGATCAAAGCGGCTGTCAATGTGCCCACCGGTGATAAATTACGTGCCGGATACAGCGCAAACGCCACAGTCACATTAAGCAAAGTTGCAGATGTGCTCACAATACCTGAAAGCGTGATCGAATGGGCAGGCGACAGTACTTTCGTATATGTCCTCACTGACACCGTTCCGGAACAGAAATTCGAACGCACCCACATCACCACCGGCACTTCCGACGGTATAAACATTCAGGTCACTAAAGGTTTAGACTCTTCATCACGTGTCCGCGGCGCGGCAGTAAAAAAATAATCGACAATGAAACATACAGTCATATCATTGCTTCTGCTAATATCCGGATTCAGTGCGAATGCCACAGCATGGAGCCTTGACAGTTGCATCACATACGCCATCGAGCACAACCTGACCATCAAGTCGCAGGATATAGAGCAGATGGGGGGCGAGCTTTCCGTCACAGAAGCGAAAGACCGTTTTCTCCCCACCCTGTCGGCTGGCGCCAACCAGAGCTGGGACTTCGGTCGAGGTCTTACATCGGAAAACACATACGCCAACCGCAACACCTCTATGTTCGGATGGAATGCCAACCTGTCACTACCTTTGTTCCAAGGACTTAGCGCAGTGCGCCAACTGAAATACGCACACGCTAACCTGAAGATGCTCACCGAGCAGAAGGAAGCAGCCAAGGATGAGGTTACACTCAGCGTCATATCATACTATCTGCAGGCTCTTTACAGCCGTGAAATGTTGGCTGTGAACGAGGAGAAGGCACGTCTTTCAAAAGTACAGCTTGAACGCCAGCGCACATTGCTCGAAGCCGGCAAGGTACCCGAAGTGGATGTCATACAGGCAGAAGCGCAGGTAGCCAACGATGAACTGTCGGTCGTGACCGCAGGCAACGATTATCAGCTCGCTCTTATCGACCTTGCGAAAGTGCTGGAACTTGAGGATGTGGAGAATTTCGAAATACTCCCTCTCCCCGACGAGGCTGTCAATCTGCTCAGCGCCGACGAGGTATATAACAACGCATTGAATTCAAACCATTCAATTCTCGCCGCACGTCAAAGTATAGATGTGGCTGACAAGGCTATCACTGTGGCTAAGAGCGGCTATCTCCCCCGTCTGAATTTCAATGCCGGACTTGGGAGCAGCTACTACACGGTGTCGGGCATGGATGGTTCGTCATTCGGGAAACAGATGCGTGATAATTTTTCAAAAACTCTCGGTTTCTCACTCTCGGTACCTATCTTTGACGCGTTCTCAACCCGCAATCAGATACGTCAGGCAAAGGTGCGTCGTCTTAATGCCGAACTGAACCTCATACAGCAACAGAGCGAGTTGCACAAGACTATCCGGCAGGCATATTATCAGGCTTTAGGCGCTGAAAAGAAATATCAAGCAGGTGAGACAGCTGTGTCTGCCGCCAAGGCTGCGCTTGACGCCATGACAGAGAAATATAATTACGGCAAGGCTAACGCAACAGAATGGGAACAAACCCAGTCAACCTACATCACTTCACTTGCGCAACAGGTGCAAGCCAAGTATGAAATGATACTTCGCAACCGCATTCTTCTCTTCTATAACAAGCATTAAATCTTACGCATTAACGGTTGGAATCTTTATAATCGAGGAGGTATTTTTAACAAAATGCCTCCTTTTTTATTACCTGTCATTTACTTAATATTTTTTAACTACAATTTGATGCTTTTACTAATTAAATGATATTACTTTTGTATGTTTTATAACATAGTTGCGAAACACTGCCCTATGATTAAGAGCACTATTGAACAAATAATAACAGAGGATTTAGCCGAATTTTGGTCAGTTTTAAGTGCTGAAGACAAGCGTCTGATCATTGAAAACTTCACCATTCGTCACTATAAGAAGAATCAGATTGTTTATGCCGAGAAGGATGAACCGGAATTTCTCTGGTGCCTACTCGACGGTAAGGTAAAAAAGTATAAAGACGGAATCGGAGGAAGGGTACAGATTATTCGCCTCATAAAGCCCGTGGAATACTTCGGTTACAGAGCCTATTTCGCCCGTGAGCATTACGTGTCAAGCGCGGCAACGCTCGAACCGTCAACCTTAGGGACTCTTCCTATGACGCTGGTGGAGAATCTCATGCAAAAAAACAATCAGCTCGCCATGTTCTTCATCCACGAGCTGTCACGCAATCTCGGCAGTTCCGACACTAAGATTGTCAACCTGACGCAAAAGCATATTCGCGGACGTCTCGCTGAGGCTCTTATGGTGCTTCGTGACAATTACGGATATGAAGAGGATGACAACATGACCCTCAAAATCTATATGGGACGTGAGGATCTTGCCAATCTTTCAAACATGACAACTTCAAACGCCATCCGCACACTTTCAACCTTCGTCAGCGACAAGCTGATTGTAGTGGACGGCCGAAAAATAAAAATCCTCAACGAACCGGAATTGCGAAAGATTTCCAAATTCGGATAACCTCTCCCCTTAACACACACTCTCCCCACCTTTCCTTTGTATGTACTTAAACAATAATGCAATATCAAAATGTCTGAGAAGATTAAATTCGGTTCTAAAATAGGCATAATAGCCGCAACCGTAGGTTCAGCCGTAGGATTGGGAAACGTATGGCGTTTCCCGGCAGAGACACAGGCTAACGGCGGTGCGGTGTTTCTTTTAATATACATCCTCTGTATTTTTATTCTCGGCATTCCGGTAATGACTGCGGAATTCTCATTGGGTCGCGGCGGGAACTCCGACGCTATTGGCGCGTTCCGCAATGTCACCCCTCATCGCAAAGGGTGGTGGATGGCTGGTGCGCTTGCCATACTCGCATCTTACCTCATCCTGTCGTTCTACATGGTGGTGTCCGGGTGGACGCTTGAATATCTGTTCCAATCCATCACAGGCAATCTTTACACCCCGACAACACCTGCGGAGGGAATCGTAGGGATAGAGGGTGAAGAGGCACTCTTCCAAGACCGCATGGCGCAATACATCACAGGCACCTACCGTCCGTTGGTGATGACCTACGTAATGCTTGTGGCTAATCTCTGCATACTTGCTTTGGGAGTTCAGAAAGGTATCGAAAAGATGTCGAATGTGATGATGCCCGTGCTCTTCGTGCTTCTGCTTATATTCTGCGCATTCTCACTCACACTCCCCAAGGCATCCGAAGGTCTTTCATTCTTCCTAAAGCCTGATTTCTCGGCTGTGACACCTGCCACATTTGTAAACGCACTCGGACAGGCGTTCTTCTCCCTGAGCCTTGCCATGGGTATACTTGTCACATATTCCAGCTACTATCCGGCAAATACAAAACTCACACGCACCGCTGTAACAGTGTCGCTGCTTGACCTCATGGTGGCGATACTAATGGGTGTGATCATCTTCCCGGCTGTGATGACATTCGGTCTTGCCGACCATCAGCTTGCAGGCTCAGCCCTTGTGTTCGTAACACTTCCGGAGATTTTCGCACAGATGGGTGGCACACAGTTCTGGTCAACACTGTTTTTCCTTCTGCTGACCGTGGCGGCTTTCACATCCACCATATCACTTGCCGAGGTGTCTGTGGCATTTATGGAATGTCACTTTAAGATGAAGCGCATCAAAGCATGCGTAGTGGTAATCCTGCCACTGTTCGTGCTAAGTTCTATATGTTCATTGTCAGTGGGACCATGGAGCGATTTCACCATTTGCGGTAAAACCATCTTCGACTTCCTCGACGCTGTGGCAACAAATATAATGCTCCCTGTCGGCGGCATACTGCTATGCGTCTACATGGGATGGGTCGCACCTCGCAAATTCTTCTACAATGAAATCACAAACAACGGAACCCTGCGCACGCGCACATTCGGAATCATGGCATTCATGATAAAATGGATCTCCCCGATACTCATAGCCATAATCCTCATCTGGCAATTCATTTAGACCGGGCAAATAATATGTGTGAGGGTTCTGAAATCATCGTACACAATTATAAGTCACCATGCGGGATTTTACTGTTAGGCTCCATTGACGATAAACTATGTCTTTGTGACTGGCAGGTGGAGAAACATCATGATAAAGTAGTCCAACGCATACACCGTGCCACAGACAAAAGATTTATAACAGGTATTACTTCCGTAATAAGCCAATCCATCAATGAGTTAGACGAATATTTTTCAGGCATACGAAAAGAGTTTTCGATACCACTGAAATTCATAGGTTCTGAATTCCAAAAACAGGTCTGGAAGGAGTTATTGAATGTGCCTTATGGTACTACTGTCTCCTATAGAGAAATAGCCAGGAGCATCTTCAAGCCAACAGCCATACGTGCAGTTGCAAATGCCAATGGGGCTAATGCCTTATCTATATTTGTGCCTTGTCATCGAATAATCGGCTCCGACAATTCCCTTACCGGCTATGGAGGGGGATTACATATCAAAAAGTTCCTGTTAGACTTGGAAAAATCTCACCATTGAATTGAGTTAGTGATGTCTGACGGCAAAATTTTAAGAGTCAAAATCCTTTATTGACAACATATATCCGAATCCTCGTTGATTTATTATACTTATAGCAGGGTCATGACGCAATGCTCGCCTGAGCTTGTGAATATAACCGTGGAGAGAATTTCGATTGCTCTGCTCGTCTCTTTGCCACACGGCTATCATGAGAGCAGAGGCATCAACAGTGCGCCCGATATTTGCGGCAAGCAGTTCAAGTATACGAGCCTCAATATTTGACAGGTCCTGTTCCTTACCATTGAAGGAAAGGCTCTGAGTTGTCACATTGAATGTATAACTGCCTATCATGAACCTCTCGCCCATCCCTCGCTCCATATCATTGCGTCGCCGCAACAATGCCTTTATCCTTATGATAAGCTCACGCAATTCAAAGGGCTTCTTAAGATAATCGTTGGCTCCGATTTCAAAACCTTGTTCCACATCGTCAATCGTACTTTTTGCGGTGAGGAAAAGCAATGGTACCGTCTGTGACAATTTCCTTATTTCCTTTGCCATGGTGAATCCGTCCATTTTGGGCATCATGACATCAGCCACTACAATATCGGCTCCTTCGGATTTGAATTTATCAATTCCCTCTATGCCGTTAGTTGCAATGATAACTTCATAGCTTTGACTACGCAGAGTGTCGGCGACAATGAGAGTCAGGTCTTCCTCGTCTTCTACAAACAGTATCTTATTGATCATCTTTGTTGAATTTTATAATGAACGTCGAACCTTTTCCTTCTGTACTTTTGACATCGATCGTCCAGCCCATTTTATCAAGAATACTTTTCACATAATATAATCCTATGCCATAACCCCGGACATCCTGACGGTTACCATGTGGAACACGATAAAACTTATTGAACAGATAGGGAATCGACTTTGACGGGATTCCGATGCCGTTATCCTTTACTGACAGTTCATTGTCATTGCCTATTATGGTTATCTCAACACTATTGTAGGAGTATTTGATGGCATTGTCAATCAGATTGTTCAGTACATTTGCAAAATGCGTTCTGTCTACCTCTACGAGTGTATTATCAGTCACGATCACATTGATGGTTATATCCTTATCGCCTCTCATACGCTGGGCGGTTGCAATTTCATCTACAAACTCACGCAATTGTATATCTTCCGGGGTGAGTTTCATGGTTTTTCGGCGTTCCATACTCATTGCAAGGATATTTTCCACAAGTTCGCCAAGACGTTTCAGCTGCTTGTTTGCAATCGTCAGATACTTTGTCTTTTTGTCGGGGTCGTTGGCTGTGTCGTAATTGAGCAGAGCGTCATTGGCTGAATAGGCTATCGCAATCGGTGTTTTCAACTCATGGGTCATATTGCTGACAAAATCATCTTTCATCTCCTCAATGGTACGTAAATGCGATACTGTACTGAATAGATACCGGAACGCAAGAGAAAAGGCAAACATAAGAAGAAAGACTGTAATGATTACACCCGACATCTCTGAAACGATGTGTCGTGTCAACGGTGTCATGTATATATGATAAGATAACCCGGATTTAAGATTAAAGCAATAAGAGAAATCGTCATATTTATCGGGCAACTTACCTGTATTCTTCACAACAATATTTCCTATGGAATCAACCACTTCAGACAAAACAAAATCCGGATATATGTATCTGTCGTTTAGCCGTTTGGTAAGTACACTATCCATAACCATTACATCTACATGAAAGTATGGGTCGATAATGCCATGAAACTGTTGACTTACTGCATCAATAAATTTATTAGTGAATGATGATTGTCCGCTGACAACATATCCTTGAGATTCTACTGTTCCGTCAGGATGTCGGGCGGTAGCCACCATATCACCATTCGAATCTTGATAGACAGAGGCTTCTCCATGAGGTCTGTCGCCATTGTCCCCATATTTTTCTTTAAGATCTTCCGGTGTCCCTGCCTTAGCCCTTTCAGCTCTTATCCATAGTTCATCAAGATCCGCATCGGCAATCGCTATCATCACCTCGCGTTCCACGTCTGCCCTTATCGAATTGTAAAGGCTTACAAGAAAATAGATATTGCAAGCAAAAATTGCGACAATGGCAACGATGAAAGTAGTTGATATGGTCTTAAAGCGTTTCATAATGCGAAGTTAGCAATAATCTGTCATACAACCGTCTATCTCAGCTTCGATTTAAGACTAAATAAGGGTGTTCTTAAGACTAAATAAGGATAGAGATTGCCGACATAAAACCGTGCGCATATAATTTTGTATCAAACAAAATCAAGTTCTTATGAGGAAAGCTATATTATTCATTTCATTATTCACATATATATCGGCAGTCGCTCAGACCGAAACTCCTGATTCCATATCCTACCAACAACTAAACGAGGTTGTCGTCAAGGGAGAGATGCCGCAAATTAGGGGTGAGGACGGCATAATGGTCGTTGATCTTCCGGGAATTGTGAAGGATAAACCTGTCACTAATATTCTCGAAGCCCTCGGTTATCTGCCGGGAGTAACTAACAATAATGGCATGATAGGACTCACCGGAGCATCCAACGTCACCATTATACTTAATGGTGAACAGACCAATATGCCTCTCCAAAATCTGTATCAGCTCCTTTACAACACTCCGACCTATAGACTGAAAAATGTAGAAATCATGTATTCTGCTCCGGCGAAATATCATGTAAATGGTGCCGTCATAAATGTAATCCTGAAAACGCCCAAACCTCTCGACGGTCTTCAGGGACAGGTCAGAGCCGGGTATAATCAAGCCCATTATGGTTCGTATGGCGGAGGTTTTGCTGCCTCATACGCAATCAAGGACTGGACTTTTGACTTAAACTATGGACTCTCTCGTAGTAAATCATGGAACTGCGAGGAAACATGGTCGAATCATCTATATAACGACCAGCGCACAATGATTGAAGACGATATGCGGCGTATCAGTGAAAACTGGAATAATACAATATTTGCATCTGCCGCTTGGAAAACGCTCAAACTCACTTACAACGGTCAGATAATCTCCGGTTCAAAGAGTTGGAGTCTATCGTCAGGCACTTTGGGCAACTATACAAATGCATATAATATGCTGTCGCCGATCGGCTACCATAATATCGCCTTACGTTATGCCACTCCATTCGACATGACTGTCGGAGGTGATTACACTGTTTATTCCGAGAATCGTTCCCAATCATTATTTAAGGGAACAGACTTTCTGCTTAGCTCAGAAAACCGTCAGGAGATAAACCGCTGGCATATATACATCGACCAACAACATCAGCTTGGCAAATGGCAACTAAACTACGGCATGGAGTATCAGCACTCGAAAGACCACAGTTCACAATACTACCGCATATCTGACATTCCTGATTTCGATGATATTCTAAATGAGAACGTGGCGAGTTTCTATGCCGGTACCCAACGTTCGTTCGACTGTGGACTTTCATTCAATCTCTCTGCGAAAGGCGAATATTATCACAATAAATATCAACACAACTGGAACTTCATACCTCAACTCGGAGCCACCTACTACGAGAATCCCAGAAACATATTCCAGCTCAATTTCAACACCCGACGCATTTATCCTTCATATTGGGAACTGCATGGCGGAACGAGCCATATCAACGACTACTCGACAGTAATAGGCAATCCGAATCTACAGCCGTATATCCAATACGATACCCAATTCAATTACATCCTGAAGCAGAAATATATGGCGACACTCTATTTTCAATATGGTGACAAAACAACGGTACAATTGCCTTATCAGTCGTCTGACGCTCTCAATCTAATCTATCAGACCATCAACATGAACTATGAGCGTGTGGTTGGACTAAATCTCTATGCCCCCTTCGGTGTGGGATATATCTGGAACGCCACAATCACGACAAACCTAATGAACAGGCGTGCCAAGGCTGACCATTTCCATGACATTAGTTTCGACAACAGCAAATGGATTTTCTATGGAAAACTTAGCAATTCATTAAAGTTCAGCCATAATAGTCCGGTATCAATTTCTTTGGATTTAAGCTACATCTCGCCCTCATTGCAGGGTATGGCAAATATGTCAGGGATATGGGAGCTTGATGCCGGCGTCAAATGGCAGTTCGGAAAGAAAAGATGCTGTGAACTTGATCTGAAAGCCGATGACATATTCAATAAATGGTCGCCAACCATGACTATCAACCATGCCGGTCAGGACTACCGAATGAAAGTGCACGACATGACTCGAAACCTCAAACTGACATTTATATGGCGTTTCAACGGCTTCAAGCCTAAAAATGACAATCAGATTGACACCTCCCGATTCGGAACCGGGAAGTAGGAACTGTGACAAAAAATTTTGAAAGCAAAATTTTATGACCCGAACAGATTACTCCGGGTCGGCTGTAGTGCCGTTGGGGTAGATTACTTTCCCTGTCTTTATGTCGTAAGTAAGTACGGTGTCGTGCATCGTGAGCTTGTAATAGTCCTTATCACGTTTCACACTGTACACATCTCCCTGTTGTTCTCTCCCTTGAAGATAGTTGTAAAGAGTGGGTGGAAATTGGTCATAGCCAAAGACATCCGGCAGGGGAACACCGTTGCCGTCCACCTCGGTCCAGCTATATTCCTTATCAAATATCAATGTCGGTCCGTTTTTTATCTTCACATAATAATTATTTTCATTCTCATTGAACGTGCTTACCCCGCTCCCGGGAAAATATTCAGAGATGAAATCGGCAATTGGTGACGGTATTTCGTCCCATACACTGTTAGAACATGCTCCCACAGAAAGGATAAATAACAATAACGGAGCTAAAAAATATATTTGTTTGCGGCACATAGGGAGGGAATTGAAAGTTAACTATGAATTTTAAACAGATTTAAACTTAAAAAGTTGAATCAAACCTGTAAAATTTTTAAATTTTTTTGTCAACTCTCAGATTAAATGCAAATTCCGATGCCGGCAATGCCAATACAAACCGGGTCTCATTACCTTTTGTGGCAAGAGTCAGCGATCCATGATTCTCAATTACCATGCGGCGGCTAAGGCTCAGCCCAATTCCCGAACCGGTGCTTTTCGTAGTAAAGAACGGGGTGAAGATACGCTCGGAAATCTCGGGCGGTATGGGAGTGCCGTTATCCTTTACCGTCACAGTGGTGTAGCCCGACTTCGAGCGGGAACATATCACCTTCACCTCAGTGGCATCTGTCTCAAATGCGTTCTTTATAAGATTTATCATCACTTGCTGTATCTGCCCCTTGTCAGCATACACCGGCACACCGCCGGGTTGCACACAGCAACTCACATGCTCCGGCTTAGTCAGTCCCTCCATATTCGACACGAGGGAGATACAATCGTCCAAAAGCGGGAATATATCAAATAGTTCAGGTTCCGGTTTGGGAACACGGGTGACACAATTATAACGAGCCACAAAATTTTTCAACCCTTCGCAGGACTCGCTTATCGCCCTCAATCCGGTGAATATGTATTCCTCGTCACCTTTGTAACGCATACGCAACGAATCAGCCACGGAGAGCACGGGCGCTATGCCGTTCATGATCTCATGGGTCAACACACGGCTCATATCCATCCATGCCTCCACGCTCTTCCCTTCAAGTTGCGACGATATGTCATCGAAGGTGGCTATGCGCAGCTGCTCTCCGTTATGACGGTTAAACACCGTCACTTTAATGGAAAATCTGCCTAACTGCACAGAGCTTCCCGCCTTGGCATTAATCAGGAAGTCAGCCAACGTCTCGTCACTCGACCGCAAAGACTCTATATTAGCCAAAGCAGGACGTGAGAGCAGATTCAGCAATGCCGGATTATGGGTTATCACATATCCCCTTGTGTCGTAGACCATGACACCGGTTGCAATGTCGGTCAATACGGCTTCATGAAAACGGTCATTCTCCACCGCTATCCGCTTCATCTCCGAAAGACGCTCGGTAATGCGGTTGAGCGTGCCGTTTACCTTCGCATCGGGCGTTTCAGGGAAACGCAGCGACGTGTCGCCGGCATCAAGCGACTCAAGGAGAAGGCGCAACCGGCGTGTGACACGAGTCATATACCTATAAGCACGCCAAATCCCCCACCCCAAAATCAGGCAGAGGAAAAAGGCAAGCACTATGATCTGACCGATGCTCACAGTCCGTATTTTTTCATTTTGTTGTACAAAGTCTGCCGGGTTATGCCGAGCTGAGCCGCCGCTGCCGACTGAATACCGCCGTTATCGGCAAGCGCTTCCTCGATCATACGCCGTTCCATCTCGTCGAGCGTCACACGTGACGAATCACTGACCACCTGACGGGACGGAGCGCCCTCAACCGCTCTTGACAATGTGAGCAGCAACCTCGCATTGTCCCACGGCTTGGTCACAAAATCGGATGCCCCTGACTTCAATCCCTCGACAGCCAACTGCACATCAGCGTATGCCGTGAAGAGCACCACGGGGACACCGGGAGCGAGACGCTGAATCTCGCTCAACCAGTAAAGCCCTTCATTGCCATTGTTGACGGTGGAATCAAAATTCATGTCGAGAAGCACACATGAGGGATTAATCTCCCGCAGCAATCCGGGGATACGTGACGGAGATGTGGTGGTGACAACCTCCCCAAACTTCATCTCGGCGAGCAGTTTCACCGCTGCAAGCACAGAGCGATTGTCATCGACCACCAAAAGTGTACCAAGATTCGGCGAATCCATTTTATCAGTATCAGTTCTACATACGAGCTAAATGCTCACCACAAATCTACGATTTTTTTACTGTCTGACCAACTATTGCACCGTCAAAAAGATCAATGACACGTCCGGCATAAGCAGCGTCACGGTCAGAGTGGGTCACCATTACAATGGTAGTCCCCTCACGGTTAAGCTCAGTGAGAAGTTCCATGATTTCCTTACCGTTTTTCGAATCAAGGTTACCGGTAGGTTCGTCGGCAAGTATCAGTCCGGGTGAAGTGACGAGCGCACGAGCGATAGCCACACGCTGCTGCTGACCACCTGAAAGCTGCTGAGGGAGGTGACGTGAACGATGGCTCATGTGTACCTTTTCGAGCATCTCAGCCACACGTTTCTTACGTTCAGACCGGCTCAGACCGAGGTAAATCAACGGCAGCTCCACATTGTGAGCCACATCTATCTCATCGATCAGGTTAAAGCTCTGGAACACGAAACCTACATTTCCCTTGCGCAATTGTCCGCGGTCCTTCTCCTTCATCTGAGCCACCTCTTTACCGTCGAGCAGATAGCTGCCCGAGGTGGGATTGTCGAGGAGACCGAGGATGTTGAGCAGTGTTGACTTTCCGCAACCGCTCGGTCCCATTATGGCAAGAAATTCACCTTTGTCAACCTTAAGATTCACTCCGCCGAGAGCCACAGTCTCAATTTCGTCTGTGCGAAACACCTTGGTAAGATCTTTAGTTTCAATCATAGCTGTATATATTTTGATTATTTAATTTTTTATTGTTACTGAACACCCTTTTTTATTCCGATTTAAGCTGAGTCACGGGATTCTCATTCGCCACTCTCCATGTCACGCTGACCACACACAGTGTCACAAGCATCAGCACTATCACAGCCGAAAGCATATAATATGCCCATATATTGTCGGCGGTAATTTTGAAATTCTCAAGCCACAGATGCCCCACATACCAAGCCAACAAAGTGCCTATTATGGTGGAGGGGACTGCTACCTTGAACACATCGCCTGTGATAAGCCCCACAATGGAAAGCGAACTTGCCCCGTTGACCTTTCTCACGGCTATCTCCTTTCGGCGACGTTCCACTTCGTCACGTGTGAAGCCTATAAGACCCATCAGAGCTATGAAAATCAAGGCGACCGCCGTAACCAACGCAGAGTTTCGGAACAGGAGCACCTGACGATATGCGTAATCGTGAATTTCTTTCAACGATGTGAGTTCAGGGTTATAGCTCGGATAAGTCTCGCTAAAATAAGCCTCAAGTTTTTTATAATTCTCATCAAACGGCTCCTTAAGCAAAGCATAGCCGTCGGAGAGATACGAGTCTGTCACCACAAATGCAACCGGAGGTATCTCCTGAGAGAGGTCTCCGACCACAAAGTCTTTTACCACAGCCACAACATTCAGGATGTCGCTATTTCCCACACGCTCGGCATGTTGCCCGATGGCATTGTCACCCCAGCCCATACGTTTGGCGAAAGTCTCGTTGACAATTACATCGCCATTCTTCATGTCATAGCTACCTTGCATGAGACTCATACCCATGAATTTCACATACTCGGCATCGACCCATGCAATGCGGGAATTAAATTTTATATTATCAGCGGCGTCATATACATAATCTCCGCTAAATCCATATAAAGGAGAGCCAATGGACCATGTTACAGACTCAACGTATGGCAGCTGCGCTATTCCACCGAGGAAAATGTTTTTCCTCGCATCCCGGTTCATCTGTGCAGTGGGCATACTGAATGTCACACGATTTGTAATGTCAAAACCTTTATTATAGTTTATCACATCGTGATACTGCACAGCCACCACAGCAAGCAATCCGGCGACAAATGATACACCACCTATCTGCACGAAAAGCAGACTACGTTTCCATGCGCTATTACGGTCGGTGAAACGGCGGAACACCTGAGTGACCGGTATTTTGGCAAATAACCTGCCGGGTAAAAATCCGCCGACCAAAATAAAGAATAGCAGTATGCTCCCTGTCACCCAAAGGCGTGACGGTGCAAGAATCTGTGAGATGTCAAGGTCGATAATATCCTTTATCAGCGGCTCGAAGATGAACAGAAGCGCACCCATAAGCACTAATGCCAATAACAGAATGATAAATGTCTCACCCATGAACATACCCATGATCGTAGAGCCGGTCGCACCCGAACACTTATGGATACCCACACCTTTGGAACGGCGGCTGAGCGATGCGATAGTGATAAGCACATAGTTAAGCACAGTCATCAGCAGCAATGACAAGCCTAAAGCCCACATCACCATATTCATCTTTTTCACCTCATCGTCATCCAAATACATCTCCCGGATAGGCATGGATGATATGAATGTTTTATATTCCTCCGTGTCCGGATTATGCGTCTGATACATCTGGTTCAATATACGGTCAAGCTGTTCGCCGGTGAGTCGGCAGTCCGGTCTCAGGCGCAAGTATGTGGGCCAACTGTCAGCTCCCGCCCATTGAAAACGCCGTTCTATCTGACGGGGAAAAGTAGGCATCGATATTACCGCCTTAAACGGATAGAGGGTCACGTTTTCAGGGAGGTCCTTAAACACACCTTTCACTGTGAGATTGATTTCATTTTCAGCAGATATGGTCCTACCTATGGGAGCTTCATCGCCATACAGCTGTTTTGCCAATGACTCGCTTAGATAGATCATATTAGGGAGGGCAAGGTCATATTTCGGTTGACCGACAAGCACCTCAATACCCATGGTCTCAAAAAACAGTGAGTCGCTCCCTATTTTAGGTATGTCCAAACGCTCATCACCATTATATAGCTGAATACCTCCAGCCCCACGGAAAATATTGGTCGCCCCGGCAACATACTCCGACATTTCGTCGTAGATACCACCCGAGAGCTTCCCGACACACGATTCAAACGGACCCATCTTCTCACCGTTGACCTCGTAAGACATCCTAACCTGATAAAGGCGGTCGTAATCACGGAAACATGTATCGAAACTGTAGTTATACGCAAGGCGGGTAAATATCAGACAGCTCACAAGCAATCCGACAGCCACCGACACTATCTTGATAGCGTTGGCACCCTTCTGCGCAAGCATCGAATGAATGAGATAATAGAATTTCATATATTCTTATGTTGTTGATTTGTCAAAAGTTACCGACTCGTAAGATTATTCTGATTTAAGCTGCTCCACGGGATTCTCATTTATGACCTTACGTGCGACTACCACCACACAGGCAAGCACAAACAGTATGATTATCAGAGCAGATATCACGCAATAGAGAGGCATGTTTTCAACCGTGACGGTGAAATCCTGAATCCACCACTTCCCTACGAACCATGCAGCGACACTCCCCACAATGACTGCCGGCACACATATCCGGAGCATGTCACCGCATATAAGCGTCAACACATCTCCTGCTGATGCCCCGTTGACCTTGCGTATCGCTATCTCCTTACGGCGGCGTTCAACCTCATCACCTGTAAAACCGACAAGTCCCATCAAAGCTATGACAATCAGTGCGAATGTAGCCACAAGGGCTGAATTACGGGTGGTAAGAAGCTCCGTGTAGAGAGCGAGGGTCTTGCCATCCATCGTGTCAATTTTAAAATCACAAGCCGGGAAATTGTCGGAAAGGAATTGTGTTAGTTTTCGATAATTTTCATCAAACGGCTCTGCCAATTCAAGTATACCGTAACCGGAAAACGGTTCATCAACATATAGATGGAGTATGGGACGCATCTCTTGGACGAAACCTCGCAACATATAATCCTTGGTAACGCCGACCACTGTAAGTGGCAAACCGAATGTCTTGCTTCCGAACACCTGTCCCAACGGTTCGTCATCCCATTTCATCTGACGAGCAAACTCCTCACTCACCAAAACCTCATCGTCCTTTATCGGCAAACGACCTTTTACCAATGGTATACCCATCACATCATAATAGTCTTCATGAGCAAAAGTAATCCTTGACATAAAACGAGGAGTATATTCCTCGGAATCGTCATCAAAATGTATACTCTGACCGGCATATCCTGATGTGGGTAACATTTTTCCGGAACCTATTTTCTCAACGTAAGGGAGGGATTTAAGGGCGGAGAGGAGAGCGTCACCTTTAACTATCTCTTCATTCGGTATGTCAATCACCGCCCTGTTTTTCGTGTTAAATCCCATATCGTGGTTTACTAACTCATCATATTGTCCGGAAAGTACCGAGAGGACACCACCGACAAACGCCACGCCCGCTATCTGTATGAAAAGTAGGCTCTTTTTCCATGCGCTGTTACGATCAGTGAAACGGCGGAACACCTGAGTGACCGGAATCTTGGTGAAAAGCATAGCCGGGAGCAGTCCGCCTGTCAGGAAGAAGAACAGGATGCCGCATCCCACTGCCCATAACTGAGCCGGAGCAAGAATCTGAGCGACCGTCAGACCTATCAGTTTTTCCACAAGCGGCTCGAAAGCGAACAGCAATGCCGCCATCAGCACCAATGCAAGCCCGAGAATTATGGCAGTCTCACCGAGGAACATCCCTGTGATTGAAAGATTTGTTGCACCTGAACATTTCTGCACACCTATCGCTTTAGCCCTGCGACTCAATGATGCCACTGTGATAAGCACATAGTTGAGAGTGGTCATGAGGAGGAGGGCTATACCAAGCACCCACATAACAGTATTACGATCCTTAACCTTCTCATATTTCAGATATGTTTCATGAATCGGAGACACGGAATAACGAATCTTCCAATAATCCTTATCCGGAGCATGACGCTGTGATATGGCATTGATTCGTTCATCAACAGCTGCGGTATTCACCTTATAACCATCTGGGAAACGCATACATGCCTGCCAACCATCGTTACCCATCCAATCATACCATCGGTCATTACCTACCAAGAAGAATGTTGGGAGAGAGACCACTGCGTCAGGCTGAGTAATCGTCACGTTAGACGGAATACCTTTAAACAGACCTTTGACAGTCAGAGTCGTCTCATTTTTGCCATAAGTAAGGGTCTGACCTATCGGATCTTCATTGCCAAATATCCTTTCAGCAGCTTCTTCGCTTAGATATACTATTGAAGGTTGTGTCAAATCACGTATAGGAACACCTGCAAGTACCTCTATCCCCATGGTTTCAAAAAACATTGAGTCGCATACCATGACGGAGGCATCGCAATTTATCTCACCTTTATAAATAGGAGAAACCATTGACGATGTGAATGCCGTCGCAGTCACTCCATCACCAAATTCCTCAAGAATACCTCCGGCAAGTTTCCCGACACACCCTGTGCTGGGACCCCACACCTCATCCTTGACGTAAGCGGTCTTCCATACTTGATAAAGATTTTTGTAGTCCTTGAAGCAGGTGTTGAAACTGTGGTTATATGCGAGACTTGCGAAAAGGAGACAACTCACAAGCAGCCCTATCGCAACCGAAAGTATCTTGACAGCGTTAGCGCCTTTCTGCGCAAGCATTGTGTGAAGAAGATAATAGAATTTCATAATTAACTGTTTTAAAAATTTTTATGAAATATATTAATGCGTTGTTTATCGGCTGACTATTCTGATTTCAACTGAGTCACGGGATTTTCATTTGCCACACGGCGTGACACCAAGACCACACACAACATGACTGCCGCTAAAATCACCATGCCGGCAAGTAGCATGTATACCGGAAGATGTTGCACTTTGACGGTGAAAACTTCTATCAGCATCTGCCCCAGATACCATGCGAAAGCCAAGCCGATGATGACTGCCGGGATACTGATTTTCAGCAAATCGCCACACATCATCGAAATCACGGTTCCGGCTGTGGCACCGTTGACTTTGCGGATGGCTATCTCTTTACGGCGACGCTCAACCTCGTCACGTGTAAATCCAATCAGCCCCATCAATGCAATCATCACTAAAGCCACCGCAGCAATGAGTGAGGAATCACGGTTGGATTTAAGTTCCATGTAAAATCTATCCATTATATCATTCGAACTTCGGGGATATAATTTTTCAGCCGGGAATTTCTCTTCCAGAAAAGTTACGAATTTTTCATAATTTTTATCTGACGGCTCTGCCAACTCCACTAACCATTGTGCATTTGATGCGGAAGAGGGTTGAATCATAGCCGGTTCGATCTCTTCCATGAATCCCCACTGCGCATAATCCTTTACCACCCCCACTATGGTCAGGTGATCATTATCGACTTTTCTGCCAACTATGCTGTCGCCAAAATTCATTCTTTTACAGAAAGTTTCATTGACCACTACCTCAGATATATTATCGGGATACCTCCCTTCGAGCAGATGAAACTTCATCATTTCCATAAACCCCGGAGAATATGCCACGTATGAGCATGTAAGTGCTATTTTCCCGTCACTGCTATAGAAGATGCGTTGTGATTTCCCACTCATCGGCATCCCGGAAACCGTACAAACCGACTTCACGTACGGCAACGACTTCAAGGCACTCTCCATCACTTCAGGCTTCATTTCAGACATGTACATACCGAATATCGCTTTATTCTTCAGGTCAAACCCCATGTCATGGGTCATAACCTCACGATACTGTGTGGAGAGCATCACGAGTATGCCGCCAATAAACGACACACCTGTGAGCTGGATAAAAAGAAGACTCTTTTTCCATGCTCCATTCCTGTCGGTGAACCTGCGGAACACCTGTGTGACGGGAATCTTTGAGAACAGTATGCCCGGAAGTATACCACCCACAAGGAAGAAAAACAGCAGGACTGCCCCGATGACCCAAAGCCAGTGGGGTGACAACATACGTTCAACGCTAAACTGTGGAATACTATCCAACAACGGCTGGAAAGCAAACACCAATGCCAGCATAACGATAAATGAGATGGCAAGAATCAGCAAAGTTTCGCTCAGGAACATCGATATGACATTCAGCCCGCTCGCTCCCGAACATTTATGCACACCTATAGCCTTAGCCCGGCGGCTCAACGACGCTATGGTGATGAGCGAGTAGTTAAGGGTGGTGAGTAGCAAAAGTGACAGTCCTAAAACCCACATCACCGTGGCGGTACGCTTCGTTCTATCATGACTAAGGAATATTTTATCAACCCGTATTACCGAAAAGGTGAGTTTCATTTGTGAATCTTCATCAGGACTAAGCCGCTGCTGAATCTCGTTGAGCTTGCTTGTTATAACCTCAGGCGCAATCTTTGACCCGGGCAGTCTTCTAATAAACACATCTGTCCTTCCAAACGCATGTATATCCATCGGGTCTCTCACATCGAGAGCACGATAAGTAGGATATGATATAATACCCTTGTAACCTACTCTCGTCACATTTTCAGGTATATCCTCGTATAGCCCTTTGACTGTCAAAGTGACATCATCAATCTTGATTGTCTTACCGATGGGATCCTCATCGCCAAAAAATTCACGAGCCAATGAGCGGCTCAGGTATATGACATCAGCCACAGCAAGATCCTTGCGGGGATAGCCGGATATAAGTTTAAGCCCGGTGGTCTCAAATATCATTGAGTCAGACAGCGCAACATCCGTTTCTATCATTTTCTCACCGCACTTAAGCTGGCGTTCAAACATCCTTAGCATCCCTGAGGCTATGACATCATCAGGCAACTCTTCCGCTATCGCCCCGGAAAGAATCCAGTTTGAACCGATTGTGGGACCATCGACCTTCCCTCCGAAATCGTAGGTGGTCTGAACGGCATAAAGATTCTTGTAATCCTTATAAAAAGTGTCATAGCTGTATATATAAGCGAGGGAAGAGAAGATAATGCAGCTCACAAGAAGCCCTACAGATACCGAGAGTATCTTGACAGCGTTAGCGCCTTTCTGCGCAAGCATTGTGTGAAGAAGATAATAGAATTTCATTTCTCCAAAGCAATTGATTGATAAATTTTGAAGTTTACACCACAAAATTAATAGCATTTTTCGCACTTTCGCATCATTACGCTGATACTCAACAAAATACGCATCCACACTAAAAACAAAAGTGTAAATATTTTTGACACCTAATCCAATTAATGTTAAACCCTACCCTCTATAGGGAACTTTGGCAGCGCCGCAGAGGTTATCTATACAGACCATTTGAATAACCAAGTATCTATAAATATATATCAATCTATGGACAGAAGAATAAAAATGGCAGATGTCAAAGCTGCCATATCTGAAGCATACAATAAATATAAAGATCTCGCTGAGGGATCGGTTGATGAACGTGTAGCCGGCATGAACGACGGTAAGTTTGGCATCTCCCTGCGTCTGATTGACGGCAGGAAAGTTGATGTGGGTGACACGCAAGCACAATTCCCGATGGAAGGTATCAGCCGTATTCCGGTATCGATCCAGCTTCTTACCCAGATGAATCCTGAGGATTTGGTAATGAAGATGGGTGGCGGAAAGAAGGGGTGCTGTTGCAAGAGTGCGGCACAGGAGTGCGACACCGAGAAGAAGCATAAGAAATTACATGCTCGCGGCGTGCGTGCTGTCAGCCTTGTGGAGCCTATCGGCGACTATGACGGAAAGATGGAAATACTTTCCGACCTTATGACCTCGCTCATGGGTGCATCACCGATATTGGAAGATAAACTCTATCAGGCAGAGCAGAAGGCTAATGTGGATAATGACGTGATCAACCAGCTTGCGGCTAACGATTTTGAAATCTACGATTCGTCAGAAATCGCTGTTGACCTTTACGCACGTCTTCGCTCTATGCTCGTGACCACAGAGAAACTTGCCGAGATGGGTGCTACAATCGCCGCCGACGGTATCAACCCGTATACCAAGGAGGTTGTGTTTGACGGCACACTCTCAGCTACAGTATGCTCTATGATGGCAGCCAAGGGTCCCAAGAAAATGGGTCGTCCATGGTTGATTTTAACCGGTACACCTGCCATGAGCTGTTTCGCCGGCGGTTTCATAGCCGTTGTGCCCGGATTTGGCTCTATAGCTGCTTTCTCCCCTGAACTTAACGAGGCGAAAGTTCCTGTAAAGGCAGCCAAAGCAATCAAAGATATACTCAATCAGCTCCAGTTAAACGCTTTTTCAAGCGCGAGGGTGGATGTGGTTGACTAATGCATCGAAAAACACTAAGGGTTCATGAGCAAAATTGAATTTATATTCAAAAATGTCTCATATCGTAAACGATAAGGAATCCTTGACACACAATTAGTATGGGTTGCGGGTCGCAAGACTCCGCAACCCGTATTATTTTTGGACAAACGGTAAGTTTTAAGTAATTTTGTGGCTCTGAGTCAATGAACTACATATAACACGATATATGTCACAAACACTTTCTGACAAAACAGCTGAATTCAGCTCCGAGTTGGGTGCCTCGATTAAAAGCGTTGTAAAAATGGTGGCGCAGTCAAGGCGTTGCACCGTGAAGCCCGTAGCCAAAGCGGGAGAACGGCTCATAATAATGGGCAACGGACCTTCGCTCGCCGACAATATACGCAACGACCGGGACAAATTATCGCAGGATAAGACTTTGGCTGTGAATTTTGCGGCTAATGCCGATGAATTTACCGAGCTTAAACCGAATTTCTATCTGCTTGCCGATCCGCATTTTTTCATCGGGAGGGAGAGTGACCCTAATGTCGGGAGGCTTTTCAAGCGATTCAACGATGCTGTTGATTGGGATATGACGCTGTTTGTGCCTGTCAACCGCCCTTCCTCATCGCTTGACATCACCAACCCGCATATAAAGGTCGAGCATTTTAATCTCGTGGGGATTGAAGGTTTTCAATGGTTCACATCGGCTGCCTACTCGGCAGGGCTTGGGATGCCGCGCCCACGCAATGTGCTTGTTCCGGCTATAATGTTAGGGATACTTATGGGATTTAAGGATATATATATTATAGGTGCCGACCATAGCTGGATAAAGACTTTGGATGTGAATGAGAACAATGAGGTTGTGTCGATTCAGCCACATTTTTACAAGGACAATAATGAGGAGCACTCACGTGTGGCGTCCGTATATAAGAATGTGCGGCTGCATGAGATACTGATGAGCTTCCATGTCGCATTTAAAGCCTATCACCAAATTGCCGCATACGCCTCTGCAAAAGGTGTCAATATCTACAACTCTACCCCGGCGTCCTACATCGACGCCTTCCCCCGCCGCCCAATCTAAGAAGTCAGTCACGTCTGACAGTAAAATTTTGAACACTAAAACATATCAAATATATTTTAGTGTTCAATTTTTTACTGTTTTAGTTGGCTTTTCGAGTATCATAGTGACTTCAACTATAAAAAATGCCGGCAGCGAATGGCTCGCTGTCGGCATTGTATTTTAGAATTGTTCTGAGTTATCAGAATGTGATTCTATTTAGATCGAAGTGCGCAAATTATTTATTTTCTTCGATAGTAACGGCACGGTCAAGAGATACGAACTTCTCGCCCATGTCATTGAGGTTACCATTGTTGGTAGTAACGTCAAGCTGTGAGGGGTTAACGCCATTCTGAAGGAGAACTTTTTCTACACCCTTTGCACGAGCGTTACGGAGACGGATGTTAACCTGCTCAGAACCGGTATAATTATCAGCCCAGCCTGTAACGGTGTACTTCTGGTTGGGGTTCTGCTTCATGAGTTCAGCAACAGCGCCGAGGACCTTGCGGTCAACACGAGAGATGTTTGAACGACCGATAGTGTAGTAGATGGTGCAGAGGGGACCTTCTTCAACTTCAACCTTTTCAACAGGACGGTTGAGGCAGTCGCGGAGCTGACGCTCTACGTCAGCAAGACGAGCGTTCGCAGCCTGAAGACGAGCTTCGATAGCGTCGCAGTTGGGGATTTCAGGAATAACGGGAACAATGGGTGCGCTCCAGTCAGTCTTGTTGAAGTTGTAAGTAACACCGACGTATGCCTGAAGGTCCATCTTCTTCTTGTTAGCGTTGATCCACTCGTCAGTAAGAAGCATACCGCGAACGTCAAGATAGATGCTGAAGTTCTTGGTAAGAGCGAAGTTATTGATAAGACCTACGTGAGCGGTAAGATTGGTGTTGCCTCCCTTCTTCCATCCGTCACGGTTGTTACGGCTGTCGAACTTGGGAACATACTGTACCTGCATACCGCCACCACCGTAGAAGATGCCGTTGTAGATACGACCGGGACGATAACCGCACCACCAGTTGGTAAGGTTTACCATAACGTCAACGTTGCCGCCGAATTCGTTACGCTTGAAATCATTCCATCCTTTATAAGTGCCTATGTAACCGGGTTCGTTAGTAGCATGGCTGAGTGACTTGAGAGCGGTGTAGTTGAAACCGGCACGGAGACCGATGATGGGAGAGAACCATTTACCGACCCAAAGACCAGCGTTAGGAGAGAAACGTTTCATGAATGAACGCTCGCCGTTGTTGCTGTCAAAATGATAGTTCACACCTGCTTCAGCAGAAATAAACCAGTTGTTATCAAAACTGTTAAAGAGATAACCCTGAGTGGGGTCTTCCACATAGGTAATTTCTTGGGTGCTCTGAGCCATTGCGCTTTGACCCATGAAAAGAGCAGCTACCAAGCCAATGATAGAACTTTTTTTCATAATAATTTAAATTATTGTAATAGTTGAATTTATTTTTATGTCTTGTTATTACAGATTATAGAAATAATCGGAAACGTGAGTGTCATATTGCGTCATCCCTCCGGATGACAATACCTAAATCCGAAAACCAACATCAAAGGTATAACATTTTTTTCACATAATCTAAATTTTATCAAATTTTTCTTTAACAAACGCTAAAATTACGACTTTTCTACCAAAATTCTCTTCCATTTAAGTATAAAAAGAGTGCTGCAATTGAATTTTTCACCAATTGCAGCACTGCTATAGAATGTCTACTTCTTATCGTTTATTTATCTTGCGAGGAAGGCTTCAACACGAGCTTTTACAGCATCGACTGTGAAACCAAATTTCTCATCAAGCACCTTATAAGGAGCGGAAGCGCCGAAGTGATCGAGACCAAACACTACACCACCTGCACCTACGAGTTCGCGAAGAGTGGAAGGAAGACCTGCGGTAAGACCGAATGCAGGAACTGAACGAGGTATCACAGCTTCACGATAATCAACATCCTGAATGTTGAACAAACCGATTGAAGGAACTGAAACCACACGTGCTTTCTTACCCTCGGCAGCGAGTTTCTCGGCTACCTCACAGAGGAGCGATACCTCAGAACCGTTAGCCACGAGAGTAACATCGGGATTCTCTGCGTCAACCACAACATAACCACCGCGACGGCATCCTGCGTTAGCCTCTGCGAAACGGTCGCCGGAAGCTGCGGGAAGGTCAGGTATGTTCTGACGTGAGAGGATGAGAGCAGAAGGAGTCTTGAAGTTCTCCATAGCCATAGCCCAAGCCACAGAAGTTTCGGCAGCGTCGCCCGGACGGAGCACAAGCATTGAAGGCTCGCCGTTGAAGTTGCGAAGCTCTTCCATAAGACGGAGCTGAGCCTCCTGCTCAACAGGTTCGTGAGTAGGGCCATCTTCGCCCACACGGAATGCATCGTGAGTCCAGATGTATTTAACAGGAAGTTCCATGAGAGCAGCCATACGAACAGCGGGCTTCATGTAGTCGCTGAAGACGAAGAATGTACCGCAAGCGCCGATGACACCACCATGGAGAACGATACCATTCATCACAGCAGCCATTGTAAGCTCAGTCACACCTGCGTGAAGGAATGCACCTGAGAAATCGCCTTTGACAAACGGATGAGTCTTCTTCAGGAATGCGTCGGTCTTGTCAGAGTTGGCAAGGTCAGCCGAAGAAACAATCATATTGTTAACCTTCTCGGCGAGAACGCCAAGAACATCGGCAGAAGCCTGACGGCTTGCGATGCCCGGTTTATGAGGTATAGCCTTCCAGTCGATGGCGGGAAGCTTATTGTCGAGGAATTCATGGAGTTCCTTTGCGAGTTCGGGGTTAGCTGCTTCCCAAGCAGCCTGTTCGGCACGACGAGCCTTCACGATCTCACGAAGTTCAGCATGACGAGCTTCATAAAGAGCCTTAACATCGTCGAAAATCACCCAAGGATTTTCGGGATCGGCACCGAGATGCTTCATAGTGGCGGCATAGTCAGCACCTGATGCGCTCAATGGCTGACCGTGAGTGCTGCACTGACCTTCGAAGTTTGAGCCGTCAGCCTTAACGACACCTTTACCCATTACGGTGTGACCGATGATAAGAGTAGGACGCTCTTTCTCACCCTGTGCAGCTACGATGGCTTTAGCTATCTCTTCGGGGTCATTACCATTTATTTCCAATACGTTCCAATGCCATGCACGATATTTGGCAGCCACATCTTCACGGTCAACGGCATCGACCATTGTTGAAAGCTGCACCTTGTTGCTGTCATAGAACATTATAAGATTATTCAAACCGAGGTATCCTGCAAGACGACCTGCGCCCTGTGAAATTTCTTCCTGAACACCACCGTCGGAGATGAATGCGTAGGTTTTGTGGCTCATCCACTCACCGAAACGTGCAGTGAGGAAACGCTCTGCGATGGCACAGCCCACAGCCATTGTGTGACCCTGACCGAGAGGACCTGAAGTGTTTTCAACGCCACGTTCGGGATGAAGCTCGGGGTGTCCGGGTGTGGGAGACCCCCACTGGCGGAACTGCTGCAGCTCACCTAATGTGTAGTGGCCGAAAAGTGCGAGCACACTGTAGAGCATAGGAGACATGTGACCGGGATCAAGGAAGAAACGGTCGCGGCCAAGCCATTTTCCGTCATCGGGATCTGTGATAAGGAATTGAGAGTAAAGGACGTTTACAAAATCAGCACCGCCCATAGCACCTCCGGGGTGACCGGATTTCGCTTTCTCAACCATTGAAGCGGCAAGGATTCGGATATTGTCTGCCGCATGATTAACTGCTGTTAGATTCATTATATTGATAGATTTAAAATAAATATGTATAACGTGATAAATAGCCCTGTAGATACGGGACGATATAACAATTCTTAAGGTGCAAATTTACAAATAAAAAACGAATTCCCTGTCATAAACGACAAGGAATTCGACACACAATAGTAACAAATAATAGATGCACCTCTTTTCCCAAAGGGGATTACACCTACGGTTTGCCCTTGAGCCAAAATTACTAAGAGCAAATTTTTTCGTTACATCCCAGGTGCAGGGATAATTGATCAGGGGGCATTCCTGACTCAGGCACGAACCGTCGTCATATATGCTCGTTAGTTGAAGCCCCCTTTACGAATTGAGGCTGACAAACCGACGAGCATCCGGTACCACCTTCAGTGGCAACGCCGCCTCACACATAAATAATATATACTTTGAAATTTATTTGCTTGCTCTCGAAACAGGCAACAATAACCGATTCTTCAATCATTGCTTGCAGTTTGCAACTGAAGAAGATTAGGTAAGTCCTATTCTATCAGTAAGTAATTCCGCAAAATCCTCATGACAGCGGAGTGGATTCGTTTCAATCGGTATATGTTTTTATGTTGTGACTCTATATTGTTTGTGACGATTTGTCAACATTAACGGTGCAAATTTAATTTAAAGTTGTGGAAATGGCAAGTAAAAATCTGAAAAAATCGTGCATAAATTATATTTATTCGCGATTTTTTATTTTCGCAATATTATTTTCAGACCGAATCGGGGATTTTTTCAAAAAATAGGCAGTCAGGGATAAAGATTTCACACTTCATTATGTTAAAGGCACAAAAAATTTTTTTAACTTTGCCGATAGGAAAAAATCTCGGACAATTATACCATGAGGTGAAATGACTTACCGGTGATATAAATGCCAATGAAAACTCAGAATTTAACTCAAACAAATAACTAAACAACCCTATTAATTAAAAATGGAAAATTCCGCCAAGAAAAACGGAAATCTCATTGCGATTATTGTGATGTTTTTCATCTACGCAATGATTTCATTCGTCACGAATCTTGCCGCCCCCATCGGCACTATATGGGGAAATCAGTTTGAAGGCAACTCTGTGCTCGGCATGATGGGTAACATGATGAACTTCCTTGCCTATCTGTTCATGGGTATTCCTGCCGGTAACCTTTTGGTTAAAATCGGATACAAAAAGACAGCGCTCTGGGCTATCGCAGTCGGCATCGTCGGTCTTTTCACTCAGTTCCTCTCAAGCATAGTGGGTGTAGACACTGTGATATTTAATTTCACATCGACTACTGCCGAGGGCGTAGCCGCAACATTCCCCATCACCCTTAACTTCTTTATTTATCTTCTCGGCGCATTCATCTGCGGTTTCTGTGTATGTATGCTCAACACAGTTGTGTGCCCGATGCTTAACCTTCTTGGCGGCGGCGGCAACAAGGGTAACCAGTTGCTCCAGTTCGGCGGTGCGCTCAACTCACTGTCAGGCACATTGACTCCGTTCTTCGTCGGTGCGCTTATCGGTGTGCT
Source organism: uncultured Duncaniella sp. (assembly GCA_910577335.1). Lineage (GTDB taxonomy): Bacteria > Bacteroidota > Bacteroidia > Bacteroidales > Muribaculaceae > Duncaniella. The sequence goes on along the minus strand of CAJTMJ010000007.1, from coordinate 25,133 downwards.
CACTAAGGACACCATGATCGGCGCAGTGTCTCCCCTACTCTTCATCGGTATGGGTATCTTCGCTGTGGCATTCGTAATCCTTACCTTCGTATCAATTCCCGAACCTAACCTTCAGAAAGGTGTCAAGAAAGTTAAATACACTCATTCACCTTGGAACTTCCGCCACACAGTGCTTGGTGTGATCGGTATCTTCTTCTATGTAGGTATTGAAATCGGTATCCCGGGCACTCTTAACTTCTATCTTGCCGACCAAGGCGCTAACGGCGCAGGTGTAAGCGGCGAGGCATCAGCCATAGCCGGAGCCATCGTGGCTGTTTACTGGTTGTTCATGCTCGTGGGCCGTACTCTTTCAGGCTTTATCAGCGGCGCCGTATCATCACGCACACAGCTTATAGCCGTGTCAACCACTGCTATTGTTCTTATCGTATTCGCTATCTTCATACCTAAGACCACTACTTTCCCTGTACCTGAATTCCTCTATGAAGGCGGTGCACAGGTGCCTGTAAGCGCATTCCTGTTGATTCTCTGCGGTCTCTGCACATCAATCATGTGGGGCGGTATCTTCAACCTCGCTGTTGAAGGTCTTGGCAAATACACAGCTCAGGCTTCTGGTATCTTCATGATGATGGTTGTAGGCGGTGGCATCATGCCCCTTATCCAGAACGGTATCGCACACGCCGCCGGTTATATGACTTCTTACTGGCTCGTAGTTGCAATGCTCGCTTACCTCTTGTTCTACGGTCTCGTTGGTTCAAAGAATGTAAATACTGACATTCCCGTGAATGAAGAGCCGGTTGATCCGCTGGATCTCTAATCGAACCACTCGGACAATCTTTTGATTTGACATAACCGATAAAATAAAAGCGAGGCAGTTTCAAATGAACTGCCTCGTTTTTTATTATGTATAAAATTATATTTCCGTTAGTACTTGAATGTATAACCGAGCCCGAGACCGGGAAGAACGACTATTCCGTCGATAGGTGAACAGTCGAAATCACCTATATATGCTGTCACTCCGACACGCATGAAAAATCCCTCCTCACGCTGATAGCGGTAGCCTATATTTATCGTTCCGAGTATGTTGAGCTTAGTGCCCGTGGTCTGGGAATAGCCTGAAGGTCTATCCTCTAACCGATAATCCTTTGTGTCCTTACGGTACAGTAAGGAGGGTGTCGCACCTACGCCGATCTCAAACTTGCTGCGTCGCTGTCCGAAAATAGCATTTATCTCAAGGGGAACACATAAACCGTGAAATTTAACTTCGCGCCAATAGTCGTAAGAATCGCTATCTGAGCCGTCGGTCCACGAAAGACCTACACGATAACCGAAAGGTGTGCCGGGACGGAAACGTGAGTCAAAATTTACACCTAAGCCGAATGAAGGACCTAATATCTCACCAAAGATATTACGGCTCATGGTGGTGGTTGATTTGTCAGTAGTTGTGGGTGTTGTTTCAGAACTGTACTGTGCAAAAATTGCAGTATTAGAGAAAAGGACAAGTAAAATAAGCAGGAGTCGATACATAGCAAAATTTAAAATTGATGAATAAATTGGTTTAATGTCGCAAATTTATCGCTTTTTTGTACAGAAATAACAAGTCAATAAGTTAATGTGTGTTAAAACAACAATTTTGTATTATTATTAATAGGAAACATCCAAGAAATATGACAATGCGTGGAATATGGCATTACTGCCACATTAATGACAAAACAAGGTCTTAGGAAGCACGATGTAGAGTACAATATATGGTACTATATAGATGTGTGCGGCTTAATTATTCACAGGTTCAGAGAGCGGATCACGCATCACGGGTTCTCTCTTTGGTTTGGGAACGCTCTTTTTCTTCGTCTTTCTCTTCCCGGATTTGGATTTAGAGTTGAAGGCAGTATCTGCAGGGTTAGTCAACGTTGTGTCAAGCGTATCTATCGCAACCGTCATGGAACCGGCATCAGCTTCAGCACTCGCAGAGGTGAAGAACATACGTCTACCGATCACCAACACTAATACCAGTGTCAGCAATACCATCAATGCGATAAGACCGCGTTTTTCTCCGGAGGTGAACATTATATTATCGGTGTATATTAACAGATAGATGCCAATAAAAAGGGAATAGGATAAAAAAACAAAATCACCGTGTGCCTCTCAAGGCATACGGTGATTTCACTATATATCTTTTCGAGATACTTATTATTCAGCTGCAGGTGCTTCAGCGGCGGGAGCTTCAGTAGCAGGAGTTTCAGTAGCAGGAGTTTCAGCGGGTGCTGCTGCTTCTGCGTTAGCTTTGCCACCACGGCGAGAGCGACGAGTGCGGCCAGCCTTCTTACCGGGCTTATCATTGAGCATGTTTTCGTTGTAGTCAACGAGTTCAATGAAGCAAGTCTGAGCGTTGTCGCCAAGACGGTTGCCGGTCTTAAGGATGCGAGTGTAACCACCGGGGCGGTTAGCGATCTTCTGTGCGATTTCACGGAAGAGTTCAGTCACAGCCTCTTTGTTCTGGAGGTGGCTGAATACGAGACGGCGGTTGGGAGTGCTGTCTTCCTTAGCTCTGTTGATCAGGGGCTCAGCGTATACACGGAGTGCTTTTGCCTTGGCGAGAGTGGTGAAGATGCGCTTATGCATAATCAGCGAGATCGTCATATTGGCGAGCAGCGCGTCGCGATGAGCCTTCTTGCGACTGAGATGGTTGAATTTTTTATTGTGTCTCATCGTTATAATTACTCTTTATCAAGTTTATATTTTGAAATGTCCATTCCGAAAGAAAGGTTAAGGTTCGCAAGAAGCTCATCAAGCTCTGTGAGCGATTTCTTACCAAAGTTACGGAATTTCAAGAGGTCGGTCTTGTTGAAGACCACAAGCTCACCAAGGGTTTCAACCTCAGCGCTCTTGAGGCAGTTAAGTGCGCGCACGGAAAGATCCATATCGACAAGCTTAGATTTGAGAAGCTGTCGCATGTGAAGCACTTCTTCATCAAATTCCTCTTCACCGTCAGCTTCATCTGTCTCAAGAGTGATCTTTTCGTCAGAGAAAAGCATGAAGTGATAGATAAGGATTTTGGCGGCTTCCTTAAGAGCGTCCTTGGGGAGGATAGAACCGTCGGTGGTGATTTCGAGGGTCAGCTTGTCGTAGTCAGTTTTCTGGTCTACACGGAAGTTCTCCACTGTATACTTCACGTTCTGAATAGGAGTGTAGATTGAGTCGATAGCGAGTACATCGATTGCGTCGTTGGCATTGCGATTTTCCTCGGCGGGAACCCAACCGCGACCCTTATTGATGGTGAGGTCAATGGTGAAGCTGGCACTCGGATCCAAATGACATATAACCAAGTCCGGATTCAAAACTTCGAATCCGTTAAGGACTTTGCCTATGTCACCGGCTGTGAACTCTTCCTGACCTGACACAGTGATGGTAGCCTTTTCAAAGTCGGTATCCTCAACAGTCTGTTTGAGGTTAACTTTTTTGAGGTTAAGAATGATGTTGGTAACATCCTCCTTGACACCGGGTATAGTGTCGAACTCGTGCTTCACGCCATCGATTCTGATGGAAGAGATAGCGAAGCCTTCGAGCGACGACAACAGGATGCGACGCAAAGCGTTGCCAATGGTAATACCATATCCCGGTTCCAATGGCTTAAACTCAAATTTACCGAAATGATTGTCGGCTTCCAACATTAGAACTTTGTCGGGTTTCTGGAATGCTAATATAGCCATGGATCTTAATTTAATGATTATTTAGAATACAACTCGACGATAAGCTGCTCTTTGATGTTCTCAGGGATATCTTCACGGGCGGGAACGTGGAGGAATTTACCAGCCTTAAGGCTTTCGTCCCATTCGAGCCAAGGATATTTGCTGTGATTAAAACCGGCGAGGGCGTCGGCGATTACTTCGAGAGACTTTGATTTTTCACGTACACCGATAACGTCACCGGGCTTAACTGCGTAAGAAGCGATGTTAACCACCTTGCCGTTAACTACGATGTGACGGTGAAGCACCAACTGACGTGCAGCAGCACGAGTGGGGGCGATGCCGAGACGATATACTACGTTGTCGAGACGGCCTTCGAGAAGCTGAAGAAGGATTTCACCGGTGATACCTTTGGCACGAGATGCTTTGTCGAAGAGGTTATGGAATTGCTTTTCGAGCACGCCATAGGTATATTTGGCTTTCTGCTTCTCACGGAGCTGGACACCATACTCGGAAGTTTTTCTTCTCTTGTTGAGTCCATGCTGACCCGGGGGATAGTTCTTTTTGGTGAGAACCTTATCTTCACCGAAGATCGGTTCGCCGAACTTACGGGCGATTTTGGTACGAGGACCTGTGTATCTTGCCATTTTTAATTTGAGTTTGATGATTGGTTCATCAGATGTTTCCATATCCTTCGGCGACGTCCGGGGTGACAGCCGCGACCACAGAGAGGTGATAAAAAATGTGGTCTATTTCACTAAGGATGTCCGAGCGGGATATCTGACTGCTCTAATTAAGAGCGCATGAAATAACTGATGAGTTGTAAAATTGAAGATTCAAAATTTACTTTTTCGCAGACTGACTCATTATCGTACCCAATTTGTGAATATGAAAGTAGAGCCGGGTGACAAGTCAGGCTGCAAGCCTTAAGCGACTCGAAAAATTATACGCGACGACGCTTGGGAGGACGGCAACCGTTGTGGGGAAGCGGAGTTACGTCAACGATTTCAGTAACTTCGATGCCTGCTCCGTGTACGGTGCGGATAGCGGACTCACGTCCGTTGCCCGGACCCTTAACGTATGCCTTAACCTTGCGAAGACCGAGATCGTAAGCCACCTTAGCACAGTCCTGAGCTGCCATCTGAGCAGCGTAAGGAGTGTTTTTCTTAGAGCCACGGAAACCCATCTTGCCTGCTGAAGACCAAGAGATAACCTGACCTTCTGAATTGGCTAAGCACACAATGATGTTGTTGAAAGATGAGTGAACGTGAAGCTGGCCGGCGGCATCAACTTTAACGTTCCTTTTCTTTGCTGCGACTGTCTTTTTTGCCATATCAGTTTATTATTTAGAAGCTTTTTTCTTATTAGCAACAGTTTTCTTGCGTCCCTTACGGGTACGTGCATTGTTCTTAGTGCTCTGACCGCGAACGGGAAGACCGTTACGGTGACGGATACCACGGTAGCAACCGATATCCATGAGACGCTTGATGTTGAGCTGGATTTCGCTGCGGAGATCACCTTCTACCTTGTAGTCAGAACCGATGACTTCACGCACCTTGGCTGCCTGATCGTCGGTCCAATCCTTAACTTTGATGTTGACATCAACGCCGGCTTTACCGAGGATGCTTTTGGCTGCGCTACGACCGATACCGAAGATGTAGGTCAAGGCGATTTCACCTCTTTTGTTTTGGGGGAGGTCAACTCCCACGATTCTTACTGCCATATAATTACTTGATTACTTGACTAAAATTTTTTGCAAAGTTAATACTAATTTTGCAGAGTAGATACCGAAAAATCCCCTGATGAAACATATATTAGGAATCATTGGGAAATATTAACTATTCAGAGCCTGAATTACTATTTTCGGAATCAATGCGGCTGTTAGCCTTGACGCTGCTTGTATTTAGGGTTTTTCTTGTTGATGACGTAAAGACGTCCTTTGCGGCGCACGATTTTGCTGTCGGGAGTGCGCTTTTTGATTGAAGCTCTTACTTTCATTGTTAATTTAATATTGTGTTGTGATTATAATTCAGATGAATGGAAAGAGGGAGTTTACTTATAGCGGAAAGCTATGCGGCCCTTTGAGAGGTCGTAAGGTGACATTTCCACTTTCACTTTATCGCCGGGGAGTATCTTGATGTAATGCATACGCATCTTGCCGGAGATGTGGGCTGTGATCTCATGCCCGTTCTCAAGCTCGACACGAAACATCGCATTTGACAATGCCTCAACAATAGTGCCGTCCAATTCGATTGCAGCTTGTTTTGCCATATATCCTTTGCTTAATTGTTCAGTAATAATTAAATGAATCTATCTCCGAGTGCTTCCTCAATGTAATCGAAAGTTGTGAGTATTTCGGGACCTTCGGGCTGGATAGTTATGGTGTGCTCGTAATGGGCAGACGGTTTGCGATCCTTTGTGCGGCACTGCCATCCGTCACGCTCTATCACGATGTTGCGACTTCCGAGGTTGATCATCGGCTCGATGCAGATACACATGCCCTTCTTAAGGACGGGACCACATCCGCGGCGACCGTAGTTAGGGACTTCAGGATCTTCATGCATTTTCCTACCGATGCCATGACCACACATCTCGCGAACCACGGTGTAACCATGATGCTCGCAGTAGGTCTGAACAGTATTGGCGATATCTCCGATGCGTTTGCCTTCCTGAGCCGCGGCAATACCTTTATAAAGGGATTCCTTGGTGGTTTTGCACAACGCCATAACTTCAGGAGCTATCTCCCCTACCGGGAATGTGTAACACATGTCACCATTATATCCGTCAAGCTCAACTACAGTGTCGATACCCACGATGTCACCCTCACGAAGTTCGTAACCGGAGGGGAACCCATGAACGACTGTTTCATTAAGCTCGATGCAAAGAGTGGCAGGGAAACCGCCATATCCGAGACATGCAGGTTTTCCGCCGTTGTCACGCATGAACTCACGCGCTATATTATCAAGGTGACGGGTAGTCACGCCGGGAGCCACCCACTTGGCGACTTCGCCAAGTGTGCGGCTCACAAGCGTGCATGCCTGTCGCATTTTTTCGATTTCTTCCGGAGTCTTAAGATAAATCATTTATCTGTGGAATATTCTGCTATAATCGAAAACGGAGATTAGTAAGCTGAACCGGTGGTACGACCTTTGATTTTACCATCCTTCATGAGACCATCGTAATGGTGCATCATAAGATGACTCTCGATCTGCTGGAGAGTGTCGAGCACTACACCCACAAGAATCAGGAGCGATGTTCCGCCGAAGAACTGTGCGAAGTTCTGGCTGATGCCGAAGAAGCGCGCAAAGGCGGGAAGGATTGCCACGATGCCGAGGAACAATGAACCGGGAAGAGTGATGCGTGACATGATAGAGTCAAGATACTCTGCGGTCTTCTTGCCGGGCTTGACACCGGGTATAAATCCGTTGTTACGCTTCATATCCTCAGCCATCTGAGTGGGACGCACTGTGATAGCGGTGTAGAAGTATGTAAACGCTACGATAAGGATGAAGTAAACAAAGTTATACCAAAAACCGTTGATGTCAGAGAATGCTGCGTAGAAGCCGTTAGAGCCTTCGCTGCTGCCGAAACCGGCAAGAGTGATAGGTATGAACATAATCGCCTGAGCGAAGATGATAGGCATCACACCTGCTGCATTCACTTTCAAGGGTATGTACTGACGAGCTCCACCGTACTGCTTGTTGCCCACGATACGCTTAGCGTACTGCACGGGAACTTTGCGTGTACCCTGCACGAGGAGGACAGCACCGACAGTCACGGCGAAAAGGAGGATGATCTCAACCACGAACATGATAAGACCACCTTGGCTACCGGTAGCTCCCGGGAGACGGCTTGTGAATTCGTAGAAGAGCGCTCCCGGAAGACGGGCAATGATACCTACCAAGATGATGAAGGAGATACCATTACCGATACCGCGGTCAGTGATGCGCTCACCAAGCCACATGATGAACATGGAGCCGGCTGCAAGGATTACGGTGAGATATGCAAAAGTCCAAAAGCCCATGTGGGCACCGCCTGTAGCGGCGCTCACCTGGTACTGAAGATTTGCCAAATATGCAGGACCCTGGAGGAGAAGGATGACAACAGTAAGGTAACGTGTATACTGCATCATCTTCTGACGTCCGCTTTCGCCCTCACGCTGCATTTTTTGGAATGAAGGGAGCACCATGCCAAGCAACTGAATCACGATGGACGCAGTGATGTAAGGCATGATACCGAGAGCGAAAATTGAGGCCTGTGAGAACGCACCACCCGAGAACATGTCGAGAAGCTGCATAAGACCGCTCTTATTGGTAAACTTGGTAAGGGCGTCGAGATCCTCCGGAGAAATACCGGGAAGGACAACGTAGCAACCCAAACGGTAAACGAGTACCAAAAGGAGGGTTATGAGGATGCGCTTTCTCAGTTCCTCAATAGTCCAAATATTACGGATTGTTTCAATAAATCTCATTTCGAGGAGGGAATATTAAAGTTTAGTTACGGTACCGCCCGCTTCAACGATAGCCTTTTCAGCTGCTGCAGAGAAAGCATTAGCTTCAACTTCGAGCTTTTTGGTGATTGAACCGTTAGCGAGGATCTTCACAGGCTGCTTGCCGTTAACGAGACCTGAAGAAATGAGTTCGGCAACACCGATCTTCTCAATTCCAGAAGCTGTAGCGAGAGCTTCGAGATCAGCAAGGTTGATAGCCTTGTAAACAGTACGCTTCAAAGGTTTGAAGCCGAACTTAGGAAGACGACGCTGGAGAGGCATCTGACCACCTTCGAAACCTATCTTGCGGCTGTAGCCTGAACGAGACTTGGCACCCTTGTGACCACGGGTAGAAGTACCACCTTTGCCGGAACCGGGACCACGACCAATACGAGTTTTCTTATGTACTGAGCCGACAGCGGGTTTTAAATTGCTTAAATCCATAGTTGTGTTAATGTTTTAAAATTAGGCGTTGGTCACTTCAACCAAGTGGCGAACTGCGTTAACCATTCCCATCACAGAAGGAGTGTCCTCAAGGACAACAGTGTGATGCATTTTTCTCAAGCCGAGAGCATCGAGAGTGCGCTTCTGCACTGCGGGAGCATTGATGCGGCTCTTTATCTGGGTAATTTTAATCTTAGCCATTGGTAAAAAGATATTAGCCGTTAAACACTTTTTCGATAGAAATGCCGCGGTTCTGAGCAACCTGCGCGGGAGAGCGCATTTCGCCAAGAGCTGCGATGGTAGCCTTCACGAGGTTGTGGGGGTTAGAAGAACCCTTTGACTTAGCGAGCACGTCGGTTACGCCCACGCTTTCAAGCACTGCACGCATCGCACCACCAGCCTTAACACCGGTACCGTGGCTTGCGGGCTTGAGGATCACGCGAGAACCGCCGAACTTAGCGATCTGTTCGTGAGGGATGGTTCCGCGGTTAACGGGAACCTTGATAAGGTTTTTCTTAGCGGCTTCAACACCTTTAGCGATGGCAGCCTGAACTTCATTAGCTTTACCAAGACCCCAGCCTACGATACCATTCTCGTTACCTACGACAACGATAGCGGCGAAGGTAAAGGTGCGACCACCTTTGGTAACCTTGGTGACACGGTTGATGGCAACCAGTTTGTCCTTAAGTTCGAGATCGTTGGTGGACTTTACTTTGTTATTCTTATTTGCCATGATTCTTTAGAATTTAAGACCGCCTTTGCGAGCGGCGTCAGCCAATGATTTAACTCTGCCGTGGAAGAGGTAACCGTTACGGTCGAAAACCACTTCGGTGATACCGGCTGCGAGAGCTTTCTGAGCGATAGCTTCGCCAACCTTAGCTGCTATTTCACACTTAGTCCCCTCTTCGATGCCCTTAGATGAAGTTGCGCAAACTGTAGTGCCTGCGAGGTCGTCGATGAGCTGGACATAAATCTGCTTGTTGCTGCGGAAAACCGACATGCGGGGACGAGCGGCAGTGCCGGAAATCTTACCGCGGATGCGGGTCTTGATTTTATTTCTACGTTGTATCTTAGAAACCATTGTTTTCAATCAATTTAATTATTTAGCACTTGCCGACTTACCCGACTTACGACGGATAATTTCGCCCACAAACTTGATACCTTTGCCCTTGTAGGGTTCGGGCTTGCGGAGTGAACGGATTTTTGCACACACTTGACCGAGGAGCTGCTTGTCATCGCTTTCGAGGATGATGAGCGGGTTTTTGTTACGCTCGGTCTTAGCTTCAACCTTAACTTCGGGGGGAAGCTTGATATATATAGCGTGAGAGTAACCGAGCGAAAGTTCGAGCACCTGTCCGGTGGATGTAGCGCGGTAACCCACACCAACTAATTCCATTTCTTTGCGATAGCCAGTTGAAACGCCGACAACCATGTTGTGAATGAGAGCGCGGAAAAGACCATGCTGCGCACGGTGTTCGCGGTCGTCGCTGGGACGGGTAACAACCACGTGGTTGTTCTCAACCTTCACTTCGAGTTCGGGGTTCACTTTCTGGGTGAGAGTGCCTTTGGGACCTTTTACGGTTACTACGTTGTCCTTATCAATGGTGACGGTAACACCTGCAGGAATCTCAATGGGAGCTTTACCTATTCTTGACATAATTCTGTACCTCCTTATTGATTAGTAAACGTAACACAAAACCTCGCCACCAATCTTGAGGTCACGAGCTTTCTTATTAGTCATCACACCCTTGGATGTTGAGAGGATGGCGATGCCGAGTCCGTTCAACACACGAGGCATATCTTTGTAGCCGGTATAACGGCGGAGACCGGGACGTGAAACGCGCTGAAGGCTCTTGATGGCGTTCACCTTGTCAACCGGGTCATACTTGAGGGCGATCTTTATGACGCCCGCTGGGGTTTCACCCTCTTCGAACTTGTAATTGAGGATGTAGCCTTGCTCAAAGAGAATTTTAGTAATCTCTTTTTTCAAGTTTGAGGCAGGGATCTCAACCACGCGGTGGTTAGCCTTGATCGCATTTCTCAATCTTGTCAGATAATCTGCTATAGGATCAGTCATTTTAAAAAATTGTTTAAATTGATTGGGGTAAATCCCAACAATATTTAATACTCACTGTTTTTCTTAGTGGGGAGGAAAGAGAGGGAGGATGGTTGTCCTGAGGGATTATCCCATCGGTGTCGAACGGCTGCGGGGGCTTCCAGAGGGATGAGTAACTTCTATGAAGGAAGTCCGTTCCGCTTAGAGGTAACGACTCTCGAGCCGCCGACTCTACGGGGATATCAGGGGTAACCGTTACAGCGGAATTCCGAAAATTACCAAGAGGCTTTCTTCACTCCGGGGATGAGACCGGCAGAAGCCATCTCACGGAACTGTATACGAGAAATGCCAAACTGACGCATGTAGCCTTTGGGACGACCGGTGATAGAGCAACGGTTGTGGAGGCGTACGCTTGAGGCATTCTTAGGCAGCAGCTGAAGAGCTTCGTATTCGCCTGCAGCTTTAAGCTCGGCTTTCTTCTTGGCGTATTTAGCCACGAGTTTAGCTCTCTTGACTTCGCGTGCCTTCATTGATTCTTTTGCCATAACGATGCTTAGTTTTTAGCGTTTTTGAAAGGGAGACCAAATTCCTTCAACAGGGCGTAACCTTCTTCGTCAGTGTTAGCTGAGGTAACGAAGGTGATGTTCATACCCATGAGTTTGTTGATGGTGTCGATATTGATTTCCGGGAAGATAATCTGCTCTGAGATACCGAGGGTATAGTTGCCGCGGCCATCAAGCTTGCTTTCGATACCTTTGAAGTCACGGATACGTGGAAGAGCCACGCGCACGAGTCTTTCGAGGAACTCATACATTTTATCGCGACGGAGTGTCACCATGACACCGATAGGCATTTTCTTACGGAGCTTGAAGTTAGAGATGTCTTTACGGGACAAGGTTGCCACAGCTTTCTGACCGGTGATGGCAGTGATTTCGTTAATGGCAGTCTCGATGAGTTTCTTGTCCTGAGTAGCGGCACCAAGACCTTGGTTGATGACAATCTTCTTCAACTTGGGCACCTGCATGGGTGTGGTGTAGTTGAATTTCTCGGTCAGGGCGGGAACGATGCGTTCCTGATAGTCTTTTTTAACTGTTTGGGTGCTCATTACTTAATTTCCTCTCCTGATTTTTTAGCGATTCGGATAACGTTACCTTTCTCGTCTCTGCGACAGCTGATGCGGGTAGGTTTGCCCGATTTGGGGTCGATGAGAGCGATGTTGGAGATGTGAATAGGGGCTTCCATCTTGATGAGTCCGCCCTGGGGATGCTGTGCGTTGGGCTTAGTAGCTTTAGTCACCATGTTGATACCTTCAACGATGGCGCGCTGCTTTTCTCTGAGCACTTTGAGCACACGACCCTCCTTGCCACGGTCTTCGCCGGCAAGAACATAAACGATGTCGCCTTTTTTGATATGTAATTTGCTCATTACTTTAATGTTTTTGACGGTTACGAACGATTAGAGGACCTCGGGTGCAAGTGAAACGATCTTCATCTGGTTAGCAGCACGGAGCTCACGGGCAACGGGGCCGAAGATACGGGTTCCGCGAAGTTCACCTGCGTTGTTGAGGAGCACGCACGCATTGTCGTCGAAGCGGATGTAAGAACCGTCGGGACGGCGGATCTCCTTCTTGGTGCGCACAACTACAGCCTTTGACACTGTACCTTTCTTAACGTCTGATGAAGGGATGACACTCTTGACAGATACTACAATAATGTCGCCCACAGATGCATAACGACGGCCTGTTCCACCCAGTACATGGATGCAGAGTGCTTCTTTAGCACCGCTGTTGTCGGCTACGGTTAAACGGCTTTCAGTCTGTATCATATTACTTCACTTTTTCGATGATTTCTACCAAGCGCCAGCGTTTAGTCTTGCTCAAGGGGCGAGTTTCCATCAAGCGGACGGTATCGCCTATAGAACATTCGTTCTTTTCGTCGTGGGCATGGTATTTCTTTGTTTTATTGACAAATTTGCCATAAATGGGGTGCTTCTCTTTCCATTTCACCATTACAGTGATGGTCTTGTCACCCTTGTTGCTTGAAACAACCCCGATGCGTTCTTTTCTTAAATTTCTCTTTTCCATTTGATGTGGGGAGTTTATTTGTTGTTAAGTTCGCGCTGACGCAACTCAGTCTTTACGCGAGCGATAGCCTTACGCGCATGTGTAATCTTAGCGGGGCTGTCAAGGGGCGAGATAGCGTGGTTGATCTTGAGCTGGACATAGTCCTTCTCCATTTCATCCAAGCGGTCGCGGAGGTCTTGAGTGCTGACTTCAGTGAATTTTTCTTTCTTCATGATTGCTTACACATTTTGGGTTGGGTCATAGTCGCGACGAACAATGAATTTGGTAGTCACGGGGAGTTTCTGTGCGGCGAGGCGGAGAGCTTCCTTAGCGATGTCGTAAGATACGCCTTCTACCTCTATTATAACGCGGCCTGGGGTCACGGGAGCTACGAATCCTTCGGGAGCACCCTTACCTTTACCCATGCGGACTTCAGCAGGTTTCTTGGTGATGGGTTTATCTGGGAAGATGCGGATCCAGATCTGACCCTGACGCTGCATGTAACGTGTCACAGCGATACGGGCGGCTTCAATCTGGCGACCGGTGATCCACTTAGACTCTAAGGTCTTTATGCCGAACGAACCGAAGGCCAACTGGTTGCCACGCTGCGCCTGGCCTTTCATGCGGCCTTTTTGCGCGCGGCGGAATTTGGTTTTCTTGGGTTGTAACATTGTGTTGAATCAATTGTGGGTTTAACGGTTGTTTTTTGGTTTGCGGAAACCGCCGCGACGGGGTGCACCGTTATTGCCGGCTCCACGGTTTTCCTTCTGGTTGGAAGTGTACTGGGGAGCGAGGTCACGCTTGCCATATACTTCACCACGGCAGATCCATACCTTCACGCCGATAACACCAACCTTGGTGTGAGCTTCGACGAGGGCATAGTCGATGTCAGCGCGGAGGGTGTGCAGCGGTGTGCGGCCTTCCTTGAACATTTCCGAGCGAGCCATTTCAGCGCCGTTGAGACGACCTGAAACCTGAACCTTGATGCCTTCGGCACCGGCGCGCATTGTGGAAGCCACAGCCATCTTGACAGCGCGGCGGTAAGCGATCTTACCTTCGATCTGACGTGCGATGGTTGATGCCACGATCTGAGCGTCGAGTTCGGGGCGTTTTACCTCGTAGATGTTGATCTGAACATCCTTGTCGGTGATTTTCTTAAGCTCTTCCTTGAGTTTGTCAACCTCGGAACCGCCCTTACCGATGATAAGACCGGGGCGAGAGGTGCAGACTGTGATGGTGATGAGCTTCATGGTGCGCTCGATTACGATGCGCGAAACGCTTGACTTTGCAAGGCGGACATTGAGATACTTGCGGAGTTTGGAGTCCTCGAGCAGAGTATCGCCGTATTTCTTACCGCCATACCAGTTAGAGTCCCATCCACGGATAACTCCCAAGCGATTGCTGATTGGATTTACTTTCTGTCCCATTTGTTAAGCCTTTTTAGCGTTTTTGTTATCAATTGTGTCAACAATCAATGTGACGTGATTAGCGCGTTTGCGGATGCGGTAGCCACGGCCCTGAGGGGCAGTGCGGAGACGCTTGAGCATAGGAGCGCAGTCAACGTGGATAGTGCTCACATACAGCTCGCCGGCGTCAGCTTTACGCTCGTTCTTTGCTTCCCAGTTAGCGATAGCAGAACGGAGGAGCTTTTCAACGCGGGCAGCCGCTTCCTTATTTGAGAATTTCAGGATACCGAGAGCGCGGTTAACCTCCACGCCGCGCACCATGTCAGCGACAAGGCGCATCTTGCGGGGAGATGTGGGGATGTTGAGAAGCTTAGCGAATGCTATGGTCTTCTGCTCGGCTTTCCTGAGGTCGGCTGAATTTCTTTTTCTTACACCCATTTTATTTTAATTCTTTTCTTTTTTACAAATGAATTATTTATATCAGGGCCCTAATTATTTCTTCCTGTTACCGGAGTGACCACGGAATGTGCGGGTGGGAGCGAACTCACCGAGCTTGTGGCCGACCATGTTTTCAGTAACATAGACAGGGATAAATTTGTTACCGTTGTGAACAGCAAAAGTGTGGCCAACGAATTCGGGGGCGATCATAGAAGCACGGCTCCAAGTTTTGATAACCGACTTCTTGCCACTCTCTTCCATTGCGGCGACCTTCTTTTCGAGCTTCACGCTGATAAACGGGCCTTTTTTTAATGAACGACTCATAGAGATAAGTGTTGCTTAATTAATCAGATTACTTTTTTCTTCTTTCAATGATGTACTTCGAAGAATGTTTCTTCGGGGCACGAGTCTTAAGACCCTTAGAGTAGAGACCCTTACGAGAACGGGGATGACCACCGGAAGCGCGGCCTTCACCACCACCCATTGGGTGATCAACCGGGTTCATAACTACGCCGCGGTTGCGGGGACGACGACCGAGCCAACGAGAACGGCCGGCTTTACCTGACTGTTCAAGAGAGTGCTCAGAGTTGCCGACAACGCCTACAGTGGCGCGACATGCGGCAAGGATCTTGCGAGTTTCACCCGAAGGTAATTTGACGATGGCGTATGCGCCTTCACGGGAGATCAGCTGTGCGAATGTGCCTGCTGAGCGAGCCATGAACGCGCCTTGGCCGGGACGCAACTCAATGTTGTGGATGAGCGTACCCACAGGGATGTTGGCAAGCGGGAGGCAGTTACCTACCTCGGGCTGAGCCTCGGGACCTGAAAGAAGCACATCACCAACCTTTAAGCCGTTGGGTGCAATGATATAAGCTTTAGCACCGTCTTTGTAGTAAAGGAGGGCGATACGAGCCGAACGGTTAGGATCGTACTCGATGCTCTTCACTACAGCGGGAACACCGTCTTTGGTTCTCTTAAAGTCAATGATGCGGTATTTGCGCTTGTGGCCACCACCAAGGTAGCGGGTGGTGAGATGACCTTCGGCGTTACGACCGCCGGAAGCCTTTTTACCGACTGTAAGAGATTTTTCCGGAGTAGTAGCAGTGATGGTACCTTTGAATACTCCGATAACTTTGTGTCTTTGCCCCGGTGTTGTGGGCTTGAATTTTCTTACTGCCATTTTATTTAAATATTGCTATAGAAGTCAATGGTCTGTCCGTCGGCAATGGTAACAAGAGCCTTCTTCCAAGCGGCAGTCTTGCCGCGAAGCAGACCGCTCTTAGTCCAGCGGGACTTGTTCTTGGGACGAACGTTTATAGTGTTGACGCGGATGACTTTCACACCATAAAGTTTCTCAACGAGATCCTTGATCTGATACTTGTTAGCCTCGGGAGAAACGCTGAAAGTGTAGCGGTTAAGCTTTTCTGTAAGCCTGCTCGCTTTTTCTGTAACGATGGGTTTGATAGAAATTTCCATTGTCTTAACTGTTGTTTTCTCTATTGAGGTTAAAGTTTATTAACGAGTTCAAGGCTGCTCTCGGTGAGGATTACAGCGTTTGAGTTCATTACCACATAAGTATTAATATCCGCAGCGCTGATGGTTTCAGCTCCGGGGATATTTCGGGCTGACAAAGTTACGTTTTTATTTTGACCCGGTAAAACTAAAAGTACTTTTTTGCCGTCAACTTTAAGATTTTTAGCAAAATTTACAAATTCTTTAGTTTTCGGTGCTTCGAAATTGAAGTCCTCAACCACGATGAGCTGAGAATCCTGCACCTTATAGGTCAACGCACTTTTGCGAGCGAGAGCTTTCACTTTCTTATTCAACTTGAAGCGATAGTCACGAGGACGGGGACCGAACACACGGCCACCACCTACGAGAACGGGTGAATTGATGTCACCGATACGGCTGCCGCCGCCACCCTTCTGCTTGTGAAGCTTGCGGGTAGAACCTGACACTTCGCTACGTTCTTTGGATTTGTGTGTACCTTGACGCTGGTTAGCGAGATACTGCTTCACATCGAGATAAACGGCGTGCTCGTTTGCATCTACTGCAAAAACTTCGTCGCTAAGCTGTGCCTTGCGACCGGTGTCTTCACCTTTGATATTATAAATTGCGACTTCCATTATTTCTCAATTAAAACGATTGAACCTTTACATCCGGGGATTGAACCTTTGATAAGAAGGAGGTTATGATCGGGCATAACCTTGATCACCTGGAGGTTTTGAATTGTCACTTTCTCATTTCCCATCTGGCCTGCCATGCGCATACCCTTGAACACTTTTGCGGGGTAAGAACATGCGCCGACTGAACCGGGTGCGCGGAGACGGTTATGCTGACCGTGTGTTGACTGGCCTACACCGCCGAAGCCGTGGCGCTTTACAACACCCTGGTAGCCTTTACCTTTTGACACACCCTGAATGTCTACGAAATCATTCTCTGTGAAAAGGTCAACTGTGATGGAGTCACCGAGCTTATACTCGCCGTCAAATCCTTTGAACTCGGCCAAGTGGCGCTGGGGAGCTACTCCTGCTTTCTTGAAGTGACCTGCCATAGGAGCTGTGGTGTGCTTGTCCTTCTTTTCCTCGAAGCCAAGCTGGATAGCTTCATAGCCGTCTTTTTCAGCAGTCTTAATTTGAGTAACTACGCAGGGGCCTACTTCGATAACAGTGCACGGCACGTTTTTGCCGTCGGCACTGAAAACGGATGTCATTCCGATTTTCTTTCCTAATAATCCTGGCATTTCTCTTTGATTTAAAAATGTGATTTGTTGTTTACTTTAATCCTGTTTGATATACGTGGATTACACCTTGATTTCAACCTCTACACCTGAGGGAAGTTCGAGCTTCATAAGCGCGTCAACGGTCTTGCCGGTTGAATTGTGGATGTCAATCAAGCGCTTGTAAGATGAGAGCTGGAACTGCTCGCGAGATTTCTTGTTAACGAAAGTCGAGCGATTGACGGTGAAGATGCGACGGTGAGTGGGCAGGGGAATTGGTCCGCTGATGACAGCACCGGTAGCTTTTACGGTCTTCACAATCTTCTCGGCTGACTTGTCAACCAAGTTGTAATCATAGGATTTAAGTTTGATTCTGATTGTTTGGTCCATATCTTTGTTGAATGAAAGTGTTTTACTTTATAAGGTCTACACGGCCCTGGCACTCTGTGAGCACATTCTTGGCGATTGAGCTGCTAACCTCTGCATAGTGGCTGAAGCTCATTGTAGAAGTGGCACGACCGGAAGTGATGGTACGCAATGCTGTTACATAACCGAACATTTCGGCAAGAGGAGCTTTAGCTTTTACCACACGAGCGCCTGAACGGCTGGTTTCCATACCTTCTACCTGACCGCGACGTTTGTTCAAGTCGCTGATCACATCACCCATAGATTCCTCGGGAGTTACAACCTCGATCTTCATGATCGGTTCGAGGAGCACGGGAGATGCCTTTTCAGAAGCCTTCTTGAATGCCTGAATTGCACAAAGCTCAAATGAAAGCTGGTCAGAGTCAACCGGGTGGAATGAACCATCGATAACAGTAACCTTGAGCTGTTCTACAGGGAAGCCGGCGAGCACACCGTTCTTCATTGCGGTCACGAAGCCCTTCTGGATTGAGGGGATAAATTCCTTAGGAATGTTACCACCCTTAACTTCGTCAACGAACTGGAGATTTCCTTCGAAGCCTTCGTCAACCGGCTCAACGCGAACGATGATGTCGGCAAACTTACCACGACCACCGGTCTGCTTCTTGAACACTTCGCGAAGTTCAACGGGCTTGGTGATAGCTTCCTTGTAAGTAACCTGAGGACGGCCCTGATTACATTCTACCTTGAATTCACGACGGAGACGGTCGATAATAATATCGAGGTGAAGCTCACCCATACCTGAGATGACGGTCTGACCGGTCTCTTCGTTAGTTTCCACACGGAAAGTCGGGTCTTCCTCAGCAAGCTTCTGGAGACCTACGCCGAGTTTGTCAAGGTCTTTCTGAGTCTTAGGCTCTACTGCGATACCGATAACGGGATCGGGGAATTCCATTGCTTCAAGCACGATAGGATGATTCTCGTCGCAGAGAGTGTCACCAGTGCGGATATCCTTGAAACCAACACCTGCGCCTATATCGCCACAACCGATCATTTCTTTAGCGTTCTGCTTGTTAGAGTGCATCTGGAAAAGACGTGACACACGTTCCTTCTTGCCTGAACGGCTGTTGAGCACGTATGAACCGGCAACTACGTCGCCTGAGTAAACACGGAAGAAAGTAAGACGACCAACGTAGGGGTCAGTTGCGATCTTGAATGCAAGAGCACACATAGGAGCGTCGCTTGAAGGTTCGCGGGTTTCTACCTGATCGGGATCGTCGGGGTTGGTGCCTTCGATAGCGCCTGAGTCAACAGGGCTGGGAAGATATGCGCAAACAGCGTCGAGAAGACACTGAACGCCTTTATTTTTGAATGAAGAACCGCAAATCATCGGCACAACTTCCATCTTAAGGGTAGCTGTGCGGAGAGCACGGTGGATTTCCTCTTCGGTGATGGTGGAAGGATCGTCGAAATATTTCTCCATGAGAGCATCGTCGAATTCGGCGATCTTTTCGAGCATCTTGTCACGCCATTCTTCAGCCTCGTCAACGAGACCTGCGGGGATTTCCTCGATAGAGTAATCAGCACCCATTGACTCGTCATGCCAAAGGATAGCCTTCATACGGATGAGGTCAACCACACCCTTGAAAGTCTCCTCTGCGCCGATAGGAATCTGAATGGGGCAAGGATTAGCACCGAGCACATCTTTGAGCTGGCGTACCACCTCAAAGAAGTTTGCGCCTGAACGGTCCATTTTGTTAACGTAACCGATACGGGGCACATTATATTTGTCAGCCTGACGCCATACGGTCTCTGACTGGGGTTCCACACCACCTACGGCGCAGAAAGTAGCCACAGCACCGTCAAGCACACGGAGTGAACGTTCAACTTCCACGGTGAAGTCAACGTGTCCCGGAGTGTCAATCAGGTTGATCTTATATTGTTCGCCAAGATACTTCCAGAAAGTTGTAGTAGCCGCTGAGGTAATGGTTATACCACGTTCCTGCTCCTGTTCCATCCAGTCCATGGTAGCTGCGCCATCGTGAACCTCACCGATTTTATGAGTTAGACCGGTGTAGAAAAGGATACGCTCGGAAGTAGTGGTCTTACCGGCATCGATGTGAGCCATGATACCGATATTGCGGGTAAACTTTAAATGTGCGTCTGATTTAGCCATTTGTGTTTTTGGAATCTTAATTTTTAATGAAATGCTATTGACCTTGCCAAATTAGAAACGGAAATGAGCGAATGCACGGTTAGCTTCTGCCATCTTGTGCATATCCTCTTTGCGCTTGTAAGCGCCGCCTTGGTCATTGAATGCGTCTACGATTTCGGCAGCGAGCTTCTCAGCCATTGTCTTGCCGCCGCGCTTGCGGGCGTAGAGTATAAGGTTTTTCATTGAGATAGATTCCTTACGGTCAGGGCGGATTTCAGTAGGAACCTGGAAAGTCGCGCCACCGACACGGCGAGATTTCACCTCCACTTGGGGAGTTACGTTCTCAAGAGCTTTCTTCCAGATTTCGAGAGCTGTCTTCTCTTCGTTGGGAAGTTTGTTCTTAACGAGCTCAAGAGCTGAATAGAAGATTGTGTAAGAGGTGTTCTTCTTACCATCGTACATGAGGTGGTTAACGAACTTTGACACTCTCACGTCATTGAATACGGGATCGGGAAGAATCACCCGTTTCTTAGGTTTTGCTTTTCTCATTTTAGAGGAAAATGTTTTGTTTTTGGTTGCTTGGTTGCTGCATCTTTCATCTTCAACGGTTTCACCCCTCCGGGCTCCGTTTACTCAACCTGTGATTTAGCCTTCCAATCAAATCAAAAACGAGGGGTTAACGACTCTGTTTTTAATTTAATTACTTGTTTTCAGAAAAGGAGCGTGATTATTTCTTAGCTGCTTTGGGACGCTTAGCACCATATTTGCTACGACGCTGGGTACGATCCTTTACGCCGCTGGTGTCAAGAGTGCCACGGACAATGTGATAACGCACACCGGGGAGGTCCTTAACACGACCGCCGCGAACGAGTACGATAGAGTGCTCCTGCAAGTTGTGACCTTCGCCGGGGATGTAGCTGTTGACTTCCTTTCCGTTGGTCAAACGAACACGAGCGACCTTACGCATAGCCGAGTTAGGCTTCTTGGGGGTGGTGGTGTACACACGCACGCACACGCCACGACGCTGCGGGCATGAATCGAGAGCGGGTGACTTGCTCTTATCCTCAAGAGCCACACGTCCTTTTCTTACTAATTGCTGAATAGTAGGCATCTTAGTTTCTTTTGTTTAACTTAAATGATTAGTATTTTATCTTTTTTCTTTTTACACACATTGATTCGCCATCGATTCCACTAACTATCAGATAGTTAGCTTCTCCGAGGCGACATTCCGCTCCTAAAAGCGTTGCAAAATTACAACTTATTTTCCTAACTACCAAACATTTCCGAAATTTATTTACTCACTTCCCGATTTTATTGAACTGATTTAAACTTTTTATTTTATTTTCTTGTGACTTCACTATGCAATTACAATTCTTTTGCCTAATTTTGTCATGTTTAACGGCACTTTCAGAGGTGCTTAATTTTTTTCTGCGAGATCATGGATATATGGGACAAGGAAAAACGGTCGAAATGCATGGCGCAGATACGCAGCAAGGACACTAAACCGGAAATGATAGTGCGACGCTATCTACATTCCAAAGGCTACCGCTACCGTAAAAATGTGAAATACCTCCCGGGGACTCCCGACATAGTGCTGCGCAAATACGGCGTGGCTATTTTCATTCATGGATGTTTCTGGCACGGACACACCACGCACATGCGTATGCCCAAGACAAACCGTGAGTTTTGGGAAACAAAAATCATGCGCAACCGTCAGCGGGACGAAATCAGCAAGGAAAAGCTACGCCGTATGGGATGGAGCGTGATGACAGTGTGGGAATGTCAGCTTTCACCTCATCTACGCAAACGCACACTTGCAGAGATCGAGCGGCTCATCAACGCTAATTTCCTCAATCGCCTGCGCCCGCATTCACCCGCCACACCACAGCTCCCCTACTCCATCCCCGACGAAACTCCGGCAATCGCCGCCGAATCCGACACCGAATACGGAAAGGAAGATTAGCCACCGGGGACAGATTTTAAACCTGCTTATATGGCTTTTACACTTTATTTATAGTAAAGTGTCATTTTTTTCATTAATAAATGTGGGTTTTCTCATCAGTAAGCAGTAATTTTGCACTCCGAAACACTATCAAAAACATTCAGAACGTTAATTATTTAATTTTCATAATATCAATGGAAAAGAAATTCAAGCGCACCCTTATTACCACAGCACTCCCTTACGCCAACGGACCTGTGCACATAGGCCATTTGGCAGGCGTATATGTTCCTGCAGACATCTATGCACGTTATCTCCGCCTGCGAGGTGAGGATGTTATAATGGTCGGAGGCAGTGACGAACACGGCGTGCCCATCACACTTCGCGCCCGCAAAGAGGGTATAACACCCCAAGAAGTGGTGGACCGTTACCACGCTATAATCAAGGATTCGCTTGAAGAACTCGGTGTGAGCTTCGATGTTTATTCACGCACCACTTCCAAGCTGCACCACGAGACAGCATCGGAATTTTTCCGCCGCCTCTACGACAAAGGTGAATTTACCGTTCAGACCGCACTTCAGCCTTACGATGAGAAGACTCAGGAGTTCCTTGCCGACAGATATGTGTTGGGAACATGCCCCCGTTGCCACAACGAAAACGCCTACGGCGACCAATGCGAGGCGTGTGGCTCATCGCTGAACGTCACCGATCTTATTAATCCACGCTCTGCCCTCACCGGCGAACCTGTGAAGATGCGTGAGACAACCCACTGGTATCTTCCGCTCGACAAATGGGAAGAGAAGCTCCGTCACTGGATTCTCGACGAACACAAGGAGTGGAAAACAAATGTCTACGGGCAATGCAAGTCATGGCTTGACGCCGGATTGCAGCCTCGTGCCGTGAGCCGTGACCTCAAGTGGGGTGTCCCCGTGCCTGTTGAAGGCGCTGAAGGTAAAGTGCTTTACGTATGGTTCGACGCTCCCATCGGATATATCTCCAACACTAAGGAAATTCTACCCGACAGTTGGGAACGTTACTGGAAAGACCCTGAAAGCCGCATAGTAAACTTCATCGGCAAGGATAACATCGTGTTCCACTGCATTGTGTTCCCTGCGATGCTCATGGCATACGGTGATAATTTCCAACTTCCCGACAACGTGCCGGCAAATGAGTTCCTTAATCTTGAAGGTGACAAGATCTCCACTTCACGCAACTGGGCTATATGGCTCCATGAATACCTCAAGGACTTCCCCGGTAAGCAGGATGTGCTCAGATATGTTCTTACAGCCAATGCGCCCGAGACCAAGGATAACGACTTCACATGGGCTGATTTCCAAGCCCGCAACAATAACGAACTTGTTGCCATCCTCGGCAACTTCGTGAACCGTGCGGTAGTCCTTACCCACAAATATTTCAATGGTGTTGTGCCACCTTGTGGCGAGCTTCAGCCTGTTGACACTCAGCTTATAGCCGATCTTAAGACCACCCGTGACGCACTCACCGCAGCTCTTGACACTTTCCATTTCCGTGAAGCTTTAAAACAGGCTATGGAAATCGCCCGCCTTGGCAACAAGTATCTACAGGAGACTGAACCTTGGAAACTTGCCAAGACCGACATGGAGCGTGTGAAAACCATCCTCAACATCGCCATTCAGCTCTGCGCAAACCTCGCTATTGCGTTTGAACCCTTCACACCGTTTATGAGCAAAAAGCTTCTTAAGATTCTCAACGGAAAAGATATTAACTGGAATATGCTCGGATGCATGGATCTCGTTCCTGCCAATGCTACCATCGGCTCTCCCGAACTCCTTTTTGAAAAGATAGAGGACGATGCCATTGCCGCTCAGTTGAAACGTCTTGCCGACATTAAGAAAGCTAACGAAATGGCAGCATGGAAACCCGCTCCACAAGCTGAAGAGGTTGATTTTGACACTTTCACTAAGAGCGACCTCCGTGTGGGCACAGTGATCGAGTGTGAGAAGGTGCCGAAGGCTGATAAACTGCTCCGCTTCCTGATTGACGACGGCATGGAAAAACGCACCATCGTCTCAGGCATAGCTAAGTATTACAAACCTGAGGAACTTGTAGGTAAACAAGTATGTTTCATTGCCAATCTCCCACCTCGCAAGCTAAAGGGTATCGTGTCACAAGGCATGATTCTTTCCGCAGAAAATTCTGACGGTTCGATTGTGCTGCTCTCACCTGTCGGACCAGTTGCCCCCGGTTCGAAAATCGGATGATTTTTTCTTTAATCTCTCACTTGATGTCGCCCCATGTCTGACACCAGAAAACCACGAATTTTAATCATATACACCGGCGGTACTATCGGGATGATTGAAAATCCCGTTACTCACGCCTTGCAGCCTTTCGATTTCAGTCACTTGATAGACAATGTGCCTAAAATCAAAATGCTCGACTACCATATCGACAACATCCAGTTCACTCCCATTGACTCAAGCGACATGGGACCTGAGGGATGGAAAGATATTGCCACAGCCATCGCAGAAAACTACGAAGACTATGACGGATTTGTGGTTCTACACGGCACTGACACCATGGCATATACCGCGTCTGCGTTATCATTCATGCTTGGGAATCTGCATAAACCAGTCATCATCACCGGGTCACAGCTCCCTATCGGAGAAGTGAGAACCGATGGCGAAGAAAATCTGATTACCGCACTGCAGATAGCAGCCGCCACGACCTTCAGCGGTGACCCAATGGTGCAGGAGGTGGCGATACTTTTTGAGAATTACCTCTGGCGAGGGAATCGTGCCACTAAAAAGAGTGCCGACAACTTCAACGCATTCAAAAGCCACAATTACCCTGAGCTTGCAACAATAGGTCTTGGCATACATTATGCCGAAAAGGCCCTTTGGCGACCCACAGAGAAAAAGCCTTTGGTGGTCAACACAAAGATGGATCAAAGCGTGATGTTTCTCGACCTGCATCCGGGTATGACACAGCCCATCCTGCATCATCTACTTAATACCCCCGGTATCAAAGGCATAGTGATGCGTACATACGGTGCCGGCAATGCTCCTACATCGGGATGGTTTGTTGAAGAAATATCCCAAGCTATATCACGCGGCATAGTGATAGTAAACGTCACTCAATGCGTCAACGGTGGTGTTCACGCAAGACGATACGTCTCGGGAGACATCCTTGCCAACGCAGGTGTGATTTCAGGACATGACATGACTTCCGAAGCGGCAATAACCAAACTGATGTATCTGTTTGGACTCGGACTTACACCTTCGGCAGTCAGCACCCGGTTCACCACTGACATCTGCGGCGAAGTGACCCTCTAAGAAAGTATTCAATAACAAGGGGCTGTGTCAAAATAGGCGCAGCCTCTTTTTTGTGGCATTGATGTTTT
>CAJTMJ010000006.1 GCA_910577335.1 uncultured Duncaniella sp. | reverse complement strand
TCAAAATATTCAATTCTCAAAAGCTTTAACAAAGGGAGTTCTGCAACACCCTCCTTGTCAGCCGAAAACTGAGAGTCAAGATAGATCGGCAAAAGCGGAGTGAGCAGATAGAACGAGAAAAACAACATGAAATTACCCACCATAGCCTTGCAATAATTGGCATTCCATAGCTTCTCTTTCCCCTCTTTCTTTACTTCATCCGAAAGTTTATCCTCAGAAATCGATATATGTGCGTTGCTGTTTGTTTCCATCATGCATTTCATCCATGCTCCGCACTACCCGGAGCAATTCGGGCGCAAAAGTACAAATTTATCTCCATTCTGAACTTTTTTGTTAAATAATTTTTACAATTACAAAAGGTATGCCGTAAAGTTGTTAATTTTGCATACGGTATATATCCTTTATGGAACTGATTCAGGCTGATTTTTCGAGCGGGAATAGATTCCATAGGGTTTGATTACGAAATTAATAAAGTTTAATAGATGGCAGTCACCGCAAGTTCATCCACCGAGGATTTAGGGCAACGGGCGATAGGTAAATTGTTGACACAATACTCTGTGCCGGCTATCATCGCAAGTGTCGCCACATCGCTATACAATATAATAGATAGTATATTCATCGGTCGCGGTGTAGGAGCCATGGCTATCGCCGGGCTTGCCATTACTTTCCCGCTCATGAACCTTGTAGCCGCTTTCGTGATGCTCATAGCGGCGGGAGGTGCCACGATAAGCTCCATATTCCTTGGTCAGAAGAACTACAGCAGAGCCACTGATGTGGTCAACAATGTGTTTACTCTTGCCGTGATCCACTCTGTGGTGTTCGGCGGACTGACACTTCTGTTTCTCGACCCTATCCTATACTTCTTCGGTGCAACTGAAGCGACCATAGGCTATGCGAGGGAATTTATGAAGGTGATACTGTATGGCACACCGATATCCTACATATTCATCGGACTGAACAACCTGATGCGAGCTACGGGCTACCCTAAGAAGGCTATGATCTCGGCACTGCTTTCAGTCGTGGTCAATGTGATACTCGCCCCGATATTCATTTTCACATTGAAATGGGGTATCAAAGGTGCTGCCATCGCCACTATCTGCGGACAGTTTGCGGCATTTATATGGGTGCTTTATCACTTCCTGTCGAAAGACAGTTCGATACACTTCAAACGTGACAACCGCTGGCTCACATGGAGCATCATAAAACGCATCTACGCAATCGGTCTTTCACCGTTTCTCATGAATGTGTGCGCATGTGCTGTGGTCATATTCATCAACCGTGCGTTGCTCGATTACGGAGGTGTTGACGGCAATCTTGCCGTGGGAGCATACGGCATACTTAACCGTACCACAATGTTCTTCGTCATGATTGTGTTTGGCGTCACACAGGGTATGCAGCCTATCTTAGGTTACAATATCGGCGCATGTAATTTCGACCGTGTGAAAAGGACGCTGCGTCTCGGCGTATGGATAGGGGTGGCTATAACAGTGGTAGGATGGCTCGTGAGCGAGATATTCCCTGACACTGTTAGCTCACTTTTCACCACTGACGAAACACTTATAAAAATATCACGTGAAGGCTTCCGCATATATTTTATCTGCTACCCGGTGGTGGGCTGTCAGATAGTCATCCAGAACTTTTTCCAAAGTGTGGGGAAACCTCAGATGTCAATCTTCCTTTCACTCACCCGCCAATTGCTGTTCCTTATCCCCTTCCTTATTTTCTTGCCGAGGGTATTGGGTATAAACGGTGTATGGGCTTCGATGGCAGCTTCTGACATTATATCATTCTTCGTGGCTATCATCACTTTAGGATGGTGGATGAAACACGTGATGAAAAAGATGGAAAAATCAGCGCTATGACAGAAATTTTAGAATTGCGTGTTGACCCGCGCACAGCCCATGAGAATATGCTTCTCATGGCTGCAGTCTCGACAAAATTAGGCATTGATGCCAATCGCATAAAGCATATCACGGTGACACGTCGCTCCATCGACGCCCGTCAACGTAAGGTGATGGTCAATCTCTCGGTGAAAGCATATATTGACGAGATGCCTGCAAACACCTCCTTGATCCAGCCTGTAAGCTACGGAAATGTGGCTGAAGGGAAGCAGGTTATAATCGTCGGAGCCGGTCCGGCAGGGCTGTTTGCGGCATTACGTCTGATAGAAACAGGCTTACGCCCCATAATCCTTGAAAGAGGTAAGGATGTTGACTCACGCCGTAAAGATATGGCTAATATCGCACGTGAAAATATCGTTGATCCCGATTCCAATTACTGCTTCGGAGAAGGCGGTGCAGGTGCTTATTCCGACGGCAAGCTATATACCCGCAGCAAGAAAAGAGGGTCGGTAGAAAAGATTCTCAACATATTCGCCCAGCACGGAGCGAGCGAGGATATACTGGTGGACGCACATCCGCATATCGGCACCGATAAGCTTCCCGACGTGATAAAGGGGATGCGAAATACCATAATAGGTTGTGGCGGAGAGGTGAGGTTCAACACACGTGTGACGGGACTCATAATCAATGGTGACACCGTTGAAGGTGTGGTCACCGCTGCCGGAGAGGAATTTCATGGTCCCGTGATACTTGCCACAGGACATTCCGCACGCGATGTCTACCGTATGCTTCGCAGCCAAGGTGTGGAGATGGAGCCTAAAGGGCTTGCCATAGGTGTGCGTCTTGAACACCCACAGCATCTCATAGACTGTCTGCGTTACCATTCAAAAAACGGGAGGGGGAAATATCTCCCCGCTGCCGAATACACCATGCTTACCCGTGTGGACGAACGTGGGGTATACTCATTCTGCATGTGCCCCGGAGGTTTCATTATCCCTGCGGCAAGCGACGATTGCCAATTGGTGGTCAACGGTATGTCACCCTCCAACCGTGGCACCAAATGGGCTAATTCAGGGATGGTAGTGGAGATTTTACCTGAGGATGTCCCCGATATTGACGATGACAACACTCTGAAGATGATGCATTTTCAAGAGAAAATCGAGAGAGACTTTTGGGAAGAAGCAGGACATACCCAAAATGCTCCGGCACAGCGCATGATTGACTTTGTTAACTCCAAGCAATCAACCTCGCTCCCGGCAACATCATACGCTCCCGGTATCCATTCCGCAAGAATCGACAAACTGCTTCCAAAAGGGATAGCACGTCGCCTGCAAGCCGGATTTAAGGATTTTAATAAAAAGAACAGAGGATTTCTCACAAACGAAGCGGTGCTGATCGGAGCTGAAACACGCACATCATCACCTGTGCGAATACCGCGCGACCCGGAGACACTGGCTCATCTGAGACTCAAAGGTCTTTTCCCCTGCGGAGAGGGAGCGGGATATGCCGGCGGCATAGTCTCTGCGGCAATTGACGGCGACAGAGCCGCATCAGCTGTTGCCGATTACCTTAACCAATACAATAACCAATAATACCAATCAATGAAGAAATCATTATTTATCACATCTCTCATAGCAATATGCATGGGATTTGTATCGTGCGGCGGAAATTCTAAGAGTGCCGATAATTCGGAATCACAGCCGATAGCCACTGTTACAGTGGACGAGGTGCTTGCCAACCCTGACTCACTTGTAGGTGACACCATAGTTATCGACGGAGTATGCTCTCACCTCTGCCGTCACGGAGGCAAGAAAGCATTTGTAGCCGGCTCGGCTGACAGCCTTATGCTCAGATGCGAAGCTTATCCCATAATGGGAGAACCGTTCCCCAAGACCACTGTAGGACATCCTATCCAAGTCACCGGTATACTGCGTGAGGAACGCATCGATGAAGCCGCTATCGTGAAAATGGAGAAAGAAAATGCCGAACGCCTTGAAAAAATTGCTGCCGAGCAGGGTGAAAAATCCGCAGAACTCGCTTCACGTGCCGCTGACGGATGTGACACTGAACGTGCCGCACAGGGACAAAAAGACCTAACCGCTTTCAATGACCGCATGGCTGATTACCGTGCCCGCATAGCCGAGCGTCAGGAAAAGGAAGGGAAACCGTATCTGTCGTTCTACTATCTCGACGCCATATCTTATAAATCGCAAAACGAATAACAGACTGACATATCAAAACAGGAAAGGCACCCTCGACAGGATGCCTTTCCTTATTTTTATGTCTATAACTGATTGTTAGAAGAAGTATGTGACACGGATGTCCCATGTGCGGTTACGTGCGCTGAAATCTTTTAGCTGCACAGTCTTTAAAGCGTAGGTCATGCCCCATGTGTATGATGCTGCAATCTGCCAACGCTTATAAAGTTCGAAACCGGCACCGGCTGTAAGGGCAATCTCGCCGCCTGAAAAATCAATAGCGTCACACTTGCTGTGTCCTGCCTGTATGGCAAACGTAGGACCGCCGTACACGAAAGGAGCTATATAATCCTCAAGTCCCTGCAAACGGGTATATTTGAATTTCAAATGGAACGGAAGGTCTATGTAATGCACGTATAGGCGTTCTTTGCCATATCCCTGTGATTCCCAAAGAAGTTTTTCTCCCATGTGAAGCGTCGCACCTCTCTGTTCGTAACGCAGACCCATGTCAAGTCCGAAGCCTATGCCGGGAAACATCATTTCGGCATGAATACCCGCTGACTCGCCAAAAGCCTGATCGACTGTGAACAGATCCTGCTTGAACTTCATATTATTAAAATCAACACCGGCAGTCACACCCCAACGGAACTGAGCATCAGCCTCATTCACGGCGCACAATGCGACTATTGCCATAATAAATGTGATAAACTTACGCTTCATATTTAGCTGTTTATTTTTATTTCTATCTTAAAAATTTTTACAATGTCCTACAATAAGACCCACAAAGTTACACATTTTTCTTGAAAATCCTTGATTTACCCATCATTTATCTTCCAACCGCATACAGCTCTTTCATTTAAATATACGATAATAACTCATCAGCATTTTGAATAATGGTAGGTTTTGCAGGAAAAGTGGTAGGTTTAATGTCGGGATTTTATTTAATTTTGCACTCGGATAAATATATTCAACGTATAAATATATTAACGTATAATTATATTCAATAGATATATTCAGCAGATAATAAGCATATTCAATAAATGTATTCAAAATTTATGAGAAAACGGATATTATTAGCATTGGCAATTTGCCTGACTGCCATGGTCGGGATGGCACAAACCAAATCAGAACCGGCAAAGGTATATTTCACATCAGAAATTACCCCCGAATCACTACTTGACATATTCAAAGCGTTGGGTGTGAAACCCGAAGGTAATGTAGCTGTAAAAATCAGCACAGGTGAGTCGGCGCAGAGCAATCACCTACGCCCCGAACTTATCGGCAAGCTTGTCAAGGATGTCAAAGGTACAATTGTAGAGTGTAACACAGCATACGGGGGCAACCGTTCGAACACGGAAGTGCATCTCCGTGCAATAGAAGAGCGAGGATACGGCAAAATAGCAACCGTAGATATTATGGACGCTGAGGGAAGTATGACTCTTCCGATGCAGGACACAACATACTTTTCTGAAAACTTAGTAGGAAGCCATCTTGCCAACTATGATTTCATGATAAACCTTGCGCATTTCAAAGGACATGCAATGGGAGGATTCGGCGGTGTCTTGAAAAATCAGAGTATCGGTGTCGCATCAGCCGACGGCAAGGCATTGATACACACAGCCGGAAAATATTCCGATGCAAGCAATGCTTTCAAGACTCCGACAAACGGACAGGATGGATTTCTTGAATCAATGGCAGGAGCTGCCCAGTCGGTTCACAATTATTTCAAAGACAGAAAAGGTATAATATACATAAATGTGATGAACAACCTCTCGGTTGACTGTGACTGCGACGGACATCCCCATGCCCCTGAGATGAAAGATATAGGCATACTTGCATCTCTCGACCCTGTGGCTCTTGATCAGGCTTGTCTTGATCTTGTGTTCAACCACAAAACAACAGACGGCGACGACAACAAGGCTCTGATTGAGCGCATCTCCAGCCGACATGGCACACATACTGTGGATTATGCCGAACAGATAGGTCTTGGGACAAAAAAATATGACCTGATTGACATTACGACAGGTATATCTAAAGATTGAACCACAATCCCATGAGAATCAGAATACCCATAACTGTCGTATTCACTGTCATATTTTCGGTTCTTGCCATGTCGGGAGCCGAAAATGCTGATACGACGAGAGTTCTGAATGAGGTGGTGGTGACAGGCACCAATAATTCCGTACCTCAGAAATTGCTGCCATACACAGTCTCGGTAGTTACCAACCGCCAACTTGAGGCTACCGGTCAGACACAGGTATTGTCGGCAATCTCCGGGATGGTGCCGAGCCTGTTTGTGTCGCAGCGCAGCATCTTCGGATTCGGCGTGAGCAACGGCGGTTCGGGGCATATCAAGCTCCGTGGTGTCGGTGGCGACAGGGCGAGCGCAGTGCTTATGATGGTTGACGGGCAGCCCCAATTCGCAGGTATATATTCGCATCACATAGCCGACTTCTACGACAAAGAGTATGTGGAGCGAGTCGAGGTGTTACGTGGACCCGGCTCAGTGCTGTATGGCTCAAACGCAATGGCTGGCACAATCAATGTCATAACCAAAAATGCGACGGCTGACGGTGTGCATACCACCCTTCAATCGCAATACGGCTCCTACGACACTTGGCTCTCATCTGTGACCAACACCGTGCGCTACGGCAAGTTTTCATCGCTTGTCTCGCTGTCATACAACCGCACAGACGGCAATGTTGACAACTTCGATTTCAAACAGGCTGACGGATATGCCAAAGTGGGATATGATTTCTCCGACAACTGGAGGGCGTATCTGGATTATACCCTGATGAATTTCCGTGGCAACGACCCGATATACCCTACTCTTTCGAATCCTGAATCCACCGACATATACAGGCAGAATATCATCCGCGGTGAAGCTGCCGCCACTGTGACAAACAGCTATGGTCCAATTTCCGGGTCTGCCCGTATTTACTATAACTACGGCAATCATTTTGTGGACGATCCAAGGCATTTCCACAGCACTGATGACCGCTTGGGAATAATACTTTACGAGAATTTCAAGCCGTGGAAAGGCGCTTCGGCAACTGTCGGATTTGATTTTGACACCTATTCGGGCAGAATCCCGGTGTCGGGAGGTAACAACCACACCGAAGGCTCCATGAGCACCATCTCACGGAAAACCATTGTGGAATATTCTCCTTATCTTACGCTATCGCAGATGTTTTTTGACAACCTGATAAACATCAACGGCGGGTTGAGAATGGCTAATAGCGACAAATTTGACACCCAGTGGATTCCGCAATTCGGTTTCTCGGTAAATCCCGGAGTTGACTGGACTGTGAAAGGTAATCTTGCGATGGGCTATCGCAATCCATCATTCCGTGAATTGTATCTCTATCGCATGGCAAATCCCGACTTGCAGCCGGAAAAGATGATGAACTATGAAATCTCTGTCGGCAAATCGTTCTCCCGCTATTTTTCAGCCGAAATCACGGGCTATTACAGCAGGGGGGACAATATGATTCAGACGGTAGATCAGAAAAATCAAAATACCGGGAAGTTCATAAACAAAGGTATAGAACTGTCGGCACACAGCCACCCCGTGGACAATCTCTGGCTTACGGCAACATACAGCTATCTCCACACTTCGCTTCGCAATCTTGTAGGCGCTCCGAAGAATCAGTACTATCTTGGCGTGGAGTGGAAGCCGTGGCATTTTCTCAACATCGGCGCAGACCTCAAAGGTGTCGGTGGATTATATGTTGCCGACAATATCCACCATCAGAACTATGCGTTGCTCAATCTGAAAGTGACATGGGATATTTGCCGCTATGTTTCCGTATTCACAAGACTTGAAAACATCACCGATGCCCGATATATGATAAACCGAGGCTATGAAATGCCCGGCTTCACAGCCATGGGCGGTTTCAAATTAAGGCTCTGATTATATTAGAGGTTGTTTAATAACCTCTTATTGCTCCAATATTCTTATGAATTATATGTACATCGTAATTAAATAGTAAATATACGCTATAATTTTATGGGTATAATGTGTTATTTTCACGTTTTTTCGTTACTTTTGCATAAAATTCATAATAATAAATCAATCACTTAATTCATCATATCATGAACAGATACCTACTTGGCATAGTAGCCGCTTCGATAGCATTGGGAGCGCAGGCTGACGACAAGAAAGCTGAAAATGACAGCACCGGCGGCTTCACATTCACCGATGTGAAACTTGTAAAGACAACACCTGTCAAGGATCAGAACAAGACAGGAACATGCTGGTGTTTCTCCGGGACTTCATTTTTTGAAGATGAAATTCTTCGTAAGACAGGCAAAGAGGTTGACCTTAGCGAAATGTGGACTGTGCGTCACTGCTACAACGACAAGGCTGACAAATATATCCGCATGGGTGGAACCATCAACTTCGCTCAGGGCGGCAGCACACTTGACGTAGGTTATGTAATAGATCGCTACGGCATGGTGCCTGAAGAAGCTTACAAAGGACTTGAATATGGCGAAGAGAAGCATGACCATTATGAAATGGCTCCCGCACTCACATCGTTTGTAAACTCTATCAACGGTCAGCGCAAGAAATCAACTGCATGGAAAAAAGCTGTTGATGGTATACTTGACGCTTACTTCGGAGAACTCCCCGAAACTTTTGAATACGAGGGTAAGACTTACACTCCCCAATCGTTTGCTGAATCATTAGGTATAAATACTGCTGATTACATTCCTGTCACCTCTTTCACTCACCATCCCTTCTACAAACCGTTTGCAATCGAGGTTGCCGACAACTGGATCTGGGAGAAATACCACAATGTACCCTTGGAAGAGATGAAAGCTATCGTTGACAACGCCATTGACAACGGTTATTCTGTAGCATGGGCAGCCGACGTGAGCGAACCCGGATTCAAATGGGTGAAGGGTTACGCCGTTATGCCTAAAAAGAAAGACGGAAGAGATCTTACCGGCACAGAGCTTGCACGTTGGGTGAAACTCAGCGACAGAGAACGTGAAGCTGAATCAAACAAAATAGACGGTCCTTGCGAAGAGATAACAGTCACCCAGGAACTCCGTCAGGAAATGTTTGACAATATGGAAACAACCGACGACCACGGTATGGTGATTGTTGGCAAGGCTGTTGACCAGAAGGGTAACAAGTACTACAAGGTTAAGAACTCATGGGACACCAACCAGATCTACGACGGTTATTTCTACGTATCTGAGCCTTACTTCCTTGCAAAGACTATTGATATTCTCGTAAACCGCGAAGCAATACCCAAAGATATCGCAAAGAAGATGAAAATCTGATAAATCATTCTATCACTAAGACAACAAATCAACCTTCATGCAGCCGACTTCCATTCCGGAAATCGGCTGCATGTAAGTTTAGACCAGCTGATAAAATAATATATTACACATAAAAGAATATATTACACAGATTGCCGGATATGCCAATGAGAATACGTGCAACAAAATGCGGATAACACAGAAAATGCAAAACATGCATCTTATAATGAATGATTGATTATCTCCCAATAACCGCCGCGGTCTGCGCCAACACGACGGATTACCCCTTTGTCTTTTAGATTTTTTAGTTGCAATTTAATCGCATCCGGCGTTACAGCGCACTCAATCGCCATTTCGTTCCTTGTTATATATGGATTGAGCACTATCAAATCCAAAATCTTCTGGGTAGTTTTCTGGGTAGTTTTCTGGGTAGTTTTCTGGGTATCCTGTTCGGTTTGTATCGATTTAGCATCACCTCGGATAGACATGAAAATCTCACGATAAATAGTGGCTGTAACGCCTCCTTGCTCTACGGCAAATTCAGGTCGCTTAAGATTCGCTTTGTCGAAAGCCTTCATTATCTTTTCATAGCCACGTCCCCACGCCTCGATGAATCCGGCACGATAGAACACTTGTGCCATCTTTGGATTTCGAGGTCTGGAGGTATGCTTACTCAACAGGGTTTCGACGGTATAATCTTCAGGCAATACGCCTTCGTTCCATAAACGGATATGGTCATCATAGATACTCATCTGATTCCATGTGCCGAATTGCAATTTATGGACAATGCTATTGAAGATGATTTCACGAAGAGCGTCTTCCGGAATTTCCAACGGTTCCTTGCGTTGCAAACCCTCATAATGGATAGGTCGGATAAGATATTTGCTGCTTAACACCTGCATTATCTTATCTGTCATTTGAATCAGATTCCCCTCGATTTGGTCTTGACTCAACAAGTCCGCATCATCCGCACCAAACCTGCCTATCTTGAAGCTGGAGGTTACAAATCTACGTTGGGGATTTTTCCCAAATAGCAGAACTGCTCCGTTTGTGGGGATTCCATTCTTGATAAGTCCCAAATTGGATAAGACTTCCTCTTTGGAGGATTTGCGGGATTCAAGCTCCATTCGCCCCTCATCTATGGCATGATCGAGAAAATACTCAATCGCCCCGTCATCAATGTCATCCAATGTTACTCCATCACAAGGAATATCCTCCCAATTCAAACCCATCTTCTTCAAAAGAAACTGATGGAGGGCAGTTCCACGAAACTCATGTTTAGTTGCCCCGCTACGATAATAATAGACACCACGATAAGAAATAGGCATCCCGCAAGGTTCTATGACAATCTCAATAACATCCTTACCATCTATCGTAAGATGGTTGGTCTCAGGAAACACACCGGTATTATTGATAATCTTGTTGGGGATATCCTCAAGCTGCTTATGAAGATTATCAACGCCAACCACAGTCAAGTCGTCGTCAATGCCAATATAAATCTTTCCACCCTGTGCGTTAGCGAAGCCGGATACCCATTTCAGGTATTCGTCTTTCCATAGGCGCTTATATTCAGTATTCTGATTCTCGTTCATATCAGGAACTAAGAGGGACTACAAAGGACAAACCGATATGCCACCCCTCTTATGCAAAGTTACCACAAAATACTGACTTTCACAAGTGTGCACTCGATTTGTTATTGCATAATCCTCTTGAAGTTACTAAATTTGCAATCCAATATAAACCAAATGGCAAAAATATGCCAATGAGATTCCATCTATTTAATCCTGAAAATGACCTTGCTCTCGGCTTAGGGTGTCGGAATTATACTCCACCGCCACATGCTGCCGCTCTTCACAGAGCGGGGAGTTTATTCCCTATGTGGTGGGCTGAGGAAGGTGACCGGATACTTGCGCCCGAATCGTTGAAAGAGAGCGCAACATTGCTCCGTGAGAAGTTCGGGCTCAACGGAGAGCCGGGCTACAGCGTGGAGGTGACGGAATTTCAACCGTGGGGATGGAGCCTTGACGCAAAGCGGCAATTTTTGACGGCTATACAACAATCGGACAACACCCGGCATGAAGAATTGCTCCCCACAGACAGCAAAATCGAGCGGCTGAGAGAGCTGAGCCACCGCCGCAGTTCCATAAAAATATTGTCAGAACTCGACATGGGTATAGCGTTACCGGTTGAGGCGACCGATGCCGACACCGTGATAACATTGGAAAGAGAGTATCCCGGATGCTTCATAAAATCACCATGGTCGAGCAGCGGAAGAGGTGTGTTTAATGCAAGCTCGCTTGACGAGCAGACTCTCAGGAAAAGAGCCGAGGGGATTATAAACCGGCAAGGGAGCGTAATGGTGGAACGAGGGCTGAACAAGAGCATGGATTTCGCAACACTCTTCCATAGCTCCGATGGTAGAGTCACGTTTCAGGGGCTATCACTCTTCACGGCACTGCAACGGGGGATGTACACAGGGAACATCGTATCGTCACAAGATATAATAGCAGAGATACTATCCAAGCATCTAAACATAGACAACCTCCACCTTATAATATTAAAACTTGAAAAAATACTTACCGACCTTATAGGAAAGGATTACACAGGCTGGGCAGGTGTGGATATGATGACACATATCTTCGACGGCAAAGAGATGATAATGCCATGCGTGGAATTAAACCTACGTATGACAATGGGTGTGGCAGCTATGAAGATTTATGAAAAGCTCACCCCTAACGGGATTCATATACTTAATTGGGAACACAACACCCCGATAGGGAAAGGTGAGATAGAATTGCTTCCTCCCATCGAAGGTTTCTCGTTGCGGCTAAAGCCCCAACCATAACCCGAACATCTTAAAAATTTTTCAGACACTCATAAAGGCGATGCACCGGAAGCCCCATCACATTATAAAAGCTTCCCTCTATACCTTTTATACCGGCAGCCCCTATCCATTCCTGTATGCCATACGCACCGGCTTTATCAAGCGGTTTATACTTCCGCACATAGTATTCAATCTCCGGACGTGAGAGCTTGGCAAACTCCACTTTGGACTCAGCCCGAAAAGTAACAGACTTATTATAGGTACGCACTGTGACACCTGTCACCACTGTCTGCACCCTACCCTGCAACTTTTCAAGCATCTCACACGCCTCATTCTCATCGGCAGGTTTGCCCAACACTTCGTCATCTATAATAACAACCGTATCGGCGGTGATCACCAATTTGCCGTCATCCTTTGTCAAGGGATATGCCGAGGCTTTCAACTGTGACAAGTATGGGGCTACATCCATAGGTGACACACCTTCAGGAACAGTCTCGTCAACACCATGGGAGGTGTCAACACGAAAATCCACATCAAGCATACCAAGCAATTCACGCCTGCGAGGCGATCCGCTTGCCAAAATAATATCGAAATCCTTTATGTTTTCAAGAGGTTGATTCATAATGCATTACTATTTAACATATACCCGAATACGGATATGTTTTCCACATGCAAATTTAATTATTTTCATTTTTCTATAAAAATTTTTCACAAAATGTTTGGTGGATAGAAAAATGATACATACCTTTGCGGTGTGTTAGTCATGTACAACACCTAAACAGTGCAACAAATAAATAACTAAACAATAAAAATAAGATGAAAAAATTCCTCACCTCCATCCTCCTCGTCGCTTTAACAGCAATCAGCAGCAACGCCCAACTTCTTTGGAAAATATCAGGCAACGGCTTAGAAAAACCGAGTTATCTTTTCGGCACCCACCATGTGGCACCCATCTCAGTGCTCGACAGTGTGCCGGGATTTAACGAAGCTCTCAGCTCCGCCGAAAAAGTATACGGAGAACTCATTATGAGCGAGGCACAGTCACCCGCAGCACAGCAGTTGATGATGTCAGCAGCCATGGCACCGCAGGACAGCACCCTGACAGCCGTTCTCACAGCAGCGCAAACAGACTCACTTAACACAATGCTTCAAAAATATATGGGTCCGATGGTATCAGCAGCCCAGTTCGCACCCATGAAACCGGCAATCGTCTCCACTGTTGTGGCTATGGTACAAGCACAGTCAGCTTTCCCCGATTTCAACCAGCAGGAACAGCTCGACAGTGAGATTCAGAAACGCGGAGCAGCCGCAGGCAAAGAGATCGGAGGTCTTGAGACAATGGAAATCCAGTGTCAGGCATTATTCGGCAGCCCTATCCTTGAACAAGCCAATGACCTCATGGACCTCGTTCGCAACGATGGCAAATCAGTTGAGATGGCACACAGACTCGCCAACGCTTATCTTGCCGGCGACCTTTCAGAGATGCTTTCAATAATCGAAGACCCCACATTCGGCAGCAGTGAAGGCACAGAGCGTCTTATCAACAAACGCAACGCCAACTGGGTACGTGTAATGGCAGGTCTTCTCCCCACCGCATCAGTGCTAATAGCTGTTGGCGCAGGACATCTCCCCGGCGACAAAGGTCTTATCTCACTTCTTCGCAAAGAAGGTTACACAGTAACTCCCGTTGAAAAATGATAGAATTAAGTAATCTTACCTACTCATACCACCGGGGCGCCGTTGCCATCAACGACGCTTCGGCGGTGGTGTCACCCGGCATACATCTGCTTCTCGGAGAAAACGGTGCCGGCAAAACCACATTGCTGCGTCTCATAGCCGGACTTTTGATAGCTCAGACAGGCTCATGCACCATTGACGGCGAGGATGTGAAATTGCGTCTCCCCTCCACTCTCCAACGCACATTCTTCCTCCCCGACACCATAGAGCTTCCCACCAAGAGCATAAACCAGTTTGCCAAACTGCACTCAGGATTCTATCCTAATTTTTCAGAAGAAACCTTACGGGAGAATCTGACGGAATTCGGGTTCACGGGTGATGAAGAGTTCGCACGCCTTTCGCTCGGAATGCGTCATAAAGCCATCGTGGCATACGCCATATCGCTACATGCCGATGTGCTTCTGCTCGACGAACCGGCAAACGGGCTTGATATCACATCGAAGAAGGCATTGCGCATGATGCTTGCCCGCAACACCGACGAAACGCAGACTGTGATAGTGTCAACCCACACCGTGTCCGACCTTAAGGAGCTATATGACGGGTTGATAGTCCTATCCCACGGCAGACTGTTGGTATGCCGTCCCTCATGGGAAATATCCGAGCGCATAGCATGTATTGACACACCCATCCCGCCAATCGACAAGCTTTTCATGGAGCAAGGTCTCGGACTCTTCCATTCGCTCATAGTAAATGAAGAAGGACTGACCACCGACCTTAACTATCACCTTCTGTATTCCGCACTAATGTCGCCCGCACGTGACAGAGTACTGGAAATCATCAACAGCTAACCAATCAACATGCAATGGAAACAGAAAACACAAACATAAACAAATTTTCGTGGCAAAGGGTATACCATTACGGTATGCTTTATAAATCCAACATACAGAATCAGCTGTTGGTAGTCACAATTATACTTGTATTGGCATATCTGTGTCTGCTCCCATGCCGAGAATTCGAGTCGGAGGGAGCCTTCGCTTATTACTCGCTCATCGCTGTGTTGGTATCATACTGCACTTTCTCGGGAGCATTGATCTTCTCACGCCGCGACGATTCACTTATGACACAAGTACCTGCGAAAATAAGTGAAAAGACAGCATTTCTTTTGGGATATTCATTAGTTGTAGTCCCTCTGTTCGTGATAATAGTATGGTACCTGTTCAACTTCATCGGCGGATTGTTTATCGAGAACGGCAACATCGAATCGGCTATCAAGAAGATGGTAAGAATCAAATATGATATAAATATCACTACCCAAATGACAGTTGCCACATACATAAATTCCATCTGCCAGACAGCTGCCATGATTCTAAGCGTTCTGTTTGTTGTCATCAAATCAATTAAGAACAGGTTCATCAAGGGATTGCTTACACCACTAATACTATTATTGGTTTTAGGTATTATCGGCGGCATTTACGGAGTTGTAGCAGCAATTTCAGGAATGGAACTTGGATTTGATACGGACGATCCAAATGGATTTGCGAATCTTATTGTGGGCAAAGTTACTACTATGGGATATATTGTTGATATAATTTTTGTGGCTTATTGTGTATTTATAGGCTATTCCATATATCGCCATAACAAAACACATCAGGTAGCATAATGGAATTCAATTCGAATAAACCGATATATAAGCAGATCATAGACTACAGTTTCGGACAGATACTGTCGGGCAACTGGATTCCGGGCGAACGTGTGCCATCGGTGCGCGAGCTATCGTTGCTTCTGTCGGTCAATAGCCACACTGTTCTGAAAGCCTACGAATATCTTCAAGCCGAGGAGATCATCACCCCCAAACGAGGAATGGGATTCTATCTTTCGCCTGAAGCGATGGCGCATGTGAACTCAGCACGGCGACAGGAATTTTTCGACACCACACTAAAAGATCTGTTTAAAGAGATGAAACTACTGAATATCTCCATAGATGAAGTAGTGGAACAATTCAAGAAACAAGAGTAGAATAAAAACAAAAATAAAAGCAGAATCATTACAAAAACAGACCCGGCTTACGATTTCAGGGATCGTAAGCCGGGTCGTTCAATTGTTTGACCTAAATGTCAGATATACTATTCGTGTTTTATGAATATCTTGTCCAGACTGTCAGATTAGTAGTTCCACTGGCAAGCCACCATACGGAGGTTGTCACAAGCGATTGTACGGAAATCAGTGATGGTGTTGTAACGGCAGTTGATGTAAGTAAGAGCAGAGTCGAATGATACATCAAGCATGTTCAACTGATTGTTGTTGCAAAGCAAACGCTGTAGGAAAGTCTGATTTGACAGAGTGAGTGAGGTCAAGTCGTTGTAAGAGCAGTCTACAAACTGGAGGTTCGGGCAGCCTTCCACACTAAGGGTTGTAAGGTCGTTGTAAGAGCAAACAAGGTCAAGGAGATTGTTACAGTTACGTACGCCGAGGCTTACCATGTTGTTGTCAGAGCAGATGAGCGATGCGAGAGTTGGGAGACCGGAGATCAAAAGGTTGTCGATTTCATTGTCATCAACATTAAGATTCTGAAGATTCTCAACACCTACAAGGCTAAGCTGAGTCAACTTATTGTAGCCGCAATAGAGATTCTTAAGAGCCTGACAACCTGATACGTTAAGCGCTTCCAAGTGGCAACCCTGACAGTTGAGAGTCTTAAGGTTGAAGTTGTTGGAAACATTAAGTTCCACAAACAGGTTGTTAGAGACATTCAAGTTATTCAAAAGCGGAGTGTTGTCAAGAGTGATGTCGGTAAGACGGTTCTTGTAAACTGACAGTTTCTGAAGGTTGGTACAACCGGCGAAGTCAGCGGTGGTAAGTTTATTACGTCCTGCGTTGAGATCCACAAGTGCGGCACAATTTTCCACGCTGAGACCGGTGAGTTCGTTTCGAGATACATCTACTTTAGTAAGAGCTCTAAAGTTAGAGAGGTTAAGTACGCCACCAAGTTTTTTATCTTTCCATTCGATAGCGGTCACATGACCATTCTGTACAGTGATGCCCTCGATTGAAGCGATAGCATTAAGGTCGGATACTTTAAGAGCCTGAGCATTGGTTCCCTCTTTTGCGGGTTCTGACAAGAAGGCTTTGAGCTGTTTGGCTTCGTTCTTGTCAAGATTCTGAGCAAATGCACTCATGCTTCCAAGCACGATTGCAATGATTAATAACGCTTTTTTCATAAAACAATAGTTGGTTTTGTTAATTTTATCTTTCTAACAATACGGATTAACAAAAAGTTTTATGAGCGTTAATAAAACTTTCTAATTTTTTAAAAAAACATTTAGCGACCTCAATCAGGAGCCTTAGAATGGGGGTGCTTCCTCAGGAGTGGCACCGAGAATGTCGGCTGACCCTCCTTGGAAGGGAGCTACGGGAGCGAAGCCGCTACCCGCCTGAGCGTCATCTTCGCCATTCAGACGCGACATCTTAGAGCCGCTTGTCATCTCCGTCTCACCATCCCAGTTTTCGAAGCGGGCATAGCGTGACTTGAATCTCATTTTAACATCGTCCACACGTCCGCTTCGGTGCTTAGCCACTATGAACTCGGCAAGTCCCCTAATATCGTTACCGGCGGCATCAGTGCCTGAGCGGAGGTAATATTCGGGACGGTGGATGAAACATACTATATCGGCATCCTGCTCTATCGCACCACTCTCACGGAGGTCGCTCAACTGAGGACGTTTGCCATCCTTGCTGTCGGCGCCGCGCGATTCCACACTTCGGTTGAGCTGTGAAAGTGCGACGATGGGTATATTCAGTTCCTTCGCCAACTGTTTAAGCGAACGTGATATCATAGACACCTCCTGCTCACGGGAGCCGAACTTCATACCCGAAGCATTCATGAGCTGCAAATAGTCAATTATAATGAATTGCACATTATGCTCCCTCACCAGACGGCGAGCCTTAGTTCGCAGTTCGAAGATGGAAAGCGAGGCGGTATCATCTATAAATAGAGGTGCGCTGTACAGATTTTTCACACGTGACATCAGTTGATCCCACTCCATCTGCGACAACTGACCGCTTTTGATTTTTTCACCTTCGATTTCGCATGTGTTCTGTATCAGACGGTTCACCAACTGAAGGTTGGACATTTCAAGCGAGAATATAGCCACAGGGATGTTATAGTTGACAGCCATATTCTTAGCCATCGAAAGCACAAACGCAGTCTTACCCATGGCAGGACGGGCAGCTATAATAATAAGGTCGCTCCGCTGCCATCCCGATGTAAGCTTATCAAGCTCGTGATAGCCCGACTCCAATCCGGAAAGACCCGAAGCACGGTTGGCGGCAGTCTGAATCTGCTCTATCGCCGCATTAATCACAGGGTCTATCTGAGTGACATCCTTCTTTACATTGCGTTGCGATATCTCAAACAGCTTCCCTTCCGCTTCCTGCAGCAGGTCATCCACATCATAGCTCTCGTCAAACGCCTGCGCCTCTATCTGCGACGCAAACTTTATAAGTTCACGCGCAAGATATTTCTGTGCCACTATTCGTGCGTGGAATTCGACATGCGCACCTGATGCAACCCTTGAAGTCAGTTCGGATATACGCATAGGACCGCCGGCACTTTCAAGCTCGCCCATAAGGCGAAGCTTCTCGGTGACGGTAAGCATGTCTATGGATTGCTGCGAGGCACCAAGACTTTGGATAGCGGCATATATTTTCTGATTTGACGGATCATAGAATGATTCCGGCTTCAAGATGTCGCACACCACGGTGTAAGCGTCCTTCTCAAGCATCAAAGCTCCAAGCACAGCTTCTTCAAGGTCATTGTCTCTCGGAGGTATACGACCGCCATGGTCGAATTTTGAAATATGTTCGGGTTTTCCGCTACGGCGGTTAGAGTTGTTATCTGATGGCATAGTTACAATTCATTTATCAAGCAAATCCCACACTTTGCGGATTAGCAAATACAAAGTTAAGAATTTAAAAGAAAAATTTTCGCTAACTTTGCCATATAAATTAATTATACGTATGATTTTATTCCCGAATGCCAAAATAAATTTAGGTCTTGACATATTGCGCAAGCGTGAGGACGGCTATCATGACATAGAAACAGTGATGGTGCCTGTGCCGTGGTGCGACATACTTGAGATTGTCCCTGCAAAGGGGACGGAAACGACTCTCACCACCTCAGGGAGGGAAGTAAACTGTCCGCCTGAGAAAAATCTTGTAATGAAAGCCTACCGCGCGCTTGAACAGCAGACCCCCATTCCGCCCGTTGACATATATCTGCGCAAGATTATCCCTGACGAAGCCGGACTTGGAGGTGGGTCAGCCGATGCAGCCTTCACTTTGCGAGGTCTTAACGAGTTATTCTCTCTCGGACT
This sequence comes from uncultured Duncaniella sp., assembly GCA_910577335.1. GTDB lineage: Bacteria > Bacteroidota > Bacteroidia > Bacteroidales > Muribaculaceae > Duncaniella. The sequence goes on along the minus strand of CAJTMJ010000006.1, from coordinate 99,152 downwards.
GTCCGACGAGAATCTTGCCGATATCGCCTCGGGAATCGGAGCGGATTGCCCTTTCTTTATATATAACAGACCTATGCTCTGCACAGGAACCGGCACGGAGATGACCCCGATAGACCTTAATCTAAAAGGTATGACCATTGCGATAGTCAAACCTGATGTGAGTGTCCCCACAGCCAAAGCCTACTCCAAGACTCGTCCGGCGATACCGGCTCAGTCCATCCCGGATATTATCACACGTCCTGTGGCTGAATGGCAAGGGAAACTGAAAAACGATTTTGAGCCTTCGGTATTCCCTGAGTATCCCGCCATTTCCGAGATAAAAGAAGCGTTGATGAGGTCGGGAGCTGTATATACTGCCATGTCAGGTTCGGGTTCGTCGGTATTCGGAATATATGAATCTGACATTTTGGCAGACGATTTGTCATCCAAGTTCAAGGACTGCCAAGTTTTTGTATCAAAAATATAACCGTCACTGTTATCTCCTCTTTTTATTGTGTGAGTGAACGTTATATCGGTGTAATTGTTGTAAAATTAAGTCCGGAGATTTAGAATAAGCTGTATTATCTAAATTTACTACCGTTTTGCAACAGTCTGGCAATCTTTTTGATTGTATTGTATAGATAACGGATTAAGATATTATCAAGAATTTAAAAGATACTATATATTATGAGTAAAGACTCAAAGCAATCACAGAATAAAGCATCACGCCACGATGCCGACGAAATGAAGCGTCAGGCTAAGGGTGGTGAAGTACTCGACAACGTTCAGGAAGCTGAAGAGGAGCAAAACTCTGTAGTTGACGAGGAAAACGAAGTAATCAATAAGGAGCTTTCAGATATCGACGCCTTGAAGCAGCAGCTTCTTGACGCCGAAGCACGTGTTGAAAAGGAGAAGAAAGAGTATCTCTTCCTTATGGCAGAGTTCGACAATTTCCGCAAACGCACAGGGAAGGAAAAATCCGACATTATTAAAAACGCATCGGAAAGTGTGCTTAAAGGTCTTCTCCCGATTGTTGACGATTTCGAACGCGGACTTGAGGCAAGCGCCAAATCCGATGACCCGGCGTCAATCCGTCAGGGGATGGAACTTATATATCAGAAACTTGTGAAATTCTTGGCACAAAACGGTGTCAAGCCTATAGAAAGCACCGGCAAACCATTTGACGCAGAGCTTCACGACGCTATCGCAATGGTTCCGGTCGATGATGAATCAAAGAAAGGGATAGTCATTGACACCCCTACCAAAGGCTATACAATTAACGACAAAGTGCTCCGTCATGCCAAAGTGGCTGTAGGACAATAACACCCGACTTATATGGCAGCGAAAAGAGACTATTATGAAGTGCTTGGCGTTGACAAAAATGCCGACGAAAAAGCAATAAAAAGCGCCTATAGAAAAAAGGCGATACAATATCACCCCGACAAAAATCCGGGTGACAAGGAAGCCGAGGAGAAATTCAAAGAGGCGGCTGAGGCATACGATGTGCTTTCCAATCCGGAAAAACGTGCGAAATACGACCAGTTCGGACACAACATGGGTCCGCAAGGTTTCCCGGGCGGAGATGGCGGGTTCCATGCCGGAGGTTTCTCTATGGAAGATATATTCTCGCAGTTCGGCGATATCTTCGGCGGTGGATTCGGCAATATGGGAGGCTTCGAATCGGCAGGCGGCCGCACACGCCGTCGCCAGCGCAGAGGTTCCGATCTCCGTATAAAGGTAAAAATGACCCTTGCCGAAATCGCTACCGGCGTCACCAAGACATTAAAGATTCCCACACTTGTAAAGTGTACCCACTGTAACGGTACCGGAGCGAAGGATGGCACTGCATTCACAACCTGCTCCACCTGTCACGGCTCAGGCACTGTGCTGCGACAGCAGCAGACACTTTTCGGTTTATCCCAATCGGCTGTGGAATGTCCCCACTGCCACGGCGAAGGAAAAACCATCACCGAGAAATGCTCGTACTGTAACGGAGAAGGTGTGGTGCGCAAAGAGGAGACCGTTTCATTCTCCATCCCGGCAGGTGTCAGCGACGGACAGACCTTGACACTCAAGGGCAAAGGCAATGCCGCTATCCACGGCGGAGCAAATGGTGACCTGCTCGTGGTAATCGAGGAGATAAAGCATCCTGAGCTTATACGTGATGGCAACGATGTGATATACAACCTCATGTTGGATATACCTACCGCAACCCTCGGAGGCTCTGTGGAAGTGCCTACCATCACCGGACGTGCACGACTGAAAATTCCGGCTGGCACACAGCCCGGCAAGGTGCTTAGACTCCGTGGCAAAGGTCTACCCTCAACCGAAGGCTACGGCACAGGAGATGAATTGATCAATGTGATGGTTTACATTCCGGAGACTGTCACTGCCGATGAACAGGCTACAATCGAATCGCTCCGTGGCAAACCCAACATGACACCTAACGAGTCTACTAAAAACCGTATTTTCAGTAAACTCCGCCACATATTCGAATAGTAAGATGTTCGATTTATAATCGAAATGATATCTATACGCTCAAACTGACATCAACGCCGACTGTAATAAGCCGGCGTTGATTTTTTCGTCATTTCGATGAAAAGTCGTAACTTTGCCATATAATATAGAACTGATTTAAACATTTTATAGAAAGTTTAAATCAGTTCACTGAAGACAATAAACCGATATATCATGCATACCCGTCAGGAAAAAATCGAGGCGCTCGGACGTGTCATAGACACACTTGACATACTACGTGTAAAATGTCCGTGGGACGCCAAACAGACAAACGAATCATTACGACCCAATACAATAGAAGAGGTATACGAACTTTGCGACGCACTCATAAAAAGCGATGACGCCAATATCCGCAAAGAACTCGGCGATGTGTTGCTGCACGTGCTTTTCTATGCCAAGATAGGTGAAGAAAAGGGGAAATTTGACATCGCAGATGTATGTGACGCACTCAACTCAAAGCTGATATTCCGCCATCCACACGTGTTCGGGACAGCGCATGTGGATTCCACTGACGAAGTGCTACAAAACTGGGAGCAGTTAAAGTTGAAAGAGAAAGGTGGAAATAAGACTGTGCTTTCGGGTGTGCCTACAGCATTACCAGCCATGATCAAGGCTGACCGCATACAGGAAAAGGCGGCAAATGTAGGCTTCGACTGGGAGACCCGTGAGCAGGTGTGGGAAAAGGTTAAAGAGGAGATTTCAGAATTCAGCGAAGCTGTGAAAACCGGCGACCATGCTGAGATGGAAGCCGAAATGGGTGATGTGATTTTCAGCCTTATAAACGCAGCCCGTCTTTATAAGATCAATCCTGAAAACGCGCTCGAAAAGACCAATGCCAAGTTCATCAAACGATTCAATCATATAGAAAAACGCTCGCATGAAATGGGCAAAGAGCTTAAGGATATGACTCTTGACGAAATGGATGAACTCTGGAACGAAGCCAAAACCCTATGAACTATAACGAGCTGAACTCCCATCCTCGTGACAGCCGCTTGCTATTTGACCCAGAAAGCCATACATATTACATAGAAGGGAGACCTTTGAAATCGGTGACCACACTGGTGGAAGAGTGTTTCCCGCAATTCGATGCCTTGTATTGGGCACACCGGAAAGCCCCGCAGGAGGGGTTGACACCCGAAGAACTCATGGCTAAATGGGAGGCGGAAGCCTGCCGAGCCAGAGACCTCGGTACAACCATGCACGATAAGATAGAACGCTATTATCTCGGCGAGGACTCCGGCGACGACACCGACGCCTACAGACTGTTCAGATGTTTCGCCGCCGTTAACCGCCTGTACCCTTTCCGCACCGAATGGCGCATATATCTGGAAGAATACGGCATAGCGGGAACCCTCGATTTTCTCGAACGCACTCCCGACGGCACATATAATATATATGACTGGAAAAGGTCACGCAAGCTCATCAACAGATTCGGGATGGTTGAAGCCACTTCACCTTTCCGCAAGACAGGTCTTCACCCCATATCCCATCTGCCTGACTGCTCATATTACCACTATGCCCTGCAGGTAAGCGTATATCGCTATATACTTGAGCAAAAATATGGTATAAATGTCAATAAAATGCGTCTCGGAGTGTTCCACCCTTCATATTCCGGATATTACATAGTAGACCTCCCCTATCTGCGCAATGAGGTGATAAGCATCCTCAAACGCTGACAATATGAACCAATCATTGTCATAATTGTATAGTTTTATATAGACAGTATGTTCTGATGTATGGTAAACACACGTTCAGAATAAAGTTTCATTTCAACTATACAGCTATGAAAGCTATACGACGACTGACAGCCATTACCACTCTCTCCGTAGCCGGAGCCTTAGCAGCATCGGCACAGACATTTTTCTCGGTAAACGCCGGCACCGATGGCTTCAATGTCAATTTGACTAACGCTCTGCCATTTTTCACACCGGCAGTAGTCGTGGCACCACCGCCACCACCTGTATGCGTTCCACTTCGCCCCGGACTTGTATATGAATCTCCGGTAATATCTCCTAAACATTATAGAAAAGCGGTGAAACATTACCGTAAAGCCATGCGTCATTCCGCAGCTGGCGTAGTGGCACTCCCCGGAGGAATCACCGTTGCAATCCCGTTTGGGGGAGGAGGCTATTATTATGATGACTATGACGATGATTATGAGGACTGGCTTGAAGACCAGTACAAGCACCATAAGAAAGTCTCAAAGAGGTACAAGAAGGCATATAAACATTACAAACATCATCATAAGCATCATCACCATCATGATGATGACGACGATTGAGTAAGATTAAGAGGTTGTTTAATAACCTCTAAGGTATCAGGAACCCACCGAAATGGCAATTACAGAGCCTATTTCGGTGGGTTTCTTTTTTCATTGATTATTTTTGGATTAAAAATCGTTAAATTTTGTACCTTTGTGTCACTTTATACATAAAAATGCGTCTAACTATTCAAAATACAAATTTCATTATAACTTCTTACAGATGAGAAAAAGTTTTAAACTAATGACTCTTCTGGTGCTCGTGGCTATGATGCTGCTCCCCGGAACAGTCAAAGCACAGGGTGAAAACCCGATGCTCCAGCCCTTACCTGTTGACTCAGCAGTGCGTATCGGCAAACTTCCCAACGGTCTTACCTATTACATCCGTCACAATGAATATCCGAAGGGTCAAGCGGATTTCTACATTGCGCAGAAAGTCGGTTCTATCCTTGAAAATGATGATCAGAGAGGTCTTGCCCACTTCCTCGAGCACATGTGTTTCAACGGAACCACTAACTTCCCCGGCAGCAAACTCCGTGACTGGCTCGAATCAATAGGTGTGAAATTCGGAGCGAATCTCAACGCCTCCACCGGTGTTGACGAGACCGTATATCTTATCACCAACGTTCCCACCGCCCGTGAGAGCGTGCAGGACTCTTGTCTGCTCATACTTCACGACTGGGCTAACGACCTCACACTCGACCCCAAGGAGATCGACAAGGAACGCGGTGTGATACATGAAGAATGGCGTCAGAGCAACGTGGGACAAATGCGTATCCTTACCAACATACTCCCCGACCTCTACCCCACTTCAAAGTATGCTCACCGTCTCCCTATCGGCACCATGGAGGTTGTGGACAACTTCCCCTATCAGGCATTGCGTGATTACTATGAAACATGGTATCGCCCCGACCAGCAAGGTGTAATAGTGGTAGGTGACATTGACGTTGACCGCATCGAGAACAAGATTAAGGATATTTTCTCCGATATAGAAATGCCGGCAAACGCACCCGAGCGCAAATATGAGCCTGTGCCTGACCATAAAGGCACACTCTATGGCATAGGTTCAGACCCCGAGCAGAAGAATATCATAGCACAGATATCTTTCCTCTCCGATGTGATGCCTAAAGAGATGAGAAACACTCAGGCATATTACATCCAGAAATATATCGAAAGCATGATCTCCACCATGCTTGACAACCGTCTGAATGAGATATCCTCTAAGCCCGATTCACCATTCGCAGGCGCAGGCGTAATGTTTGGCGGTTACCTCCTTTCAGGTAAAACCAAAGATGCTATGACAGCTGTTGTCATTGCCAAAGAAAATGACATTGTTGAGCCGATGAAGGCTTTGTATCGTGAGCTCCTTCGTGCGCAGCGCGGCGGTTTCACACAGTCGGAATATGAACGTGCCCGCAACGAATACATCTCATCATACGAAAAAGCATACAATAACCGCGCCACCCGCGAGAATAATGCTTACGTGAAAGAATATGTTAGTAACTTCACCGATGGTGAGCCTATCCCGGGTATTGAAGTAGAATGGCCCATGATCCAGCAGTTAGCCGCCATGATACCTGTTCAGGCTATCAATCAGGTGTTCGCACAGGCTATCACTCCTGACAACCGTTCTATTATGGTGCTCTCACACGAAGGTGAGGGTGTGACTCTTCCCACCAAGGAGACAATCGCTGCAGGACTCGAAGCAGTTGACGGCGAAGATATCACAGCATTCGTTGATGAAGTCAAGAGCGAACCTCTCATCCCCGTTGAGCCGACACCCGGCACTATCACTTCAACCGTTGACAATAAGAAATGGGGCACTACTGAATGGACTCTATCAAACGGAGCTAAAGTCATTGTGAAGTCTACCAAATTCAAAGAGGATGAAATCTTCATGCAGGCATACGCTAAAGGTGGTTATGCCGACTACCCGGCAGAATATGCCAATACCATCATCACTCTTCCTCTTACCATGAGCTCTAACGGTCTTGGTTCATACACAAACACCGATCTTACCAAGTATACCGCCGGAAAACAGGTTTCGCTTAACATAGCATTCGATCCCTATAACCGCATGATGATCGGTAAGTCAACTCCGAAGGATCTCCCCACATTCATGGAACTCCTTTATATGAGCTTCAAGGATGTTGAATTCACCGAAGAGGAATTCGAAGCTTTGCAGAAAACATATAGCGGTTTCCTTGCAAATCAGGAGAAGAGCCCCGAATATCTGTTTGAAAAATATCAGAATCAGGCACTCTATACCTCACCTTTCAGAGGTATGATCACTTCCGACGCCATCAAGGGTGCTTCACGCGAACAGACCATAAAGCTCGCCCATGACATGACTGACAATGCCGCTGACTTCACATTCGTATTTGTCGGCAACGTCACTCCCGAAACCCTCAAACCTTTCGTTGAGAAATATATCGCTTCACTCCCCGGCGATGCTTCTAAAGCTGTCAAGGAGGTTAAGAACTATGACCAGTCATTCATCATCAAGAGAGGTTCAGGTATCGACACATTCTCCATGCCTATGTCTACCCCGCAGACTTACGTTGCTATCTTCAGCACAGGCGGCGGTGATTATACCCAAAAGAATGATCAACTCTTGTCAGTAGCCAGCCAAATTCTTTCCAACCGCCTCATCAAAACAGTGCGCGAGGAAATGGGTGCTGTATATTCTATCTACGCAACAAGCCAGTCAAATCCTCTCAGTCCTGTGAAGTTCGGTATATACAGCGACTTCCCCATGAAGCCTGAGATGAAAAACGAGGTTCTCGATTACATCAAGGGTCAGTTCAAGGATATGGAGACCAACATTACTCCCGACGAGCTCAACCCCATCAAGGAGTATATGGTGAAGACATACACTGAAAACCGTGAAAAGAATTCACCTTGGCTCCGTGGCATTATCGACGAAGTTACCAGCGGCGTTGACACATTCAACGGCAATATTGAATCAATGAATTCAATCACTCCGCAGGATGTCATGGACTTCATGAAGAAGCTCAACTCTCAGGAAAACTATCGTGTGGTAGTACTTGACCCGGAGACTAAATAAACATCCATAACCCATATTCATAATTGATGCCGTTTTTGACGAGGGAAAATCCCAGTCAAAAACGGCATCAATCTTTTTATCTAATGAACTGATTTAAACTTTTTATAAAATGTTAAACTCAGGCTGAAAATTACCTTGTTTTCAATCTTTGAAGCTCTTTTCGGCTGAATTATCAGCATCTCTTCGGTCACTTAGCTCGCTAAGCTCCCTCATCGAGCTAATAATTCATCTCGAAAATAGCTTCAAATCTTAAAAAATAAAAAGTTTAAATCAGTTCAATTTTATATTTTTCGCACAGACAGTCCCAAAGTTTTCCATCAAAACAGTTTCCTGTATGGGAAACATTTACTATATTTGCAATATGAACACCAACTTGAAAAAAATAGGAAAACTTCTACACCTCTGCCGAAAAAACAAAGGGCTGACCCAAGATGAAGTCGGCACTATGATAGGTGTGAAAAAAGCTATGGTATCAAAAGTCGAAAATGGCTTATGTGTCAATTTCAACACCATCAGCCGCATTGCTGAAGCACTTGAGGTTGAGCCTATGGTGGAATTAAAGCCTATGACAAAGGCTAATAAGGACATCATAGACTACGTGATGACCGCCATAATAGAATTTTCCAAAAGACATAGGCTTACAATCCGTGAGGCAAGCAATTACCTAAACCGCTTCAAAGGGATTGATTTCCTCACAGAATTTTATGACGTGGAACATACATTGTCATTCAACGATTGTGTTGACGACTTAACGGTTGTCTGCCAAAACAACGGAGGGGAAATAAGATGATACTCTATCATGGTTCAAATGTAGCAATTGAGGAAATCAATCTTGCGAAATGCCGTCCATACAAAGGTTTCGGAAAAGGGTTCTATCTTACAGACATCCTCCAGCAAGCAAAAAGAATGGCTGCGAGAACTACAAAGATGTTCCGGGGAGAACCGATAATAACAAGTTTTGAATTTGATCTGGATTCAGCCGTAAAACATGGTTTGAAGATAAAAGTTTTCGATTCTCCAAATGAAGAGTGGGCACGTTTCGTCATGACCAACCGTGACATAAATGTGAAACAGCCCAGCCATGATTATGATATAGTAATCGGTCCGGTTGCCGATGATACCATTGCCCGCTTACTGCGTATGTTTATAGAAAATTTCATAAATGAACAGCAACTTGTAAAAGAACTGACATTTTCCGATGTAACATCACAATATTTCTTTCACACGGAGGCAGCGATAAAAATGCTGAGAAAAATATGAATGAGAATAATGCACGATATTTATTTGAGGGTATTTCAGCCGATGTCGTCCGCTATCTTGTGGAACGTGACGGCATGGAACTACCGGAGGCAATCTCAGTATTCCACAATTCTGAAACCTTCTCCAAACTGGAAGATTTCGAGACTGGGCTATACATAGAAAGTCCGGCATACGTCTATGATTTACTTAAATCAGAGCTAAAAAATGGACGTCTTGTTCCTTGACACGGAAGCTGTCTAATAAGATTGAAGCATCAGCGTGACAGAATTCGTTTAGCTTAATCTATCCAAAATCCAAGAGATGTTTTTACCGAGATTCTTCATTGTTTCGACGCCTTCATTGTCTTTTAATGACTCTCCCGGTAATTTACCGTAAGCTATGTTCCAATAAGTAGAACCAACGACAAAAACCTCTTTATTAAGGAAAATATCATTACGCCAAACGCAGTTTTTCTTACCAGCACATGCTAAGCAGGCTTTGCAGGGGGTTACGGTTTCACCTTCAAGATTAATTTTCGCTACCTCATGTCCTGTATTTAAATGGTGACGGTATTTCTTCATCTGTAACCTCCAGCTTGAAAAAGACAGGGCGCAAACCGTCATTACAGCAGGTAATTGCCATACCATCATGGCGAACCCAATCGTTGAAATAAAACCGTTTAACTCCGTTTGCGAGGGCAAATACATACGGGTGGATTGTGCGCCATGCTCCGTCACAGAAACCGTCAGGTTTCCCAAGTCCGGCATAAAACACTTGACCCTCCTTAAATACCGAACAAGGCTTTAGACCCGGTTCTGCATATTGTTGAGCCATATCCTCGTTAAATGTGCAGCGAAGGACTGTTATTTTAACTTTTTTCATTAGTACCAATCATGTTTTTCGTTTCGGTTCAGAACTGCTATGCGGTTCGCCATTCTCTGTTGAGCAGGATGCACAAGCCGTCAATGACACCAGTGACATAATCATTGATAAAATCTGGAGTTTCATTTCAGGTATTCTTTGAAAAAGAGTTCTATACCGTCGAAAGGTATTACCTTCATATTATCATAGAGATCGGTGTGGCTTGCGCCGGGGATTACCATAAATAGCTTGTTGTTTTCCTTGCCGGGAGCTACTGTCAGTTTCTTGTAGGCGCCGCTGCCGAAATAGAAAGAGTGGGCTTTCTCGCCGTGAAGAATCATCACTGCATTCTCAATTTCTCCGGCACGACTCATCAACGGGAAGTTAATCCACGGTATCGGGGATGTAGCGTTTCGTCCGCCGTTGGAATTGAGAGAACGGGGATGATAACCTCGCTTGGTCTTGTAGTAGTCGTAGTAGTCGCGGAGGAACTTGGGAGCATCATCAGGCAATACGTCAGGGACACCGCCACCCAGTTTGGGTGTGCCGTTGATGTAGTCCTCGGTGCGTTGTGTCGCCAATTTCTCACGGAGGGCGTTGCGGGCCTCGACACTATCTTCGGAGTCAAAATAACCGTTGGCATTTACACGACTCATATCATACATGGTCGAAGCAAGGGTCGCCTTGATACGGGGATCGGAAGCGGCTGCGTTAATTGCAATGCCGCCCCAACCGCATATACCGATGATTCCTACTTTATCACTATCCACTTCAGGATTCGTCACGAGATAATCCACCGCCGCACTGAAATCCTCAGTGTTGATGTCCGGGGAGGTCATGTAGCGGGGTGTGCCACCGCTTTCACCTGTAAACGAGGGGTCAAATGCGATGGTAAGGAATCCTCGCTCCGCCATCTCTTGTGCGTAGAATCCGGCAGCCTGTTCCTTTACAGCTCCAAAAGGTCCGCACACGGCTATTGCCGGGAGCTTACCTGTCGCACCTTTGGGTTTATACATATCTGCGGCAAGTGTTATACCATAGCGGTTAACGAATGTCACCTTACTGTGGTCAACCTTGTCGCTCTTGGGGAATGTCTTGTCCCACTTCTGCGTAAGTTGCAGTTGCTCCACAGGAGCCAGCGATGTGTTTGTTTTGGGATTGTTCATATTTTGAGAATTTACAATAAAAAACGTTGCTGCGCATATTACTGCCGATAAAATTGTTTTGTTCATTCCGTTAACTATTTTTCGATGAATACTTTTTTGCCGTTGACAATATAAATGCCTGTCTTTGTGACTTCGTTCAGACGATTACCTTTAAGGTCGTATATAATGACATTCTTGCCATTGTCGGCTTTTACCTCACCGATACCGGAGACGGACGATAGTGATAATGTCACTTCCACATTGCCGTTTCCAAGAAACTCTTTCAAAGAAGACGCCGTAACACCGTCAATCCTGCCCAGAGGGGTATAGCTCCATGAATTCGAACCATAGAATATTACCATATTACGGCCCTGATACAGCATTATATCACCGGGGACAGTCGTTATGTATGTATCCGATGCGGGTAAAGACTGAGGTAAGGCTCCGACTTTTTCAAATCCACCGTAGTCTGACAGATTGATTGTAATCGGTTCTACTGACAAGAGTTGGACCAGTCTGCGGGCTGCCTCGTTATCGGCCATAGTCGCAGAAAGAGTCCGATCCCCGACTGTAATAAACAGCTTGTTTTGAGCACTTGTAGCCATTGCTGTTGCCAATGAGAGAATTATCAGAAAAGATTTAATGATTTTATGAACCGCAGCCATATTATATTTATTTAAGAGTGTCAACCCAGTTTTTTATCTGTGTTTCATCCATTCCGTTAAGGACTTTGCCGGGCTTGAAGATTGCCATGGGAGCCGAAACACGCAGGTCTTTCTCCGTATCTCCATATTCGCTTCCACCCGATGTGGCGAAAGGGATGATGGTCTTGCCGGAAGTGTCATACTGCTCAAGGAAAGTATTGACAATTGTCGGGCAAGTGAACCACCATATCGGGAATCCGAGATAGATGGTGTCGTATTTTTCGAAATTTTCTACTCTGTTTTTAACTTCCGGACGGGTGCTGCGGTCTTTCGATTCGCAAGTGCCGCGTGCTATCGTTCCAACCGTCGAGATCCTCTTCGGTGTAGACATTCACCGGTGTTATCTCAAACAGATCGCCGCCGGTGACAGATGCGATTTTCTCCGCAACTGCCTTTGTATGTCCCTGAGCAGAGAAATAAGCCACTAATATTTTCGGCTCAATTCCCTTTCCCGAACCGTTCTCTGACGAATTTTTCGGTGTGCAGTATGCGAAAGAGGCAAGCGCAGTCAGCATGAGGACTGCCGAGATGATAAATTTGACTCCTGTTTTCATATTTCAGACGATATTTTTACAAGTGCAAAATTAGATATTCTCCATTCTTTGCGCTTACCACTATTATGGCGAAGCCTACCATCATTCAGGATGACGATGAAAATTAGACTTTTAATGCTTAAATTTGCAACATGAAAACTACAGAAACTATAAAACTTGATTCGATAGACGCCTATAACCGGCTGTACGGGCTTGCTACATATCATCCACTTGTGACCGTCATCGACCTAAAAAAAGCCACAAAACGCTTTGACAGGCTGAGAATGGATTATGGCGTCTATGCTCTATATCTGAAGAACGGGGTAAACTGCTCGCTGAAATACGGACGTGAATATTACGATTATCAGGAGGGTACCATGGTCTGTTTTTCGCCGGGGCAGGTTATTGATGTTGACAGTACCGACGAACCGCTTGCCCCGGATGTTGTCGGACTGATGTTTCATCCCGACCTCATCTGCGGCACTCCACTTGCCGATAAAATCGGAGGATATGGTTATTTCCGGTATTCGCAGAAGGAAGCCCTGCATCTGTCAGAAAGGGAAAAGGCGATTTTCTTGGACTGTTTCGAAAAAATCAGAGAGGAAACCGAACATCCTGTCGACACTCATTCCGCCGACCTGATATCGGCAAACATTCAGGTATTGCTTGAATATCTCAGCCGTTTCTACGACCGACAGTTTATAACCCGTCACAAAGCCAATTCATCGGTAGTAGCCAATTTTGAGAAGGAGTTATCAGAGATTTATTCAGGTCGCACTGCATTGACGGAAATCCCGAAAGTATCCTACTTTGCCGAAAAAGCCAACCTGACTCCCGGCTATTTCGGGGATCTTATAAAACGGGAAACCGGAAGCACACCGCAGGAACTCATATCATTGCGGATTATAGCCGAGGCAAAACGGTGTCTTGCCGCCACCGACAATGACATAAGCATTATAGCCTACGACCTTGGCTTCCAGTATCCGCAGCATTTCACACGACTCTTCAAACGAGTCACCGGCAAGAGTCCGAGCGCATTCAGAAACGAATTTCATTCAAATAATTGAAAATATGACCCCACAGGAATATAACGCCTATATTGCGGAACATGGGACGGTGAACAACAATTCGGAAGAACACCTTTTCATGCACCGAGCTTCACAGGATGCGATACGAATCACAACGGAAATAAACAGCATCTATCACACACCCGATGAACTGCGTGTGTTGCTGTCGGAACTTACCGGTTCCGAGATTGACAAAACGGTAGGTCTGTTCCCGCCTATATATTCCGACTACGGCAAGAATCTCCACCTTGGCAAAAACGTCTTTATCAATATGGGTTGCAAGTTTCAGGATCAGGGCGGCATCTTTATCGGCAATGGATCTCTTATAGGTCACAACTGCATGATGGCAACTATCAACCACGACCCCGACCCGGCTAAACGCGGCTCAATGTCATTCAAGCCAATACATATCGGTAAGGATGTGTGGATAGGGGCGAATGTTACTATAACTCCCGGAGTGACCATAGGCAACGGAGCTATAATAGCCGCCGGCGCGGTAGTGACAAAGGATGTGGAGCCGCGCACTGTTGTCGGTGGCGTACCCGCAAAGTTCATCAAGAAAATCTAAACTCAAAAATATGAGACCATATATCATTTGCCACATGATGCAGTCGGTCGACGGACGCATAGCCTGCGACATGGTGGATAAAATAAGCGGTGACGAGTATTACACCGCTCTTGACGCTCTTGAATGTAATGCTTTCATCGAGGGCAAACATTCGTATCAGATACATCAGTGCGGATTTGATGATTTCAAACCGAAATCACCTTCAAGCATAAATGCGGAAACATTCCATATCGCATCAAAGTCGGACAAATACGACATCTCCATCGACACAAAAGGTACGCTGAAATGGGACGACTGCGACAATAGCGGTCGCATCTGCATCGTCAGTGAACAGGCGTCGCCAGAGTATCTAAAATATTTAGAACAACTGGGTATATCCTACATTGCAACAGGTAAAGAGTCTGTTAATCTGCCCTGCGCAATGGAAATACTTGCATCTGAATTCGGCGTGAAAAGGGTCGCTGTTGTCGGAGGCGAAAAAATCAACGGAGCGTTTCTCAGAGCCGGACTCATAGACGAGTTGAGCGCTATGATAGCTCCCGGTATTGACGGTAGAATCGGACAGCCTTCATTGTTTGACTTCCATTGTGATGAAACCAACTATCTTCCTTATAAACTGGGACTCAAAGATGTGAAAACAGTCCCTAACGGAGTCATATGGGCAAGATACGAAATTATCCATTAAGCCAAATGACATACTGACTACAAAGTTCAAATAAAATTTCAGCCGACCATAATAACGTTAAGTCTATTGTGGTCGGCTGATACATTGTTGGATTTTATTCTTGATAATCCTTCTTGATAAGTCTGGCAAGCCTTTCAGCGTGGGCTTTAGCCCGTCCGCGGAATGTAGCGAGTTGTTCCTCACCGGTGTTGCCAGCTACCATCATGCCGCCGGAGAACACATAACCGCCCCATTGCATACCGCAGTGATTGGGAATACCGGCAAAGGCTGGCATCAAGTCGTCTATTGTCATCTTCTGAACGCCATATCTGCTATACATATCGGCGGAGCCGCCCGCAGTGAACGACACGATGAAGCATTTGCCTTTCAGCTTGTCGCCGTTATGACCGTAGGCAAGAACTTCCTCCAGCCATCTGTGCATATCCGACGGACAGCTATACCACATTATGGGAAACTGCAACACGATGTTTTCTGCTTCAAGCAGTTTTTCCTGTTCTGCCTTTACATCTATATTGCCGTCAGGATACAACTCTGCGATGTTGCTTACCTCTGTGTCGGGATTCAGGCGTAAGAATTCCTCGACAATTGCTTTATTGGCCACCGAGTCCTTCCAGTAGGGATGACCCACTATCACTATTGTCTTGCTCATAGTAATTTTAGTTTTATTTCGATTCGAGTTTCAAGTATTCTTCATCGGTGACGGGTTCAAGCCATACGTTTTCGGTCTTTTCACCGGGAACTTCAAAGGCAAGGTGAGCGAACCATGAGTCTTTGGCAGCTCCGTGCCAGTGCTTGACGTTGGCGGGGATATGGATTACAGTGCCGGGGAGTATCTCCATGGCAGGTTTGCCCTCTTCCTGATACCATCCACGACCGGCAACGCCTACAAGCATTTGCCCTCCTCCTTTTGCAGCCTTGTGTATGTGCCAGTTGTTGCGGCATCCCGGCTCGAAGGTAACGTTAAAGAATGGTATCTGTTCGGTGGATATGGGGGCAAGGTAACTGTTGCCGGTGAAATATTTGGCGTATGCCGTGTTTGGTTCTCCGATGGGAAATATCATCGAACGTGCGAAAGCGGCTTTTGCATCGTCACCTTTGATATCTTCATTCCATACTTCTTTGGCAAGGTTGAACGCCGCCCACGCCTTGGGCCAACCGGCATAAAAAGCTATGTGGGTGATGATTTCGGCGATCTCTGTGCAGGTGATGCCATTCTGCTTCGCTGTAGAGAGATGATATTTAAGCGAGTTGTCGGTAATGCCCTGAGAGATGAGCGAAGTGATTGTCACAAGGCTGCGGTCACGCAACGAAAGGAGGTCATTGCGGCTCCATACCTCGCCGAAAAGGATGTCGTCGTTGAGATGTGCGAACTCCGGAGCAAAGTCACCAAGCTGCTGGCGGCCTGCTGACTGTACTATTTTCTGTTGTGCCATAATTGGAGTGAATGTAATTATGCTAAAAACGATTGTCAATTTAATGCGGTTCATATTCTTTGTTTTTAGTTATTCAACTATTTCAATATGTGACGATGCCATACTGAATAGATTGCAAAAATACTCCATAATGGTCGGCTGAAAGTATATATTTTCAGTATTTATATACCAATTTTACTGATGTAAAGATTATGTAGGATAACTTTTGCAGTTATTGATTAAACTTTTGTTAATTGCATGGATGTTAACGCTATTTATTGTAACTTTGCCCATGAGTTATATAATGAACTAATTTGATTATACCAACATAGAATGAAAAAATCAATCTTAACTTTAATCATTGTGGCGTCAATCCCAATGATAGCTTTCGGCGATGTCACCTTGAAATTTCCGGAAGGACAGGGCAACGGTAAATACAATATGCAGCATCTGCTAATCAGCGATGCGGTAAAGCCTTCGTCAGAACGTCCGAAATATATTACTGACACAATTGAAGTGGTTAACGGAATAGCCACATTCCCAGTTGAAGCAGCAGGCGCATCACAATATGTAATCCCTGTGAAAGATCGTAATAGGATACAATTCTTCACCGAACCTAATGACAATCTCACTATAGACGTAATCTCGATTGACCCGTTTGAGTATACCGTTACAGGAAGTGAACTCATGGATGGAGTCACAGCCATCAATAAGGAAAGAGATGCCGCTTACGAAAAGTATATGGCAGCCGCCAAAGCGGAGCCGAGAGACGAAGCGACCATGGAAAGTGTGATGAATGGATTAAATGAGTATCTGACAGGTTATCTCAAAGCTAATCCTACAAACCCGGCAAGCATCTATGCCCTTTTGAATGTCCAAGATTTGGAATTGTTACTCGAAACATTCAAAACCCTCCCTGCGACAGCCACTACTTCCACGCTTTACCCTATTCTTCTCGCACAATGCTCATCTGCCGAGAAGAGACTCGAAGCTGACAGAAAGCGTCAGGAATTCGCATCCGGCAAAAATGACGCTCCGGCGTTTACTCTTAAAGACCTTGACGGGAAAGATGTGAGTCTGTCGGATTTCAAAGGCAAATGGGTAATCCTCGACTTTTGGGGTTCATGGTGCCCTTGGTGCATAAAAGGGTTCCCGAAACTTAAAGAGACATACGCACAACTTAAACCTAATCTCGAAATTATCGGTATAGATTGCCGTGACAAAGAGGATGTATGGCGCAAAGCCGTGGCTAAATATGAATTGCCATGGGTAAATCTTTACAATCCTGAATCAAGCGACCTGCTCCCTAAATACATGGTGCAAGCATTCCCGACAAAAGCCATCATAAATCCGGAAGGTAAGTTGGTAAATATCACCGTGGGTGAGGATCCGTCATTCTTCGACGTGCTCGACAAACTTATGAACGCCAAATAAACATACAGGCAAAAACCTGACAGCAATCCCTGAACAGAACGGTATCTTTCATTAAAGATGCCGTTTTTGTTTGTCATAAATATGCCAAATATATGTTTTTGAACATCTTTAGTATTTCTAAGGTAACTTCTTGCGCTCAAATATGTTGTTCTATTAGAGATTTTTTCTAATTTTGTGTCAAAACTATTTATATCATACTTATGAAACTTACCTTTAATGTAAATTACCGCACTGAATGGGGCGAATCACTGTTTCTAACCGGCTCGATCAGGGAGCTGGGAGGAAATGAGGTTTCACTCGCAGTTCCCATGAAGCTCGAAGGGGCGGAGAGCTGGTCTACCAAAGTGGATATTCCTGATTCAATTCGTTCATTCGAATACGGCTATATCGTTCGCCACGACAACGGCTATGTGAAACGTGAATGGGGCAAACCCCGCCATTTCGAACATGCCGGTGACGTGCACCGTGTAAACATCGTGGACCGCTGGCAGGATCAGCCGTGGGACAAACCTTATTACAGCAGCGCTTTCACCGATTGTATATGCCATCGTGAAGAAAGAGCAGCCAAGGTGTTACCATCATCCGGGATGCTGACTCTATCGGTTGACGCACCTATGATCAAACCCGATGAAGTTGTGGCTGTAAGCGGCGAGGCAGACTCGCTCGGCGCATGGGATCCGGCAAAAGCTCCGGTGATGAGCGATGCCGACTATCCGACATGGACAGTCAATATACCTGCTGCATCAGTAGCTCCCGGCACAGATTATAAATTTCTTATAGTAAAGAAAAACACCGGTGCCGTGGTGGCATGGGAAGGCAGAGACAACCGCCATATAGATATAAAACCATCTACTCCTGACGAAGCAATCATTGACGCCGGACAGCGACTTGTCAACCCGATAGCTCCTTGGAGAGGCGCAGGTGTCGCAATCCCGGTGTTCTCACTCCGCAGCGAGGAGGATTTCGGCGTAGGTGATTTCATTGACCTTAAGAAGATGATTGACTGGGCTGTGCAGACACGCCAAAATTTTGTGCAGGTACTCCCCATCAATGACACTACCATGACCGGCACATGGACTGACTCATATCCCTATAATGCCAACTCCACATTCGCACTCCACCCCATGTTCCTGCGTATATCAGCCATGGGACGACTGCACAATGAGGAACGTCAGCGTTATTTCGACAATCTCGGCAGAGAGCTGAACCAGCTTCCGCAGGTGGACTATGAGCGTGTGAACAACGGTAAAAACGAATTCACTCACGAGCTTTTCGCACAGGATGGCGAAAGCGTGCTCGCTTCCGATGAATTCAAAACCTTCTTCAGCAAAAACGAGTCATGGCTTACCCCTTACGCTGCTTACTGTGTGCTCAGAGACTTAAACCACACTCCTGAAATGGATAAATGGGGCGAATACGCTGTCTATAACCCTGAGAAGATAAAAGGATTTATAGCTGAACATCAGTATGATATAAATTACGTATATTACATTCAGTATTTCCTTGACAAACAGATGCGTGAGGTGCGTGATTACGCACATTCAAAAGGTGTGGCTATAAAAGGTGACATACCTATCGGAATCTCCCGCACGAGTGCCGACGCATGGATATCTCCCCGACTCTTTAACCTCAATGGTCAAGCCGGTGCTCCGCCGGATGATTTCTCCGTGCTCGGTCAGAACTGGGGCTTACCGACCTACAACTGGGAAGAGATGTCGAAGGACGGATTCGCATGGTGGAAATCACGCTTCCGCAAAATGGCTGAATATTTCGACGCATACCGCATAGACCATGTGCTCGGATTCTTCCGTATATGGCAGATACCTATGGATGCCGTTCACGGACTCCTCGGCACATTCAACAGGGCTCTACCCTTCACTGCCGACGAACTTCGCAACGGATATGATTTCTGGATTGACGTTGACCGTCAGACCAAGCCTTTCATCATGGACTATATGCTGCATGACTTCTTCGGGGAATACACCGATGAATGTCGTGACGCTTACCTGATAGATGAAGGATATGGCAAATACCATCTGCGTGACGAGTTCAACACTCAGCGCAAGGTTGTGGACTACTTTGCCGGACAGGAGAAGAACGACAAGAACGACAAGATATGCAACGCACTCCTCGGACTTATAGACGATGTGCTTTTCATAGAGGATCCGTATGAGAAAGGTAAATACCATCCACGCATATCGGCACAGTTCACATATATATATCGCTCGCTTACAGATTACGAGCGCTGGTGTTTCAACCGCTTGTATAATGACTTCTATTACCGCCGCAACAACGACTTCTGGTATGGTCAGGCTATGTGGAAGCTCCCACCGCTCATCGACGCTACCGACATGCTTGTATGTGCCGAAGACCTCGGCATGATTCCCGCATGTGTGCCGGCTGTTATAAACCAGCTTGAGATTCTTGCGCTTGAGATACAGCGTATGCCAAAGGATCCTTCAACTGAATTCGGCAACACATGGTCATATCCGTACTATTCAGTATGCACCACCTCAACCCACGATATGGATGGTATACGCCGCTGGTGGGAAGCTGACAGAGATGTCACCCAACGCTTCTATAACCAAGTGCTGCGTGAACCGGGCGAGGCTCCGCAATATGCCGAACCGTGGATATGCGACCGCATCATAAAGCTCCACCTCGACTCTCCTTCTATGCTTTGCATCCTGCCGTTGCAGGATTGGCTGTCGATTGACGGAGTGCTGCGCCGCCAAGACCCGCGCGAAGAGCTTATAAACATACCGGCTAATCCTCGTCACTACTGGCGTTACCGTATGCATCTGACACTTGAAAATCTTAATGAACAGAAGGATTACAACACTCGTCTGCGTGACGAAATCCTTGCTTCAGGAAGATAACATAACATCCGCATAAAGAAATTATAGCCCGTTGACAAAAAACATCAACGGGCTATAATTTTTATGTCTGAGCCTATCAGAGCTTCATGCCTATGCCGAAGAGGGCGAAATCGTATATGGTGGGATCCGCCGGGTTGAAACGGCGCAAATGATCAGTGACCTCATTTACCGAGCGGCGGTCGTTGGCGTTACGTGTCAACAGCCCGAGTTCACGCGATATGTCACCGACATGCACATCCAACGGGATATACAGATGAGAGGGATTTATCACATCCCACACACCCATATCCACTATGCCGTCAGTCCTGACAAGCCATCGCAAAGCCATGTTCACACGCTTCAAGGCAGAGGTGACCAAGTTTTGAGGCAGGCAGCGTGAGGCATATTCCACCGGTTGGTCAGGGTTTGCCTCGGCAAGCTTCATATTTATCCCCTCCACAAGTTTCCAAGCGGGAGCCGGATCGGAAGCTATATCCAGTTTACGGGCAAATTCCTGCAACGAGCCACACTCGTCATACACTTTTTTCAATCCACGAAGGTAATATTTGAAATGCTTGGTGAAGAATGTGCGGTGGATATTCATGTCGTCGGGCAGATCCTCGTAGCCTTCATCCATCATGTATTTGTAGGGCTGGTTGTCCATCAGCGACAACATCCTGTCACAGTCACGGCATATCATCTTACGATTGCCCCACGCAATAGTGGCACTGAGCAATGACGCTATCTCGATATCTCTCAACTCCGAGAATCGACGGGGAAATTGCACCGGGTCATCGCCAATAAAAGACGGCGAGTTAATCCTCGCCGCCTCCGTATCAAGTAAATCTTTAATATCTCTTTCTGTCATCTAAGCCAAGCATTTAGAATATCACAGTGGTGTCGGCTGAAGCAGTGTCATTTTTCGCTTCGTTATCCATGACAGCCGAAGTCTCGGGATGGAAATCAGCCATGGCAGCATCAACATCATCGATAAGTTCCTGACTCTGCTTGTCACGTGACACAATCTTACCGTCGGGGTCAATCAGAATGATGCAGGGTATGCTTGAAATGCCGTATATGTCAGTAGGGATGGTCTGAGCGTCCATGATGCAGCTCCATTCAAGACCGTGGCTCTTGATAGCCTTGAGTGTGTTGGCAGGTTCGTCCCACACGGCAACGCCTACCACTTCAAGACCCTTGTCCTTATACTTGTTGTAGAGTTGCTTGATCACCTTGGTCTGACGGATGCAAGGTCCGCACCAGCTTGCCCAAAAGTCAACGAGTGTGTAATGACCTTTGCCTACATAGTCGCTGAGCTTCTGCACTTTCCCGTCGTAGGTGACTTCGAAATCCTTATATTGCTTCCCTTCCGAGGTTTCGGCTTTGGCAAGGAGAGAATTACGTAGAGATTCTACTCTTTTAGACTTGCCAAGACCGGGATTTTTGGATATCGCAGCGTCGAGCTGTGCGAGGTCCATCTCGTAAGCCTGCTGAAGGAACCAGTAAAGTCCCACTGGGTTATTGATATTCTCCTGATAGGCTTTCATAGGCACTGCGTCATAGTCGGCTTCAAGCTGTTTTGCTTTGGCAGCCTGAACAGAGTCCTCAAGGTTAAGGGTCTGATACTCCTTGCCTATCTCGCTCATGAGCTGTGTGTATGACACAAATTTATCATTCAAAGGTGTTCCTGAGGGCTTACCTTCGGGAGAAATCACTATATTACCTTTTTCAAGTATGAAAATGGGACCACGGGCGCCATCCACTACAAGTCGTCCGAGTGTGGCATCGTCGATGACACCTGAAAATTTAACCTGAGCGTCTGAAACCACTACAGAGTCAAGCTTCTGACCATTGTCCCAGTCAAGGAGATAAGCCATGGTGTTGTTCTTGTCAGCCGGGACAGGGAACGACAGTGTGTAGTTAGGCTGAGTCTCAACCGCACAAGCGCTCACAGCCAATAAACCGGCTGAAAGCAGAAAAAATGATTTTTTATTCATAAAAATTTAAACGATGATTATTCATAGATAAGCGAAAAATCGCCATGCAAAAATAGCGAAATTGCGCCTAACTACAAACAAAAACACGCTGTTTTATAAAGAGCTGGTAATATCTGTAATTGTCACCACCGGTTGTGACACCAAGTACCGCCAGCTCTTCCATCTCATGAAGCAATCCCGAAGTGGGAGCTAATTTTTTAATTGATTTTCAACAACTAAAAATTTTAAGTAATTATTATAATTCAACCGCTTCACTTTGGCGATTGTATTTTCTTACTGATTTTCCTCCATTGAATCTATACAATATTGAGATCTGAAACATGTTATCTGTTCTGAACTGGTTATCAGCCCAATATCGAGTCCGGTATGATTCAGAGGTCACACCTCCATGCCATTTGCCGTCTGAGAAATGCACCGGAATATACCACATTCCCAATATCTGCAATCTATTGTTAAAAAGCATCTTGGAAACAGCCAAAGCGTTTCCATCATCCAGACACCAGTTTTTAGTCTGAGGGGTGATGACGGATAACGACTGCATGTGACCACTCAGATAAAATTGCAGGCTGCCGTTCATTATCTGATATAGGACAAACCAAGAATACTCAGGGAGGATTTTGGAGGATTTTACCCCCCCGATACTCTGCCGAATGTCCCACAACCGAGCCTGTCAGCGACATTTGCCAATGTGTCCCGAATGCTTTGTTGTATGTCAGATTGACGCTCCAGTTATCCCGGGTGCCGTTCACAGAGCCGCGTTGTGTGTAATACGTCTCCGCTCCTGAAGGTATCTCGCCATACTCAGGGGTGAGGTACTCTAATATTGAATTTGACATCCTGTTGTATCTGCCTTCAATTGTGACACTGTTAAATATGGTGGCAGACAACGAGAGGTTATGGTTCAGCGCCGGTTTCAAACGGGGGTTACCGACATTGTACATCAACGAGTCGATGAACTGTCCGTAATTCTGCAAGCGGGAAAGTGACGGATATTGCGTTGACACCTTATAATTGAAACGCATAAGCATCTTGTTTGATGGCATCCACATCATTTGCGCTCCCGCTTTTGGTGTGACATGGGTGTCGGATTCGCCCTTGTATGAATTTCTGAACACTGAGAAACCGGCATTTAATCCGAATGAAAGTTTGTCGCTTCCTTGGAACTGCACAGCTCCGTTGAATGTGTTGCGGAAACTTTTGTTTCCTGACAGCTTACGGTCCGTCCCTAACCTGTTCTCTCGATAATTCGTAAAAATGAAATTGTCAGACAACGAGAACATCCATTTGGAATTGCTACTTTGTCGGCTCGCCTCCATTCCTCCGGAAACGTATTTAGACAGCACCTTACGGTTGTCGATATTCTCATACCCGGAACTACGCCTCACGCTGTTGCACCATTTATAACCGATATGGTTATAGGCAAGATTGGCGTTTAACCTCCATCCTGAAACTCGACCCCTGTACCATAAACCGGCAAGGAGATCCATTCTCCCTTTAACATCAATGTCCTGTTTTTCAAACACAGTGTCATTGTAATTACGTCCGGTAAAAGCCCGCACAATATTATATTCATAATCATCCCGGCTTGACGAGGGGGTCGTTGACAATTTCGCCGAGATGGAATGTCTTCTGTTTATTTCATAGTCGATTGCAAAGTCCGCATAATAGCGGCTGTTGCGCCCCAACTTG
Organism: uncultured Duncaniella sp.; assembly: GCA_910577335.1. Taxonomy (GTDB): domain Bacteria; phylum Bacteroidota; class Bacteroidia; order Bacteroidales; family Muribaculaceae; genus Duncaniella. The sequence goes on along the minus strand of CAJTMJ010000006.1, from coordinate 75,137 downwards.
TTGGGGGAGTCGCCCTTGTTTTCCAATGTGGTCTCCACAAGCCCGTTCAAAGGGTACGACCTTTCGAAATAGTCGCTAAAACCCTGTTGTGCGAAAGTATAACCTGTGGAGAAATCGATGTTGAATTTTTCACGGGTATAGGTGAACTGTCCGATTGACCGTGACGAACGTAGGCTCTTCCCTTCCCCGTTATTGCCGTCGGGAACCATTACGACCTCAGCAAGAGCCAAGCCCTCATAACCGGTGTATAACGGTCGGGTACGAAGGTCAATCACCGCATCATAACCGGCATAGATTCCTGTGGGCATATTTGTGATTTTAATTTTGTTGAATCGTTCAGGGCGGAGCCGTTTGATGTAATCAGCGTTTTTTTCCACGCCGTCCACCAATATGAGTATATTCTTTGAACCCAAGTATTGCAGGTCGGTGGTGAGGGGATTGTAGAAAACTCCGGTAACCCTGCCTAATAATTCTCCAACATTCTTAGTCCCTTCACGCATTGACTTAGTGACGGTGATAATATCCTCGTTGCCCTTGCGTTCCAAAAGTTTGGCGGAAACAACCACCTCGTCAAGCTGCTTTGATTTCAAGGTATCAGCAGGTTCTTGTCCGAACATGGGTAAACCACACGATAGGATAATAGTGATGATAAAATAAAAACGTTTCATTAATTTTAGGCGTTAAATTGAGTATTCTCCAACATCCCCTATTACTTATAGGGTTAATATTAATAACGAGAAATGTTTTAAATTGTTACAGTCTTAGTTTGATAAAATTTTTCTGTCAATGCAAAATTAGGTATTTAGAATTGGGTTGGAGAAACAATATCTCAATTTTAACAATTAGACATACATATTATAAAACACTAATACTCAAACAAATACAGCCTGCCTAATATGTTAAAAATTAGGCAGACTAAAATAGTGCTCTCAGATAGCTGTGGCAGGGGGCAAAAATGAGATGCCCAATAGTTAAAAATAGTTAACACACAAAATTAGCGAAGATGTTTAAGGAATATAGGCATATCGGAAGGTGATTCTGACTCAATCTTATTACGCAAACGCTTGCGAAGAGAGTAGAAGCTAACTCGTTTAATATCCCAAATATACTGTATGGCAATAGGTGAGACACGAAGCACTCCACAAATAAACACGATAATCTCTTTATCAGTAATATTGGATACCTGCTCTTTGAACCTCCGCATAAGTCCTCCATATTCACGGTCGATTTTTTCTTCAAGGTCATGTATCAATGAGGGATCGGACGCCACACTTTTTATAAACGCCAACGCCACGTCAACTTTCTGCGACTTCCCGGAGTTATCGGAATTTGCGGAATGGTATATCTCACACAACAATGAAACGGCATTAAGTTTATCGTTCTCAATCCTGCTCTTTTCGGAGAGCAACACCGAGCTTTGGGAACTTAAAGCGTCAAGCCGAGCATTGGATGAGGTCAAATTATCGGCTGTTTCTGATAATTTTATGTTCAATGAGCCAAGCTCTTTAGCAAGGTCGATTATCTCAAGCTCTTTTTTAAGTTTCTCTCGCCGGGTGACAGAAATCTTATAATAAAGAAATCCGACTATGAGAATCACTATGATTGTCACACCTATTATGATAATAGTAGCGATAATGCGGTTTTGACGCAAACGAACCTCTTTGACGGCTATTTCTTCATCGTAGTATTGAGCAACTGTGGCAGAAACATTTTGGCTGAGAATATCTCCGACAAAATCATTCGCTTCGTCTGAAATTCTCTTCTGCTGATTATAAGCCTCATCAATCATACCCAAATCATGGAGGATGCCGGGATGCACATCTCCCTTGCTCCCAAACATTAATCTTATAGAATCAATCAACGCCTTAGATTCGGCATGTCTCCCGGCATTCCATAAGGCTGTGGAGAGGTAATAGTAATGATTGATCTTCATTTTTCGCGGGGCGAGTGCCTGAAATTTTCTGAATGCGTCAATAGCTTCATGATGGAGATTCAAATGCTGCCTTGAAAAGCCTATTGACTCCAAAAGTCGCCCCATAAATATCGTGTCACGGTCAGTGACCACCTCCTTATACATTCTTTCACCCAATCGTAAAGCATCCTCATAACGATGCGCATTGTTAAGTGACGTTATTAATGCTTCTTCAGCATACCTTAGATTAAATGAATCCTTGGATTGCCGGTAAGTATTGCAAGCTTTTTCCGTATAACGGACAGCATCTGCTGGGGAATGGATGTCGTTATAAATGTCGGAGATCGCTAACTGTGCTCTGCCGAGCCAAAGGGGCTGGTCGAGACGTTCGGCGAGTGCTTCGGCTTTCATGAGCGAGAGTATCGCCGAGGCGTAGTTGCGAGCGTTGCTTCTCACCACCCCCTGATAATAGCGTGAAAGCATGAGCCGGAAAGGCTCGGCTGAGGAATGGCGGTCGTAATAATCGACAGCTGTGGTGATAAGCGAGTCAGATGTCTCGTCGATATAATTTTTATGGCGCACCTGTGTGAGCAGAAGGGCATAACGGGCACGATCGGATTCGTTCATCAAGCCGTGAAGCGTGGCTGACCCATCTAACGAATCGAGCAAAACGAGCGCAGAATCGGGATGAGCATCCATCACTGCCTCGGCAGCCGATAACAGCCCTTCCATATTGGAATTACGGGTACATGACACGATGGTGCTTACAAATGTGACAGCAATAAAAGCAAGAAAAAAGTGACGGATAATATTAAATCTATATTTGCACATTCAGAGTGGTAGGCTTTGATTTCCAAACACAAAATTAATTAAAATATCCGAATTGGAATGAATAGGCAATATAAAGAATTTAAATTCAATATACGAAGTCTCCCCCTGTATGAGATTGGTTGGGATCTCATGCAGGGGGAGATTAAGGGGTGATTCTTATGTCATGATTACATCATGCCGCCCATGCCACCCATGCCGGGTGCGGGCATTGCGGGAGCAGGATTGTCCTCTTTCTTGTCAGCGATGACGCATGAAGTGGTGAGGAACATTCCGGCGATAGAAGCGGCATTTTCGAGTGCCACACGGGTAACCTTGGCAGGGTCAATGACACCGGCTGCGAGAAGGTTCTCGTATTCGCCTGTGCGGGCATTGTAACCGAAGTCAGCGTTGCCGTCCTTAACTTTCTGTACCACAACGGCACCTTCGTCGTCGCCTGAGTTAGCCACGATCTGACGGAGAGGCTCTTCGATGGCACGAAGGATGATCTTGATACCTGTGGTCTCGTCTTCGTTAGCGCCCTTGACATTTTCAAGGAGTTTCACGCAACGGATGTAAGCCACACCACCACCGGGGACAATACCTTCGGCGATAGCTGCACGGGTAGCAGAAAGGGCATCGTCAACACGATCCTTCTTCTCCTTCATTTCAACCTCGCTGGGAGCACCGATATGGAGGACTGCCACACCACCTGCCAACTTGGCAAGACGTTCCTGAAGTTTCTCACGATCGTAGTCGCTGGTGGTCTGCTCGATCTGAGCCTTAATCTGAGCCACACGAGCGGCGATGGCGTCCTTGTTGCCTGCGCCGTTTACGATAGTGGTGTTTTCCTTGTTGACAGTAATCTTCTCGGCACGACCGAGCTGATCGATGGTAGCTGTGGAGAGCTGCATACCCTTCTCTTCAGAGATCACTGTGCCGCCTGTGAGCACTGCGATATCCTCAAGCATCTCCTTACGACGGTCGCCGAAGCCCGGAGCCTTAACGGCGCAAACCTTCAATGAACCACGGAGACGGTTGACAACGAGAGTGGCAAGAGCTTCCTGATCAACATCCTCGGAAACGATCAACAGACCACGGCCGCTCTGAGCTGTAGCTTCGAGCACGGGGAGGATATCCTTGATGTTTGAAATCTTCTTGTCGTAGATAAGAATGTAGGGATTTTCCATCTCACATTCCATCTTCTCGGTATTGGTAACGAAATAGGGGGAGATGTAACCACGGTCGAACTGCATACCTTCCACAATGTCAACAGTGGTTTCAGTGCCTTTAGCTTCATCAACAGTGATGACACCTTCTTTCTTTACCTTCTTCATAGCTTCGGCGATGAGAGCACCGATAGCTTCATCGTTGTTGGCAGAGATACGGGCAACATCTTCGATCTTCTTGAAATCGTCGCCTACCTCTTCGCTCTGAGCCTTGATACCTTCCACTACGATAGAAACCGCACGGTCGATACCACGCTTGATGTCCATAGGATTGGCACCGGCTGCCACGTTCTTCAAACCAACATTAATGATAGCCTGAGCGAGGACAGTAGCTGTAGTGGTACCGTCACCAGCATCGTCGCCGGTCTTTGAAGCCACTTCCTTCACGAGCTGTGCGCCCATATTCTGGAAAGCGTCCTCAAGCTCCACTTCACGAGCCACGGTCACACCGTCCTTAGTGATGTGGGGAGCGCCAAATTTCTTTTCGATGATCACGTTACGACCCTTCGGTCCGAGTGTCACTTTAACGGCGTCGGCAAGAGCGTCAACACCTTTTTTAAGCTCTTCACGAGCCTTTATATCAAATTTTATTTCTTTTGCCATGATTGTATTTTATTTTAAATCGCCATGGAGGGGGCGATTGTACTTTTATCTATATATAAATAATGTCTTATTATTTCTCAAGAACTGCGAGAATGTCGCTCTGGCGCATGATAAGATACTTGGTGCCTTCAAGTTCGACTTCTGAACCTGCGTATTTTCCAAAAAGCACCTCATCGCCTGCCTTTACTACCATTTCTTCATCTTTTGTGCCATTGCCTGTGGCTACAACTGTGCCTCTCAATGGTTTTTCCTTTGCTGAATCAGGTATGATGATACCTGCGGCTGTAACTTCTTCTGCTGGAGTAGGGCTAATTAAAACTCTATCTGCTAAGGGTTTAATATTCATAATTCTAAATATTAAGAGTTTATTTTAATGATTATAATTTTTTGCTTATAAGTTTAATTTACGATTTAAGATACTGCATAAATTGTGCCATAGGCTAACCTTGTCAGTCGGGACTGACAAAATGACAATCTTAAAACACATATACACTATAATATGTTTACTTCCACGTCTGTCAGCACTGACAACACTCCCCTATCGGCGCAATCCCTCTTCGATAACCTGCCGTGACTCCTGCATAAGTTTTGACAGGTCGTGACCGTCGCCATCAGGATTGATGGGCTTATGAATGGTGAGGTATATATGCCCCGGCACAGGAAGTTTTTTAAATCTCGGCAAAACGTGAAAAGCACCGTCGATGGTCAACGGCACTACCGGGAGGTTGAATTCCACAGCCAGACGGTAAGCACCCTTTTTGAACGGACGCATCTCCCCTGTCCAAGTGCGGGCACCTTCGGGGAAAACCACCAATGACATACCTCCGCTCAACAGCCTTTCAGCCTCAGCCATGGTGCGGCGAGTGGCACTTGCGGTGGAATTATCGACAAATATCTGCTTAGCCCAAGCGCAAGCCCAACCCACGAAAGGTATCTTACGAAGGCTCGATTTCATCATCCAGCGGAAATTATGCCCGAGGTAGCCGTAGACGGTAAAAATGTCGTAGGCACCCTGATGGTTGGCAACGAAAACGTAGGAAGTGTTCTTATCAATATTCTCACGCCCGCGCACAGTGACCTTCACGAACGCAAGCCAGCAAAATATCCTTGACCAGATGACTTCCGGATAATAACCCCACCATTTACCGAAGCCCAAAGCCGAGCCAATAACCGTCAGCACAGCCGTGATAATGGTTGACACCACTATCAAGGGGCACATTATTAAAATCTGATATATACGGTAGAGTATCATCATAGCATTTACGGGATTATTTTGATTACAAAAATACAAAGAATTCTCGTGATTCTCCAAATATCCATAAATAATCTTTTATTCCCCTTAAATTAGTTAAAGAAATTTTTCTTTAATTCTTGTAAACACCGATGATTTGCACTAACTTTGCAGTATAATCCATGAGGTACTATTAATATTGTATATTATTATAGTATTCGATACTTTCTCAACAATAGCATTTTGTGATAGAATTCAATTCAATCAATTAAGTAATACTAATTTCATTTAACAGAACTACTATGTGGTTAACTTGCTCATCTATAGGAAGGAAGTTCGTGATGGCACTCACGGGCATTTGCCTTGTCCTATTTGTCACGTTTCACTGCTTGATGAACGGTGTCGCTCTCTTTTGGCCCTCAGGCTATAATGCAGTTTGCGAATTTCTCGGCGCCAACTGGTATGCGCTCGTAGCTACCATCGGTCTTGCCGCACTCTTCATCATCCACATCTTCTATGCCGTATGGCTGACACTTCAGAACCGCAAAGCCCGCGGTAATGACCGTTATGATGTGGTGTCAAAACCCGCCCAAGTAGAATGGGCATCTCAGAACATGCTCGTGCTCGGTATCGTGATCCTCGCATTCCTCGTGGTTCACATGATCCAGTTCTGGGCAAAAATGCAGCTTGCTGAAATCCTTCACTGCGACTATATGCACGAAGGTGTAGCTGTTCCCCCCGCTGCCGGTTCACTTTTCATCCAAATCGCGTTCAGCCAAGTATACACTCCGATAGTGTACATCGCCGGCTTTATCGCCCTTTGGTTCCACATGAACCATGGTATGTGGTCAATGTTCCAGAGCGCAGGTTGGGATAACGACACATGGCTCCCCCGCTTGAAGAAAATCGGCTGCTGGTGGACTACCATCGTTGTGGCACTCTTCATCGCTGAGGCTGTAGTGTTTACCGTACGCGCACACTCTAACAGCTTTGAACAGGAGCTTAAAGAATATGTAGAGAGCAAAGCATCAACCCACGCTCTTCAGATGGACGCACTCGTTCCCGGAATGCCCGGTTGCGAGGCAGCACAGGGAACTTGCGGTGGTGATGTTTGCCCTGACGCTCAACCCGAAAATCTTTAACCCCCGGGGTGTATTAACCATTAATGAATAAAATAACAATCACAGATATGGCAGATAACAAGAACCTTGAGGGTATGATTGACTCAACCCCTATAATGAAGGATTTTGCCGACATCGAATCCTCCAAGCTCCCTGAATATCAGATTGACTCAAAAATTCCTGAAGGACCTTTAGCCCAGAAATGGACAAACTATAAAGCTCATCAGAAACTCGTCAACCCCGCCAATAAGCGTAACCTTGATGTTATCGTGGTAGGTACCGGTCTCGCCGGTGCATCGGCCGCTTCAACTCTCGGTGAACTTGGCTTTAACGTATATAACTTCTGCATCCAAGATTCACCCCGCCGCGCTCACTCTATCGCAGCACAGGGTGGTATCAATGCAGCCAAGGATTATCAGAACGACGGTGACTCTGTATACCGTCTCTTCTATGACACAATCAAGGGTGGTGACTTCCGTTCACGTGAAGCCAACGTATACCGTCTTGCAGAAGTGTCAAACAACATTATCGACCAGTGCGTTGCACAGGGTGTACCTTTCGCTCGTGAATACGGAGGTCTCCTTGCCAACCGTTCATTCGGTGGCGCACAGGTGTCACGTACATTTTATGCCAAAGGTCAGACCGGTCAGCAGCTTCTTCTCGGCGCTTACGCTTCGCTCAACCGTCAGATAAAGAAAGGAACAGTACGTTCATTCAATCGTCGTGAGATGCTCGACGTCGTTATCATCGACGGACGCGCTCGCGGTATCATCGTCCGCAACCTTATCACAGGCGAAATCGAACGTTACGCAGCTCACGCAGTGGTGCTCGCAACCGGTGGTTACGGCCGTGCATTCTTCCTTTCAACCAACGCTATGGGTTGTAACGGATCAGCAGCTGTTCAGGCATTCAAGAAGGGTGCTTATCTTGCAAACCTCGCATTCACTCAGATCCACCCGACCTGTATCCCCGTTCATGGCGAAGACCAGTCGAAGCTTACTCTTATGAGTGAATCACTTCGTAACGACGGACGTATCTGGGTTCCCAAGAAGAAAGAGGACGCTGAAGCAATCCGTGCAGGCAAGAAAAAGCCTACCGATATACCCGATGAGGACCGTGACTTCTATCTCGAACGCCGCTATCCGGCATTCGGTAACCTCTGTCCTCGTGACATCGCCAGCCGTGCAGCCAAGGAACGTTGCGACGCAGGTTATGGCGTAGGTACCGGCAACGCTGTATATCTTGACTTCAAGTATGCAATCGACCGCCTCGGTGAGGATGTTGTTCGTGACCGCTACGGCAACCTCTTCGACATGTATCAGATGATCTCTGATGACAACCCATACGAGACTCCTATGATGATCTTCCCCGCAAGCCACTATACAATGGGTGGTATCTGGGTTGACTATGAGCTTCAGACTTCAATCAAGGGTCTCTTCGCTATCGGTGAATGTAACTTCTCTGACCACGGCGCAAACCGCCTCGGTGCTTCTGCCCTCATGCAGGGTCTTGCCGACGGTTACTTCGTGCTCCCCTACACCATGCAGAATTACCTCAGCGATCAGATTAAGGTGCCTCACTTCACCACTGACACTAAGGAATTTGACGAAGCTGAAAAAGCCGTTCGCGAGCGTATCAACAAGCTCATGTCAATCAAGGGTACCAAGTCACCCGACCAGATACACAAACGTCTCGGTCATGTGATGTGGAATCTCGTAGGTATGGGCCGTACACTTCAGGGTCTTGTAAAGGCTATCGAAGAAGTAGAAGAAGTTCGTAAGGAATTCTACACCGACCTTCGCATCGTAGGTAAGGCTGACGATCTCAACACTGAGCTTGAAAAAGCCCTTCGTCTTGAAGACTTCCTCGTGATTGCCAAAATGATGGCTATTGACGCACTCAACCGTAACGAATCATGCGGTGCTCACTTCCGTGAAGAGTATCAGCTTGCCGACGGCGAAGCAGCACGTAATGACAAAGATTACATGTATGTGTCATGCTGGAAATACACCGGCGACAACGAAAAGCCTATCCTTTTGAAAGAACCCCTCAACTATACTGAAATCAAGGTTCAAACACGTAACTACAAGTCATAAGTCAAAAATTCGAAACAATGGAACATACTATAAATGTAAACCTCAAGATTTGGCGTCAACGTGGTCCCAAAGAACCAGGGGCGTTCAAAACCTACCGTGTTGAAAACGTATCGACCGGTAGCAGCTTCCTCGAAATGCTCGACATGCTCAATCAGCAGCTTGTCGATAAGGGTGAAGAACCTGTGGTGTTTGACAACGACTGCCGCGAAGGTATCTGCGGTATGTGTTCACTCTATATCAACGGACATCCCCACGGTCCCGTGCAGGGCATCACTACTTGCCAGCTTCACATGCGTAAGTTCAACAACGAGGACACTATCACCATCGAACCTTGGCGTTCAGCCGCATTCCCTGTGATCCGTGACCTTATGGTTAACCGTAACGCATTCGATCAGATCCAGCAGGCAGGCGGTTATGTGTCATTCAACTGCGGCGGCGCTCAGGATGCCAACAGCCTTCCCATCTCTAAGGAAGTGGCTGACGTAGCAATGGACTCAGCAACTTGTATCGGCTGCGGTGCTTGTGTGGCAGCTTGCAAGAACGGTTCAGCTATGCTCTTCGTAGGAGCTAAGGTAAGCCAATTCGCATTGCTTCCCCAAGGTCAGGTAGAACGTGCTCGTCGCGCTCGTGCAATGGTTAAGAAGATGGATGAACTCGGCTTCGGTAACTGTACCAACACCGGTGCCTGCGCAGCTGAATGTCCTAAGAACGTTCCTCTGAGCAACATCGCACGTCTTAACCGTGAATTCATCAAAGCTAAATTCGCTGATTAATCCCGACAGGTAATTTACAGTAAATATAGCAATGTGGTAAAGCCTAATTAGGCTTTACCACATTTTTTATATCACAGTCTGACAAATCGGACTAATCGGACTTATCAGACAAATCCGATTAGTCTGATCAGTCTGATTAGTCTGATTAATCCGATCAGTCCGATTACTCCGATTACCCTCCACTTCATATTTTTTCATAATTTCATGGCTGGGAATGTCAGATTAGTGTTAAATTTAACATCACAGAGTTAAATTTATAAATTTTAAAAACTTTTTCTGTGCTCAAGCATTATATCCATGGTGAACTTTCACACCCACTCCTACTTAACAAAATTATTGTTTAATCTACAACTAACACACTCCTAAAATAAAAACAAAACATCTACCCACTATCCTAACAATAGAAACATACTCCTCAAACTCGCTCTCCTCTCCCGACATACTACCAATTCACTGAGTCTACAGATTTAGAGACATTCCTACCCATCTAAATTTGCAGAATTATTACAACAAGTCCAAATTGTAATAATTTTGTAACAAATTTGTAATACCATATATTATCTGATTTCTAATTAGTTATGTAAATATTTAACTAATTTTGAATAATTGTTGCGATTTTTTAGACACAATATCTCGTAGTTCCATTAAAAGGATGTAATTTTGAAGTGTTCAACAAAGCAAACCCCATAAAAACGAAAAAACCGGGGGGATGCTGAGAATCATCATTAACAATAAAAACAAACGTTCAACTCTCTAAAACGATATAAAAATGGGAACTCAGGAATTTCAGAACAAGCTTATGAGCCTTCAAGGCAATCTCTTGAATTTTGCATATATGCTTACTTCAAATCGAGACAATGCTTACGATCTTCTTCAGGACACAACCCTGAAAGCCCTTGACAACGAAAGCAAGTATGTTGACAATACCAACTTCAAAGGTTGGGTGTTCACCATCATGCGCAACATCTTCATCAATAACTATCGCCGTGTCGTTCGCAGCGCCACGGTGATTGATCAGACTGAGGATCTCTATCACCTCAATCTTTCTCAGGATTCAGGTCTTGAAACCCCGGAAGGTTCTTTCGGAGCCGGTGAAATATCGGATGCCATCAACGCATTTCCCGATGAATACCGTATACCTTTCTCTATGCATGTCGCAGGTTATAAATATAACGAGATTGCAGAGAAAATGAATCTCCCCCTCGGCACTGTAAAGAGCCGCATATTCTTCGCCCGCAAGAAACTTCAGGTACGTTTTTCTGATTACCGCTAAGACTACAATCTCACGATTCAATCAGATAAGATTGATCTGAATCTCCCCCATTCTTTATATAATTCAGACTAACTAAAAACAAAAGAACTATTTTGCAACCCGTTTTTAGGGACAATTAAAGAATAGAGCTACGAGAAAAATTAGATTATAATTTTCCAATGGATATTTAAGGTAAATTGATTATTAAACACACAAACATAAGCACAGCTTCCTGACCGGAAGCTGTGCTCGCTATTTATAGATAATCTTTTAATGCCCTACACATATTATATATGCACATCTTAATATCACATAGGTTAGGCACATTAAAAACGCTGCGGAACGACATCATGACGTGCCGTTCCGCAGTGTTTTATGTTTAGTATTTTATTACTTGCTTTCGCTTACTTTATTATAGCGGGCGTTAAGACCCTCTACGATTTCATTGGTGATGTCAAGAGCGGGATTAAAGTAAATACCGGCTGCCTTGAAGAGGATAGCATCGTAACCCTTGGAAGCATTGTAGATCTTAATATAGTTTTCGATAGAGTCGTTGAGTTGGAGTTGCTGCTGTGCAAGCTCATTTTCAGTGTTACGGCTCAAACCTGCGAGATAATTCTCAGCGTCCTGCTGCATCTTCTGAAGTTTCTGCATATCGGCATTGTAACTTGCTTCGGTAAGATAGCCGTTTGAACGACCTTTCTGCTCTATGGCAGAAGCGAATTTCTGAATCTCTGTAGCTTTTGCTTGACGAGCGCCTTCAATCTTAGACACAGCACGCATAGAAGCTTCCTGAAAGTCTTTAGCAAGATTGTAATGCGTCATTAAAGAATCACCGTCAATATAGCGGATGTTGAGGTTTGAGGTAGTTGCACCATCGGCCGCTTTCACTGCCTGAACTGCGGGATCGGAAGAGGCTTTTGAGTCTGAACCACCGCATGAGGTCATACTAACAGCTAAGAGCCCCAGAAGCAGCGATGAAGCTGACATTGCTAACTTTTTCATGTCAAAAAATAAATGTGAGAAATTTAATAGTTTTTGGGTTTATCAATCTTTCGGGTGGCTTGCACATCCTATGCCACGCTCCCGTAGCTTGGGATTATCATGCACATGCCCCGATGGAAATTTTCCATTCTTGACAAAGAAGATTTTAACACCTAACAACAATACTGCCAAAGCAAGAAGCAGGATAGTTATTGTGGTTATTAGTATCAATTTCATCGTCAAATTCGGTTTTCCGATGCAAAATTAACAATTTACCTTCAATTTTTGCGCTCATATCAATTTTATTTTATAATTTAGTGGTGCAAAAGGCTAATATTTAACACTTGTTTTATCCGAGTGCTAATATTTGCTAAAAACGTATTGATTTTTCACTAAACTATTTCTATATGGAAATCAAAAACCTACAACCCCAATTGGTTTTCTCTATCTTTGACGAAATCACCAAGGTGCCTCGTCCTTCAAAAAAAGAAGAGAAGATACGCCAATACCTCCTTGACTATGCCAAGAAACATGACATAGCAGTCAAAACCGACGAGGTTGGAAACGTAGTTATGAGCAAACCTGCCACCCCCGGACATGAAGACGCTCCTACCGTCATTCTTCAGGGTCACATGGATATGGTATGCGAATCAAACAACAAGCACTTCGACTTCGAAAACTCACCCATCGAGACTGTGATTGACGGCGACTGGATCCGTGCCAACGGCACTACCCTCGGAGCTGACAATGGTATCGGTATGGCTGCAGCACTCGCAGCATTGACTGACGACAGCTACACCCACGGTCCTCTCGAAGCTCTTTTCACCGTTGATGAGGAAACCGGTATGACCGGCGCAAACAATCTCGGCGAAGGGATGATATCAGGCACAATGCTTCTCAACCTTGACTCAGAAGATGATGCCGAGATATTTGTAGGTTGCGCAGGTGGTGTGGACACACAGGCGTTCTTCCACTATAACCGTTCATTCGCTCCCAAGGATTTCCTATATTTCAAAATAAATATCGAAGGTCTTAACGGCGGACACTCAGGTGGAGACATTCACCTCGGACGCGCCAATGCCAACAAGCTTCTCGCCCGCTTCCTCTTCGACCTTTCAGGCAAACATGAAGTAGTGGTTTCGGAAATCGACGGCGGTAATCTCCGCAACGCCATCCCCCGTGCAAGCCATGCAGTGATCGGCGTACACACTTCTAAGAAAGAGATAGTGCGCACTATGCTTAATCTCTACATAGCCGACCTCGAAAATGAATACAAGGGATTGGAACCCAACCTCAAAATCACAATGGAGAGCGTTGACACCCCTGACTTCACTATCGACCAGACCACCTCTATAAACCTTATCCGCGCTCTTTATTGCGCTCCTCACGGAGTGGTATCTATGAGCCGTGAGCTTGAGGGCCTTGTAGAGACCTCCACAAATCTCGCATCTGTCAAAATGGCACCCGACAACACTATCGTGGTTACCACAAGCCAGCGCAGTTCTGTGGAATCTCGCAAGTGGGATATAGCACGTCAGGTTGAAGCAGTCTTCCTACTTGCCGGTGCCGAAGTAAAGCATGGCGACGGTTATCCCGGATGGCAGCCCAATCTCGAATCACCCATCATGAAGATTTCACGTGATGCTTACGAGGAACTTTACGGTGTGACACCTGCCATCAAAGCCATACATGCCGGACTTGAATGTGGTCTGTTCCTCACCAAGTATCCCTACCTCGACATGGTATCGTTCGGACCGACTTTGCGTGACGTACACTCTCCCTCCGAACGCATGTATATCCCTGCCGTAGAACGCTTCTGGGGACAACTCAAACGCACACTTGAAAAGGTTGCCGAGTTAAAAAAATAATCGCATTATTGCCTGAATTTTTTTATTTGATTAAACTTTTACGCTATTAAAGCGTCTTAATATATAGGGTGTAACGCAGAAGCCATGCGTGTGCATGGCTCTGCGTGAGACACCTTCAATCTTTTTATCGGATTGCTCTTATTCATCAATTCCAGCAATCCCACAGAGATAATTAATCCCTATGCGCCGTGTGGCGCGGAAGGGCATTGTTGCACTAAAGCTTTTTTATATGAATCGACGATTAGCATTGCTGTGCACTGCCATTCTCATTTCCACGATGATTTTCTCCAAAACAGGACATCGTGACGGGAATGTCCCTGCCGACTCTCTCTCCACCGCTATCGCAGAAATTGAACAACTCAAGCTTCCGACCGATACTATCCTTACCCTCACCGAAGAGGATTTCGAAGAGGTAGCAGAGCATCTCGGAGTGGAAGTGGCAGCCATAAAGGCTGTCGTAGACATCGAAGCCGGACCGACCCATCAAGGGTTCGCAGCTCCCGGCAAGCCCCTCATCAATTTTGATCTCTCCATGTTCCGCCGTTTCGCCACTCGCCGCGGCGTCAATCTTTCAAAGTACAGCAAGTCACATGCAGTAGTCTTCGCATCATCCCGAGGCTCGCAGTCCAAAGCACATAAACGCCTTGACGCAGCCAAATCAATTAACCATAAGGCAGCCCTTGAAGGCACATTCTGGGGTATGTTTCAGATTGGAGGATTCAACTGGAAGATATGCGGCGCTGAAAGCCTTGAAGATTTTGTAGAAAAGATGGCAAGATCAGAAAGAGATCAGCTCGACCTGTTTGCCGAGTTCATAACTTCAACCGGCTTGGTGAAGCATCTTAAACAGAAAAACTGGGCAGCATTTGCAAGAGGATACAACGGTCCGTCATACGCACGAAGAAACTATCACACACGAATGGCGTCATCCTACAAACGTCACTCCCTCTCACGCCCGACTGTTGACACTGCTACCGACGTAGCATCAACCTCAACAAAATAACCTTCTAACAATAATAGACATCTCATAGAAAACGGGGATATAAGAGCCGACAGGCTTTCATATCCCCGTTTTTTATTTATAAACTTCTAATTAGGCTATCAACATAGAGACGAGCACGTATGTGAGGTGGGCTGTGATGGCAGCAAAGATACCACCTATGGTGTGCGAGAGAATCGCCTTAGATGTGAGTTCACGGTAGCCGAGCGAATCAAGCATTGCAGTGTGGGTGCTGAGATATCCGCTCCAACACATTCCGATAGCAGTAAACACAGCTATCGCATTTCCATCCACCCAGCCTTGAGATATGAAGTTGGGCACCAATCCAAGTGCGGCACCAACAGCTCCAAGCGCAGTGATAGGGAATGCTATAAGGTGGGGATCGCCGAAACCGAACAACCAGTCGAATATGAAATTGATTTTACCAGCCAACCATGGCAGGAATGCCACACCTTCGTATGCACCACCGGTATATGTTCCGTCAGACGCAGGACCGAAAGTGAGCAACATAACCATCGTTGAAATAATCAGCACACCCGGTATGATAGCAATACCGACATCAACGCCTGTACGACCACCGTCAAGTAGAGAATTAAGCACACGGAGAAAACCGCTCTTCTCGACCTTCTCTTCCTCTACCTCGGTCACATTTTCAGAGGTGGTAACATCTTCCGTGGCATAATGCGGATAATTTTTCAGCACAAAATACTGCATAAGCCTTGTGGATACGGCACATCCGCAAAACGCACCGAAGAATCCGACCAACGGCTGCCAGAAGAATCCCTGCCCTACCATGAAAACCATCACAAGCAACCCCATTCCGAATGCCGTGCCGAAATTTGTCAACGATATGAACTGGAATTTCTTAAAATATGAGCTGAAACGCTTGTCATTGGCAAGCGATATGATTGCAGGATTGTCACTCAGGAAAGTCATCACGGCTCCAAGCGACGCAACGCCCGGCAAGTTGAATAGAGGCTTCATAAGCGGGCGCAAAATTCGTTCCGCCATCTTGACAACACCGAATTCCACAAATATACGCCCTATGGCGCCTGTCATCACACATATTGCCATTAGATAAAAAACAGTATTCAGCAGCAGGTCGTGAGCTGTCCTCATCAGGGTGTTGAGCATGTTAGCCAAACCCATCACCTGACCAAGATAATAGAAAAGCCCGATCACCACCACAAGGCATATCAAACCTTCATATTTCTTCAGTGCGGATTGTTTTTTCACTTTTTGTGTGGCACCGGCAATCTCTTTCGTCGCCATGACTTCGTTGCCATTTATGTCTGTGTTCATATCCATGGTTTTATTTATGTTTGATATTCAAAATATTCATATCCCATGTCACGCCTGTGGATATATAAAGGGTCTTATCCTGAATGAAATTATCGGGATTACCGTTTTTACCCCAATAATAGAAACATCCGGCGTGTAAACGCAAACGATGCCGTTTGGACTTCAATGGGAAGTATTCCAAACCTGCGCCACCCATGTTCATCTCGGTTCCATCCATCACAACCAAGTCGGCAGCAGTGCCTGAATGGTTGACATCGTAGGTATATTTGCCATAGATGCGCCATGAATCACCTTTTGTATATGACAATTCAGTCATAACCGAACAATCCTTGAAGAAAAACGGCTGATGTGATGCAGCTCTGTTCATAAAGTCAAATTCAAGCCACATATTGCCGAAATAAAATTTATTTCCGAGCGCAAGATAGCTGATAAATCTGTCTTCAGCATACTCCATGAGGTTTGCCGAATAAATTGACTCGAAGAAACCATGACGACCGTTCCATCTGAGATTAAACCCATACATGTCATGATTGCCTGAGGTCACGAAGGGGCTTTCTGTCACTTGAAATGACAATCGGTCAGAATCAGTAATGCCGTAACCTGCGGTGGCACCAAATTTAAAACACGGGATGTTGTTCCAAAACACTGAGCTGCCATAAAGGTCAATCGGAGCGCGGTCATATTCAAAACCACCTATTCCAACAACCTCTTTACCGGCTGAAAAATTCCAGCGATTATAATCATAATTCAGATATACCCAGTCAGTACCGGCAAAATCGGAAGTAGTCTTATTAAGACGTTGACGCCACGAATATGTAAGACCGGGTACTATCGTCCCGTCCACACGGAGCATCAGATATTTTCCCTCAAAACCGGTGCCGGGTTTATATGTATGCGAACCATGGTTAATGTGATCATAGTCCAAACGCATCTCTGCGTCGAGTCGCAAAATCTCATTTGTGATTGGCTCTGAATCGTCTTGCGGAACCGGATTATACACATCTTCCGCCACGGCAATATTCAAACCTGCCGCAACAGATATAGTAGACAAGAATATTCTTGCTGCTTTCATGTTATCAGAATTTCGGTATGGTTATTAAATTTTTTGCAAATTTAATCGTATAATTCTGACAAGCAAAATAAATATTAATAAAAATATAAATTTATTAATTATTTATGCCAAAATGCGGGTGTGAACAGTATCAGCACCGTGAAAAGCTCAAGACGGCCTATCAGCATAATGAGTGCGAGAAGCCATTTTCCGACATCAGGCACTATGCCGTACGACTCGCCATAACCGGTGACTCCAGCTCCGAGTCCGGTATTACTTATACATGAAAATGCGGAAAAGAACGAATCGACCAAAGGCAATCCGAGGGCTGTGAGCAATACACCTCCCACCATTATTATCATCACGTACAGACATAAAAACGCTATTACCTTTGACACTATCTCATGAGGTATAACCTTGTCGTTAACCCTGACAGTAAGCACATCATTAGGATGAATGGTGCGTACAATTTCGTTTCTGCAATTCTTCACGAGGTATATCAGTCGGTCAATCTTGGCACCACCGCTTGTCGAACCGGCACATCCACCGAAAAACATAAGAGCAAAAACAAGCGCAAGCACAAACGTACCCCAATTCTTTAAGTCGGAAGCCTCATATCCGGTGGAAGTGATAGTTGAGACAATCTGAAATATCGGGTCAAGAGTCACCGCCTTAACCGATATAGCTTGACCATGATAAAATATACCTATCACAAACAGGATATACATCACAAATATTATCCCGATATATGTGCGGAAAACGTCGTTACGCCACAATGGCTTGAACTCACCGTGCGCAGCCCTAAAAATAAGAGTGAAGCTTGTGCCACCGATGAACATAAACACTGTGACCACAATCTCTATATATACCGAATTCCACTCTGCAAGACTTGCGTCAACCGTAGAGAATCCACCTGTTGACATAGTGCTGAAAGCATGGCACAAAGCATCAAATGGTCCCATAGGACCTGCGATAAGCAGTACGAACAGCACTATTGTAAGAGTGATATATATCATCCACAGACCTTTGGCTGTCTGAGATATGCGAGGACGCAGCTTGTCATGCGTGATACCTGTCACCTCGGCATTAAACATCTGCATACCGCCCGAATGGTTGAGCATAGGTATGACCGCCAACGTGAAGATTATTATACCCATACCACCTATCCACTGCATAAGACATCGCCACATTATGACCCCGTGACTTAGATGGCTGATAGTACCCATGACTGTTGCACCGGTAGTGGTAAATCCTGACATAGCCTCAAAAAAGGCATCGGAAACCGACATCGGGTCATTCTCCATGAGCATAAAAGGCAACATTCCGAACAGCGAGAAAAAGACCCAGACCAATGCGGTCAGGAGGAATCCCTCTCGCTTACCCATATTCGACGAACGTGGATGTATACAGAACATCATCAATAACCCTGAGGTTGCAGTGATGCACAGCGTGACCAAAAACCAAATCCAGTCACGCTCACCATATATAAGGCATGTCACCAACGGCACTAAAAGGAAAGCGCTCTCGATGGCGAGAAGAAGCCCTATTATGCGCAACAGCACAGGAAAATTTATGCTTGGGGTATAGTCCCGTAAACTTGCCATATCAGAAAAGAGATTTACGAGAACAGTTTCTCAACTTTATGAATCACACCGTTAAGCGTGAAGACCACTACCCTGTCGCCCGGCTCTATGACAGTGTTACCTGAAACAAGGTAACCTTTACCATCACGTATCAATCCCGCAATGGTCATATCTCGTGACAGACGCATATCCTTGACCGCCGAACGTGTTATCTTTGAACCCGGTTTGGCAACAATCTCGGCGACCTCGGCATCGGCAAGCGCAAGACACTTGGAGGTTGATGTGTCACGGTCGAGCAACATTTGGAATATGCGGGATGAGGCAAGAAGCTTCTTGTTAATCACCGTTCCGATATTAAGACCTTCGGCTTCAGAGATGAATTGCAGATTCTCAACCTCGGCAATAGTCTTTATAACCCCGAATTCCTTTGCGGTAAGACATGTGAGGATATTGGTCTCGCTACTGTCGGCAAGAGCAATGAAAGCATCCATATCAGTGATACCGGCATCACGCAGAGCATCCGTGTCACGGGCATCGGCATGTATTATCTTTGCATTCGGACAACGTTCCGACAGTTTGAGGCAATGCTCCCTATCAACATCCATTATCTTAATGTTATACTTGTCCCCCACCATGGCACAAAGACGTATGGCTATGCGGCTACCTCCCATAATCAGCACATTGCGAATCTTATGGGATTGCTTTCCACAAAGGCTTATCAAGGAGTTCACATGCTCACGGGTGGTCATGAAATATACGATGTCGTTAATCTCCAACCGGTCATCACCTCGCGGGATAATAGTTTCATGATTTCGCTTGATGGCAGCCACGTGGAAATTATGTTCCGTCATGCCAAGCTCTTTGAGCTGTATCCCTACAAGTGGAGCGTTGTCACGAAGCTTAACGCCCACCAGTATCAGTTCGCCGTCATGAAGTTCGAACCAATGTCGCACCCAATTATGTTGCAACGCCTGAATAATTTCAAGAGCCGCCAGATACTCAGGATATATCATATCATCGGCACCTATATGAGCGAAAAACTCACGGTTAGCCGGATCCTTGAATTCGTAATTGTCAATTCGAGCCACAGTCTTTTCAGCACCAAGGCTCTTGGCTATGGCACATGATATCACATTCTGGGTCTCGTAAGGGGTTACCGCAATGAACAGGTCACAGCCTTCCACTCCGGCTCTGCGCAACGTCTTAAATGAAGTCGTCGAGCCTTGACATGTAAGCAGATTATAGTTGGCATCAAGAACGGCAAGCTTATCACTGTCACTATCCACCACAGTGATATCCTGTTCCTCCCGTGAGAGCAACTTTGCCAAGTGTGTTCCCACTTCTCCCGAGCCTGCAATAATTATCTTCATTCAGCAATCTTGTTTGGTTTGCAGATTGACTTGATGGTCTCATAGATCCCCTCTTCATCAAATCCGCACAATCTGTGAAGCTCGGCAGGAGAACCTTGCGGAATAAATCGGTCAGGCACTCCCTTACGGGTCACAGAAACAAAATAATTATGGTCAGCCATCCATTCAAGCACAGCAGAACCTAATCCGCCATCAACAGTGCCATCCTCCACAGTTATAACCGGGACATTTTTGGATGCGACCTCCTCCAGTATCTCTTGGTCAATAGGTTTAAGGAATATCATGTCGTAATGTGCCACGGATATTCCAAAGTCCCTTTCGGCTCGTTCGATAGCACGTTCGATGTCAGATGCGACAGGACCGATAGACAGAATTACCAGATCATCACCCTTGCGAAGTCTTTCGCCCTTACCGACCTTTAGCGGCTCCATAGGTTCTGATTCCACCTTCTCACCACGCCCTCTCGGATAACGTATGGCAAACGGAGCGTCATACACCGATGCGGTGAGCATGAGATCACGAAGATAATTCTGATTTCTTGGTGAGGCAACAGTCATGCCCGGTATGGAACGCAAGTAGCTCAAGTCGAACACGCCGTGATGCGTGGCGCCGTCCTCACCTACAAGACCGGCTCGGTCAAGGCAAAATACCACAGGCAAACCTTCAATCGAAACGTCATGTATTATATGATCGTATGCACGTTGAAGGAAAGATGAGTATATTGCCACGAAGGGTTTCATGCCATCCTTAGCCAGACCTCCGGCAAATGTCACAGCATGACCTTCAGAGATGCCAACATCAAATGTACGTTCGGGGAATACCGCTTGAAGCTTGTTCATCGAAGTGCCGGAAGCCATTGCAGCCGTTATGCCAACAATCTTACTGTTACGACGGGCAAGTTCGACTAAAGTATCACCGAATACCTCCTGATATTTAGGCGGTTTCACACTTTTCTCACGAATCTTCTCACCTGTCACAGGGTCAAACTTCCCAGGAGCATGCCATGAAGCCGGATCAAGCTCGGCAGGAGTAAATCCTTTACCTTTCACTGTGCGCAGATGCAATATACGGGGACCTGTGAGATCCTTGATATCATTAAGCACAGTAACCACCGTATTTATATCATGCCCGTCAAAAGGTCCGAAATAACGAATATTAAGACCTTCGAATATGTTCTGCTGACGGGTAATCAAAGATTTGAGACTGTTGTTAAACCGTGTGATCATCCCTTTGCCTCTGTCGGAGACCAGATGAAAACGTCTTAAAAATCTCGAAAATTTATATCTGAAATTATTATACGCCTTTGAGGTGGTAAGGTGTGCGAGATATGAATTGAGCGACCCTACATTATTATCAATCGACATGTCATTGTCGTTAAGAATAATGAGGAGGTTTGAATTTGAATTTGCGGCATTATTCAATCCCTCGAACGCAAGTCCGCCACTGATGGACGCATCGCCGATAACAGCCACGACATTACGAGGCGGCTGATCCTTTTGCAACGATGTTGCCACAGCCATACCAAGCGCAGCCGATATGGAATTAGATGCGTGGCCTGCGGTGAAAGTGTCATATTCACTCTCCTTAGGGTTTGGAAATCCGCTCAGACCGCCTAAGGTACGATTGGTTATAAACGAATCACGGCGACCGGTCAGAATCTTATGACCATAAGCCTGATGTCCGACATCCCATACAATTCTATCGTAGGGAGTATTGAACACGTAGTGCAGGGCGACAGTCAGCTCGACCGCCCCCATGCTTGAGGCAAAATGCCCCGGATGAGAAGAAAGTGTGTTTATGAGAAATGAGCGCAACTCGGCACAGACTTCCGGAAGTTGTTCCAAGGGAAGTTTGCGCAAGTCGGCAGGAGAATCAATCCTGTCAAGGAGACTAATCTTTCCGTTTTCCATTCCTTAAATACTTCTTATATAAAGGCACCCAAACTATAATGCCCGACGCAACCAATATGAACGCCACTCTCGGTGTAAATGGTTGAGATGCTACCATTATATAACACAGAGCGAGCCATAAAAGTCCGATGAAGACAAATCTAATCAGTGTAGGGGTGTCAATATTTTTCATTATCGAACAACGCAGATTAGTAACCGGTATAGGTATGTGGGGTGAGTTTCTTCAACTCAGCTTTTACCTCATCGGTTACGTCGAGTGTATCGATAAATGCAGCTATGCTCTCAGCTGTGACTGCAGTGTTGGTACGAGTCAGAGCTTTAAGAGTCTCGTAGGGCTTGGGGTAACCCTCACGGCGTAATATTGTCTGAATAGCCTCAGCCACAACGCTCCAAGTGTTATCAAGATCTGCATCGATAGCAGCTCTGTTAAGGAGCAATTTGTTAAGCCCCTTCATGGTTGAAGCTATGGCGATGAGTGTGTGAGCCAAAGGCACACCTATATTTCTAAGCACGGTAGAGTCTGTGAGATCTCGCTGAAGGCGTGACACAGGGAGTTTTGTAGCAAGGTGACCGAACACCGCATTTGCTATGCCAAGGTTACCTTCCGAGTTCTCAAAGTCAATAGGATTCACCTTGTGAGGCATAGCGGATGAACCGACCTCACCGGCTTTGATTTTCTGCTTGAAATATTCCATGGATATGTACATCCACATATCACGGTCAAGGTCAAGAATTATATTGTTTATCCGTGAAAGAGCCTCGAACACAGCTGCAAGATTGTCATAATTGGATATCTGAGTGGTGAACTCCTCACGCATAATTCCAAGTTTATCGCTCAGGAATTTAGCGCCAAAGGCACGCCAGTCAATCTCAGGGAATGCGCAAAGGTGTGCGTTAAAGTTACCTGTAGCTCCTCCGAACTTGCCGCTTATTTCCACGGCGTCAAGCATTCGCAACTGCTGGCGCAGACGATAGCTGAACACCTTTATCTCCTTGCCGAGACGGGTAGGCGATGCAGGCTGTCCGTGAGTTTTGGCAAGCATTGGTATGTCATACCATTCCTGTGCTCTCGCTTCAAGATGCTCTATGAGTTCCATGAGACGCGGACGATACACGTCACGAAGCGCGTCAGCGATAGACATCGGCACGGAAGTATTGTTGATATCCTGCGAAGTCAGTCCAAAGTGTATATATTCCTTACAACTTTCCAGTCCGAGAAGATCGAATTTTTCTTTAAGGAAATATTCCACAGCCTTCACGTCATGATTGGTGACACTCTCTATCTCCTTGATTCTGGTCGCATCCTCTACGGTGAAATTTTTATAAATGTCACGAAGTTGCTCGAATGTTGATGTTTCGACACACTTCAATGCTGGAAGAGGGAGCTCGCAAAGCGCAATGAAGTACTCCACTTCCACTTTCACACGATAACGGATGAGAGCAAATTCCGAGAAATACTCATCAAGGCGTTCACACTTATTACGGTAACGGCCGTCTACCGGAGAAATAGCTGTTAATTCGGTCAGTTTCATGAATATCTAATAATTTTGACTGTGTTCTGTTTGAATTAACGGCAAAATTACAAAAAAACAACCACACTCCCCCTATCCTATCACGATAATTTAATAAATTATGCCATCACTATCGACATTATATGTTACCTTTGCAGTGCAATGATAATCCTTTAACCTTCTTACAGGAAATAAAATGATATACTTCGATAGTGATTACATGGTAGGAGCACACCCTGAAGTGCTCATCAAGCTTGTTGAAACCAACTCGCTTCACACCGTTGGATACGGGAATGACAAATTTACCGCTGATGCAAAGAGAATAATACTCTCGGCATGTGGCATTGAAAACGGTGATGTGTATCTGCTCGAAGGGGGCACACAGACAAATGCTGTGGTAATCGACCGTCTGCTTGACAAACATGAGGGTGTGATTGCAACCGACACAGCACATATAAACGTGCATGAGGCAGGAGCCATCGAGGCTACCGGGCATAAAGTGCTCACACTTCCGAACCATGACGGAAAACTGCGTGCGGAAGATATCAAGGAGTATATCACATCTTTCTATAATGACGACACCCACCATTACATGGTAGCTCCGGGAATGGTCTATATATCCTACCCCACAGAACTCGGTACCATATATTCACGCCATGAGCTTGAGGAGATTTCCAAGACTTGCGCCGAAGCTGGTATACCTTTATATATTGACGGGGCACGTCTTGCCTACGGACTCGCTGCCGAAGGCGGGGAATTGTCATTGACCGACATTGCATCCCTGTGCGATATTTTCTATATCGGCGGCACAAAATGCGGAGCTTTATTTGGCGAGGCTGTGGTGACACGTCGCCCGGAACTGTTGCCGCATTTCGTGTCTGTAATAAAACAGCATGGAGCGACACTTGCCAAGGGTAGACTATTGGGTGTTCAGTTTGCCACACTTTTCACCGACGATCTTTATACACGTATCGGCAAACATGCCGTTAAACTTGCCATGAAGATGAAAAAAGGGTTTGTGGATAAAGGTTATAAACTTTATATCGACTCCCCCACCAATCAGCAATTCTTCCTTCTCCCCAATCATAAAATTGAGGAGCTGAAAAAAGTTGCTTCATTTGAGTTATGGGGTCCCATGCAAAAAGAAGAAACCCCCGTGAGATTTGTCACCGACTGGTCAACCACGGATGCTGATATAGACTCACTGTTGAATGCTCTATAAGAACCATACGACCCCGGGTATAGAACTGAGTTTAACATTTTATAAAAAGTTTAAATCAGTTCACATGAAAAATATTATTTTCGTAATTCTCATGCTGATATTCATCCTGCTCCTTGCTTGCACGGGGCAGGCATCCCACTCCTCTGTTTCCGAGAATTGCGACAGCATATCCCGGGACACTACCGTTGTCGCATCTCCGCTCCCGGCTCCGGTCATATTTTCTACCAATCCGGATGTTGAAATGACGATTGAGAATCTCGACAGTCTTCGCATACCGGTGGATTCCATTGTGGTCAAGTTCACAAACAATTCCGACAGAGAGCTATTATACGGCACGTACTTCACGGTGGAGCGGGAGAATGACGGCGAATGGAAAGCTGTATGGAGAAATCCGGGCGACACATCCGAGATTAATGTTTGTTTTCCCGCAATCGGCTATATTCTATTTCCCCATACATCTTCGACATACTCCAACTGGACAGGTTTCATTAACCGAGCTTTCGTCCCCGGAAAATATCGACTCACAAAAACAGTATCAGACAGTAAATCCCATTGTCATGACACACTTAGTGTGACATTTTTCATGCCTTAACAAACATTAACTATAGAATATAGTTATAACTATAAATTATAGTTTATCTTTGCGGTTGTAATATCGTGGCGCACCTCAGCGTTACTAATTCATTAATTATCATCACATGGAAAAGTTGACCGCAAAAGAGGAAGAGGTTCTTAATTTCTTTTGGAAGAAAGGACCTTTATTTGTAAAGGATATAGTGGAAATGTACGAATCTCCAAAACCGCATTTCAACACCATATCCACCATAGTGCGCACACTCGAAGATAAGGGATATGTGGGTCACACACAACATGGCAAGACATACCAATATCATGCCATAGTCAGCGAGGAGGATATGGGGAAGAAATCAATCAGCTCAATTGTGGGACGGTACTTCAAAAATTCCTATCTGCAAGTGGTATCATCGTTTGTAAATGACGGGAATCTTCCGGTGGAAGAATTACGCAAACTGCTTGATGAGGTTGAAAGAAACGATCAAAACGATAAATCATGAACACACTTCTCTCCTACTCGCTTGCGGTGTCAATACTGCTGCTTATTTTAGCTCCGGTAACGCTGCTTGTAATAAATCGGAATTCCTTCCATCGGTTTAACAGGTGGCTGCTCCTGTCAACTATTACCCTGTGCCTTCTTCTGCCGATTGGGCTGATGTGTATCAAAAATTTTGGGGCGACCGTAGCTCCGGAGTTACAGATCACATTAAATGAAGTCCCTGTGTTTGACAATTTTACAAATATAACACAGAGCGAAATATCAGGGATAAATGTATTAACAATTATCGGATACATCTATTTAATAGGAATAGCGGTTATAACGATATATGTCATCACAGCATTTTTGCATGTGAGAGGTTTAATCGGGAAATGCAGGAAAGAAAAACATGAGAATTATACACTCTGTATTCATAATGACATACGCATTGCCCCGTTCAGCTTCATGGGACAGATAGTAATAGCCGAAGCTGATTATCAGAAAGATTCCAAGACAATATTGCTCCACGAATCTTCTCATATCACTAAAAAGCATTGGCTTGATTTAATGTATATCGGTGTTGTTACCGTCATTTTATGGTATAACCCCATGATATGGCTACTCCGTGACAAGCTGCGCCAAATACATGAATATGAAGCTGACAAATCGGTGATAGATAATGGTGTCAATCCCTTAGATTATCAGAAATTGCTTATCACAACCGCAATAAACCGTAAATTGATTATGCTAACCAATAGTTTTGCAAGTAATGACAAGAATTTCAGCAAGCGCATACGAATGATAGGTAACGCTGACCTCAACAGCAAGCGCAGAGCTCTTGCATTGCTACTAATCCCGGCATCCATAATTGCAGTCGCAGCGGTAAACAACAATCTCTGTTCGGAGATGCTATCAGCTATCTCCCGGACACAGCTCAAGCCAATAGAAATGCCATCGGCAAATGCAGATGCCGGAGCTGCTGAGGAACGTTCACTTTCGAAAAGCGTCGAAGGAACAGATATAGTAGCGGAATCTTCGAAAGATGAAGGCAGCTCAATCGTGTTACCATCTCCGTTAGTTGACCCCAAACCATTGGCTGAACATGTAGCCTACTCGATCTCTTATTCAGAACTTGGCGAGGTATCTCCGAATAAAAAAGTTTTGGTAGACCTTTCAATTGACGAAGATGGGAAAATATCATCAATAAGCACCCGCCCTGAAAATCAGACTTTAAACGTCGCACTAAACGATGCTTTTCAAAGGGTGGAATTTGACGCATATTATTCTGAAGGAAAGCCCATAAAGATAATGATAACACTGCCCATTGTAAAAGGCGAAAAGTAAAAACAATTAAAACGTAATGCCCCTCAATTATATTGCCGGAAATTCCGGCAATAATCCGTCGCATACCAATCTGAAAGATTATGGACGCACTTAACTATCATATTATAGGGATATTAGCCATACTACTATCCATATCATTACAAATTTCCGCAGAAGTAACCGTGACAGGGAAAATACTTACGGAGGGAAATCAACCGGTGGATATGGCAAATGTGAGCGCACGTCCCACCAATGCGCCCAAACGCATTATCGGTTCCACATTTACTGATGAAGCGGGCAGATTCTCACTCTATTTAAATTCAACATCCGACAGCCTGATTCTTACCGTATCGAGCATAGAGATCGAAACGACATCCGTCACTGTGCCAAATCGTGACGGAGATTATAACATTAAAACCCGCCAACGGGCTCTTGACCTGAAAGAGGTTACGGTCAGACCAAGGAAAATTTATTCGATTGATGACACCATCAATTATAATGTCACCTCCTATCTTTCACAAACCGACCGTTCGGTTGCCGATGTGCTAAAGAAAATGCCCGGCATAACTGTTTCGGACGATGGAAGAATCTCATACAAAGGTAAACCTATCAAGAAATTCTACATCGAGGGGCTTGACCTAATGAAAGGCCGTTACGGAGTAGCGACCAACAATATTGACCCCAATAACATATCAACGGTGCAGGTACTCGAAAACCATCAGGACATAAAAGCCCTCAAAGGGTTGCGTCCGGAAGAGCAGGCTTCGATCAACCTAAAGCTAAAAGAGGGTGTGAAGGGTGTGTTTAATCTCGTTGCGACTCTCGGCGCAGGGACTGACGGGGATTTACTTTGGGATGAATCGGCAATAGCCACATATTTTAAGCGCACAAGCCAATTTCTGTCAACCTATAAGAATAATAACAGCGGTCAGGACCTATCGCAGGAATTGCATTCATTTGACGATGATTTTGACCGCACATCTAAACTCTCTGATATAACTCTTCCGTCAGCTCCGGGAATAGACAAACGCTTCTATTATTTCAACCGGAGTCAGAGCGCAACCTATAATAATGTATACCGCTTGGGTAAATCCGGAGAATTAGGTATAAATGCAGCATATCTCAAAGACCATGACAGCCGCCGAAATAGGACCCATACCGCCAATTCCCTCCCAGATGGCACTCAAAATATTGTCGATGAAGTCCTGACAGGGAATTCCAAGCTTGACAAAGCATACGGCGACATATCATATATCAGCAACAACGACAGGAGCTATCTTAAAGAACAGTTAAATTTCGACTGGGATAATAGCAGTAACCATAGCTCAATTTTCACCCGTGAGGATATAGTCCAGAATGGGAAAGCAAAGCATTACCGCTTGAACAATAAATTGCATCTCACACACCGTGGGGAAAGCGCCCGTGGGTTTGAGGTTGTATCTATGCTCAACTTGGAAAGGCTTCCCCATGAGCTGAATGTATCACCTAATCTTTTCCCTGAGGTCATACCGAAGAATGGATTAAAACAATATGTGGAGACACGTAATTTCACAACCGAGAACCAATTCAGCCTATTGACAGGATTAATGGCAGGCAGAATTATGATACGTCCTCACGCCATCTTTGACTATTCACGCAATAGCATCAAAAGCACACTCTCCGACTTTCGAAACAATCTGAGTCTTGATAACATCGGCACAGGTATCGGTAACGAAATATCATTCCAAAACCGCAAAATCTATGCTTCGCTCTTCCTGCCGTTAAAGTATCGCATGTATCGATTCAACAATCGGCTCCTAAAATGCGATTATCGCAAAAATCGCCTACGTGTCGAACCCAAACTTAGCCTAAAGTACAAATTGAACAGCAACAACGACATTAGCCTAAACTCTTCGCTGACATACTTAGCCCCACAAATCGAAAACCGTTATTCAAATTATATACTCACCTCCTACCGCCAACTGTCGGCATACGATTTCACAGGGCTGCATGAAGGATTAACAGGTATAAACTCTGTGTCATACAACTATCGAAACATTCTATCTATGAGCTTCTTAGGCACAGACTTAACATGGACTCATCAAAGTCCGGAAGTACTGTACGGAGCATACTATGACGGAATTGCTGAACGACTCACGAGTCGAGCCACAGATGAAAAAGCAAACATGTTTTCGGCAAGAATACGCATGAGCCAAGGATTTGACTTCTGGAAAATGAAAGTCAGCGGTTCGGCATCATACAGCCATATCGGAAGCCCATTATTGATACAGGACGAGATAGTGAGATACCAAAGCAAATCACTCGGAGCAGAGATTAGCCTAAACATCAGTCCTTGCCGATTGATAGAGATGAGTTACGAGGGGAGATATTACCAATCCTCGGCTAAGCAAAATGGATTTTCATCATCGCCATGGATGCGATCCATGAGCAACACAGCCAAACTGACATTAAGCATGTCAAAGAAGCTGTCTCTGACCACATCTTTATATCATTACTACAATAACCAAAATGAAAGAGACCGATCGTTTGTGCTCGTTAATGCAGAAATGCAATATGCCCTTAAACGTGTGATGTTTTTACTGACCGGCGACAACCTTCTTAACCGCAAAAGCTATGTGTATTCCAATATTTCCGCACTAACCGAAACCACATCGGCATACACTATACGCCAACGATCGGTAATGCTAAAAATACGTCTGAGGATATTCTAAAATTCAACATATACCGTAAATCTCTAAATAACTAAAACAATGAAACATCTCCTTTCGCTTTTTGTAATCCTGCTCACCGCCATAATTCCGGTATCAGCTCAATTCTTTAACCCCAATCCGCAGCTTCTTGACAGAGGTGTATGTGTTGGCTCGGCAAAATATAGAGTGACATATCGTCTTTCATTCAAGTATCACCCTGACCTCCGTGACTACAATTCGGACACAAGGACTGTACTTATCGGTAGACATTATATCAGCGATTTCAGCGATATAATATCGCATTTTGACTCTCTACGAACCGAAGATGACAGAAAAGGGCTTGATGTTTATTCCAGTATCGTCGGTTCGCCATACCCTTTGGAAATAATCAGAAACATTAGGGACAAGAAGGACGATTTTAAATATCGAATACACTCCAAAGTATTGGTATATGAAAAACCTGCGCCACAATTCCGGTGGGAATTCACAGAAGAGACAGACACAATAGCAGGTTATGAATGTACCAAAGCCATGACAACATTCGCCGGACGTAACTACGAAGCATGGTTTGCTTCCGAACTCCCGTTGCCATTCGGTCCATATAGATTTGGCGGACTGCCGGGGCTTATCATGAAGATTCAGGACTCCGACAAGCAATTCACATGGGAAGCTGAGAGCATTGAAAAATTCACCGGACCAATAATGAGTTATGAATATGACGGTGAACAGAAATGTACCCCGACAGAAGCCGACCGTACCTTAAAACGAGCATTCAAAGCCCCCTACTCCTTCATCACTTCCGACGGATTAAAGCTCATGGTCAGAGGAAGTGACGGCAAATTCCATGATTCGTCAGAAGTCGAAGAGCCTGAAATCCCTTTAAAACCTCTTGAATTTGAAAAATAATCCATCCCATGAAACATCTACTAATAACATCTTTATTGTTGCTATCCTATAGTGCCGCCATGGCAGGCAGCATACAAGTATCGGTAACTCCGTTAAAGGCTGACTCGTTACCCGACATATCGCATGTAATAGATATGAAAGCTACCGGTGAGAAAATCATAATCACATACGAGCTTAAAAAAGGCTATGGTCAAAGAATCATGAGGGAGATTTATCCTGACACTACCACCAATATCTTATCGTTCGGGAAGGAATATGGTAAACGTGACAATGGGTACTATCAACTCTATATGCCTTATCTGATTGATTCACCCGATGGGAATTTCCAAGTCGTGAGTCAAGACGACGGGGAGCTATTTACTGTCGGTACCGATTATAAGCTGGAATCCACCGGACGATTTCTAATCGGCACGAATTTCAATATTCCATTTCCAATATCACTGTACCTAAAAGATGCACAGCAGCTTTCTACTGATCGATATATGTTTATAGCACGTGAACCGAACGGTGGAAGGCAGTCGGTCTTCATAAGCGATACAGGCTCCATTGCAATTTCAGAAATCAGACCGATTATAGCGGATGCCAACTACCCTGCATGGATGATAAATACAGGCGAACTTGCATACTCCGACAGAACTGGGATATGCGCCTATGCCTATCGCCTATACCCGAAAGTGGAATTTTTCAAGCCATCAGGAGAAACTATAACTATACATACTGTGGCGGAAGGTGGTTTTGATCACCAGACAATGGATTATGCCGATATGGAGGAGCACAATACATTATATTTTACCGATCTGACGCAAACGCCCGATTATACCTATGCGCTATACCTCGGCAAGAAATGGTCTGATATAAATCATGACGCCGGTTCATCTAGGATATATAAATTCAACCATCTTGGAGAGATAGTTGGCACAATTGAGATACCTGTGACACTCCATAACATAGTAGTCCTCGATGATGGTCAAATATTGGCTTGGAACGGTGAAAATTTTCTTCTTATAAGATTGGACATTAGGTGAAACGTTAAAATGGTTTAATCTGATGGTTCAAAATTTATAGAAGTTTAGGCTTTTGTCATGATTATAGTTAAATCGTTGTTAAATCGCAGTTTAGGAATAAACGTTTGCTTTTTTCTTCAGTCAAACAATCAAACAAAAACGAAAAAGAAAATAACAAAAAAACTATTTAACTTATAACTTATGAAGAAGAAAATTTTAGGTTTGGCGCTCGTCGCAATGTCATTTGTAACCGTAAACAGCATAGCTCAGACTCCCAATCAGAACAACACTTGCCCTGTGAACAAGGAAAATGCAATTTGTAAGAAAGGGAATGCCAACAGGGTTTGCAATCAGAAACAAGTTTGTCCTTTTGATGGATTGAACCTCTCTGACGCTCAGAAGGATCAGATGAAGCAACTCAAAGCTAAACGTGACGCAGCCCGTGCAGAAATGAAAAAAGCGGACAAAGCGGACAAGCAGCGCAGAGATTCTGCAAAGATGGCTGACCGCCGCAATGCAAAGAAAGAATATCTCGAAGAGATTAAGGTGATTCTTACCCCTGAGCAGTACACTATGTTCCTTGAAAATTTCTATATCAATGGCGGCAACCATCACGCCAAAGCGTTTAAGAACGGCAAGGATATGAAATTCAAAGGTGACCGCAAAGGTAAGCCGGGTAAAGACGGCAAGAGAAAACATGCTCACCGTGGTGCAGAAAACATGAACACCTCAGCTCCCGCAGCTAACAGCTAACAAGACAAATCCGAATTCAGTCCATAAATATGATGGCGAGTCTCATGCGTTGGGACTCGCTATTTTTATGTCCCTATTTCAAAATCCGTGTTTAATAACACATTTACAACGTATGCTATAAAGAAGAAATATGGTTAACTTTGCAGCTTTAAAACCAATCAGGATATCATGCGAAAACCATACGCTATAGGAATTGACATAGGCGGTACTAACACCGTGTTTGGAATCGTGGATGCACGAGGCAACATCCTCGGCTCTTCATCTATAAAAACCCTCAAACATTCCGATGTCGAAGCATTTCTCGACGATCTATACACCGGACTCACCGGATTGATGGAGCGAACCGGGACGATGAATGATATACATGGCATCGGTGTCGGAGCGCCGGGTGCCGACCGTGACGGAGTAATAGAATATGCTGAAAATCTGCCATGGAAAATGCCCGTGAAGTTAGCACAGTTGATAAGCGAAAAATTCGGGATACCAGCACAAGTCACCAATGACGCCAACGCCGCAGCCATAGGCGAAATGATGTATGGAGCCACAAGAGGATTCAAAGATTTTATAATGATAACTCTCGGGACAGGCGTAGGCTCCGGGATAGTGACTGACGGAAAACTACTGCAAGGGCACAATGGGCTTGCCGGTGAATTAGGTCACGCGATAGTCCGACCGGGCACCGGACGAATGTGCGGATGCGGACGCATAGGATGCCTTGAAACATACTGTTCGGCAACCGGAGTGGCAAGGACCGCACGTGAGTTTCTTGAAACGAAACCGGAGATGGATTCCCTGCTCCGCAATATTGACATTGAAAACATATCATCCAAGGATGTATACGACGCTGCCATCAAAGGTGACCAATTGGCTTTGGAAATTTTTGAATATACCGGTACCATTCTCGGAGAGGCACTTGCGAATTTCGCCACATTTTCCGACCCTGAAGCATTTGTCATATTCGGAGGATTGGCAAAAAGCGGAGATCTGCTGCTCAACCCCGTCAGAAGAGCATTTGAAAAAAATGTCATCTCACTCTGGAAAGGGAAAGTCAAGATACTCATGTCGGAACTTAAGGATGCCGATGCAGCTCTGCTTGGCGCAAGCGCTGTAGGCTGGAATGTCAGATAACCATTTTTAAAGAAATTTCTAATCATCACATAAAATGTCAAACCAAACAACTGTGGTGTCATCACCAAAGGTACGCATCGTCGCTATCATAGCAATGTTTTTCCTCTTCGCAATGATAGCATTTGTAACAAATCTTGCCGCCCCGATTGGCACAATCTGGGGTTATCAGAATGAGGGCAACTCATTTCTCGGCATGATGGGTAATATGATGAACTTTTTAGCATATCTGTTCATGGGTATACCAGCCGGGAAGCTTCTTCAGAAAATAGGTTATAAAAAGACCGCTCTTTGGGCTATGGCTATAGGTGTGGCAGGGCTTTTTGTGCAATGGCTATCGAGCGTGCTTGGCGATGGAAGTTTTATAACATACCTTATCGGTGCGTTCGTATGCGGACTCTCGGTGTGTATGTTAAACACCGTTGTAAACCCGATGCTGAATTATCTCGGCAACGGCGGTAATAAAGGGAATCAACTTATTCAGACCGGTGGTGCCGTAAATTCACTCTCAGGCACCATGACACCATTTTTCGTAGGTGTGCTTGTAGGCGAACTCTCAAAGGAGACAACAATGAGAGCTGTCGAACCGTTGCTTTGGATTGCCATAAGCGTATTTATAGTCTCATTCATAATTATCTCGTTCGTTAACATTCCTGAACCGAACCTTCGCAAAGGTTCCAAATCGCCACAAAAATTCACCCATTCAGCATTGAACTTCCGACACACGGTTCTTGGTCTGATAGGCATATTTTTCTATGTAGGTATAGAAGTAGGCATACCGGGCACACTAAACTTCTATCTCTCCGACCAAGGGGCTGACGGAGCCGGAGTTGTGGGGGCAGCCTCGACAATCGCAGGTACTATTGTAGCTTTTTATTGGCTGCTTATGCTTTGCGGCCGGACATTGGCATCATTCATTTCGGGCAGTGTGTCATCTAAAACACAGTTGATGGTGGTATCAGGAATAGCCATATTGCTTGTGGTGCTTGCCATCTGCACCCCATCGTCCATCACTCTCCCTGTCCCTGAACAGATATACAGCACGGTTGACCCTGTTACCGGCGAGATACAAACTGCCATGGTACCAGTAAGCGCATACATGCTCGTGTTGTGCGGACTATGCACATCAGTGATGTGGGGAAATATTTTCAACCTCGCAGTAGAAGGTCTTGGGAAATATACCGATCAGGCTTCAGGATTTTTCATGACCATGGTTGTGGGCGGCGGTGTGATTCCGCTGTTGCAGCAACTTTTGGCAAAAAATGTCGGATACATGGCGTCATACTGGCTCATAGCCGCATGTCTCGGTTATCTTCTGTTCTACGGTCTCACCGGAGCAAAAAATGTGAATACCGACATACCTGTTGACGATACCATTCAAGACGCAATATAACCATATACTGATTGCAGAGGCATAGCGATTGAGAACAGTGTCTCAGAAAGTCCATTCCGGGCTGGTGACGCTGTTTTCAGGCGCATGGTCACGTGCGTTCGATTTCACTGCGGCATTGCTTGTACGCTTCTTTTTATTTACCACTGTCTTCCCTTTAGTGTTACCTTGAGGGGCAGAGAGTGTGTACCCATCCTTTGCGGCACGGCTCTCCATACGCTGAATACGATCGTCCAGATCGGGGTGGGATGAGAAGAGCTGATTTATAGGACCTCTGTTTTCTGCGCCCGAACCCTCGATAGCTTTAAGTTTCTTAAACGATAGAGCCATTGCGGTCGGATTCTTGCCATGACTACGCAAAAATTCATATCCGTAGTCGTCAGCATCCTTTTCCTGCTTCTGGGAATAATTAGCACTCGCAAGCGCTTCGCCAAGGTCGCCAAGCTGGGATTGAGACAACATTGCTACTGTCCCGCCTCCGGATGCGAGTCCATCACGCAAAGCCGATGAAAGCAACGCCTGCTTGAACCCTTTTTTTGAGTCATGATGCGCCACATGCCCTATTTCATGCCCTATCACACCAAGCAGTTCATCGTCACTCATTATATCCATAAGAGATGAAAACACCCTCACACTGCCGTCGGCACAAGCAAAAGCATTCACCTCCTTAGTCTTGTAGACCTTAAAATTCAGAGGTATCCCTTCCACATCGGTAAGACCCGAAGTAAGACTATTGAGACGTATGGCGTAGGGGTCGTTAGGAGGTGCCACATTGTTTTTCTGATCCATGTAGACAACATATTCCTTAACGTATGCCGCAACCTGCTCATCGGAGATGGTGGCAGCCTGAGCCACTTTTGACAAAGCACTAGCCCGCATAAAATCAAACTGCGCTATGGCAGGGAAACTCCACATCAAGCCTCCCACCAGTATGATTATCTTAATAAATCTCGTTTTCATAACCATAAATATTCCACGTAATCACAAAATATACCACGTAATCACGCACATACCTAAAATTAATAACCTCAAATTTACAAATAAAGTTTCTAAAAATCGCATAAATAACATTATTCATATCTTAGAATTAACGGGCAATCTCACTAATCCTGTTATACACATTAGACATGATTACCGGGATTTAATAAACCTATGAACTGTTTTATATACACAACATTACACCCTCCGTAGCTGAATTGAGCTATGGAGGGTGTAGGTTGTTGGAGGAATACTGTAGTGATGCTCAGGATTCTGATGTCACTTTGTTATTTGTATTCTCTGATATCATTTGGATTGTATTTCCAGATATCAATTTGTATTCCGATATTTATCGATTATTTCTTTGAACCGCGGATGGCTGCGATGCCGGGGAGTTCTTTGCCTTCGATTGCTTCGAGGAGGGCACCACCACCTGTTGATACGTAGCTTACCTTGTCGGCAAGACCGAACTTGTTGATACAAGCCACAGAGTCACCACCACCTACGAGTGAGAACGCACCCTTTTCAGTAGCTTCTACGATTGCGTCGGCAATAGCACGTGAACCTGCTGTGAAGTTATCGAATTCAAACACACCTGCGGGACCGTTCCAAAGGATTGTCTTAGCATCCTTGATAGCGTTAGCGAAAGCCTTGCGAGTCTCGGGACCTGCATCGAGACCTTCCCATTCAGCAGGTATATCCATGCATGATACTACCATAGTATTAGCATCGTTGCTGAAATCGTCAGCAGCTACACAGTCAGTACCAAGCACGAGGTTAACACCTTTTTCTTTTGCTTTCTTGATGATGTCAAGAGCGAGGTCGAGCTTGTCGTTCTCGCAGATTGACTTACCAACGTTACCGCCCTGAGCCTTTGCGAATGTATAGGTCATACCACCGCAGAGGATGAGATTGTCAACCTTATCCATGAGGTTCTCGATAATACCGATCTTGGTTGACACCTTAGAACCACCCATGATAGCGGTGAAAGGACGCTTGATGTCAGAGAGGATGTTGTCAACAGCCTTAACCTCTTTTTCCATGAGGTAACCGAGCATCTTGTCATCCTGATCAAAATAGTCAGCTATAACAGCTGTGGAAGCGTGACGACGGTGAGCTGTACCGAAAGCGTCATTTACATATACGTCAGCGTAGCTTGCGAGAGTCTTTGCAAATTCTTTCTGACGTTCTTTCATCTCCTTCTTAGCTGCGTCGTAAGCGGGATCCTCCTTGTCGATACCAACAGGCTTACCTTCCTCTTCAGGATGGAAACGGAGGTTTTCAAGGAGTAACACACCACCGGGCTTCAGATTCTTAGCCTGCTCGGCAGCCTTAGCGCAATCTTCAGCAAATTCAACTTCTGTGTTGAGATATTTGCCAACGGTATCCTTAATCTGGCTCAAAGAGAGCTTGGGATTAACTTTGCCTTTAGGTTTACCCATGTGGCTCATGATAATGAGGCTTCCGCCGTCAGCGAGAATCTTCTTAAGAGTCGGGAGCGCACCACGGATACGAGTATCATCTGTAATTTTACCGTTTTCGTCCAAGGGAACATTGAAATCCACACGGACAATGGCCTTTTTGCCGTTGAAATTGTACTGGTCGATAGTCATTGATGATGTTATTTAAAGTATTCTATTGTTTTTCAATAATACGGATGCAAAATTAATGAAATATTTCTTTAATACCAACATAATCATTAGCATATTTTCTTCAAAATATCCATATTATTGGCAATATTCTTTTTAAGCGTACGATTCACGTTTTTCTGTCATATATCATCAATGCCTCAGCTATTTTCATTTTCAAGTTCGTCGTCATCATCCATGTCAGTGTTTGACTTCGGAAGATAACGGTTCAACATCAGGTAGCCTATCAGACCTGAAAGGAATGAACCTACCACAATGCCTATCTTAGCATTGTTAAGCAGCTCCAACCCTGATTCACCCATATCGCCAAACGACAGGTTAGCGATAAACAACGAGACGGTGAATCCGATACCGCCAAGCATAGAGATAGCCGCTATCATCTTCCAGTCGGAATGTTCAGGCATCGGAGCAAGATGGAGCTTAACCGTGATCCATGAAAATAAAAATATACCTAAGAACTTGCCTATGACCAAACCTATGATGATGGCAAGGCTTATCCCCTCCACTATCGTCACAGGATCGATGTCAAGAAGGAATATCCCTGCATTAGCGAATGCGAAAATAGGTATTATCAGATAAATCGTGACCGGATGCAACGAGTCCTCCAAATCCTGAAGAGGTGAGATAACTTTGTCGGAAGCGCTTTCTATCTTCTTCAACCAGTCCATCTGCTCATGGCTGAGTATGGTGCGCTGCGACAGCACCACGTCATCCTCCTCATTGAAATTACGTATGGTACGCCGTATAGTCTTGATATACTTCTTTGGCGCATAAACAGGCACAGAGGGTATGCAGAATGCCACCAACACACCTGCTATTGTCGGATGAATACCGGAGTTCAAAACCAAGAACCATACCACACCGCCTACTATAAAATAAAACATCTTCGTCTGAACTTTCATGTATGCGCCCAAAATAAGAATGGCAAGTCCAATAGCGGCATATCCGATAAATGTAAGCTCTATATGCGACGAGTAGAACGCAGCAATGACAATGATACCGCCTATATCATCGACCACAGCCAACGTGGTAAGGAATATCTTCAGTGACACCGGCACACGGCTGCCGAGTATGGCAAGCACACCCAATGAAAAGGCAATATCAGTCGCCATCGGTATCGCAGCACCGTCAATATAATCGGTCCCTGCCGACAACAGCAGATACAGTCCTACCGGGAACACCATGCCACCGATAGCTCCCATCACAGGTAGCAATGCCTGCCGGAACGAGGACAATTCGCCCACCAATACCTCTCGCTTGATTTCAAGCCCGATGGTAAAGAAAAATATCGCCATTAGGGCATCGTTTATGAACTGTAAGACAGTCATCGGATGTCCTGCATGTGAAAGCACATTGAAATCACCGATCTGCAATCTCATTTCTTGATTCCAGAAATCATTATACATAGTGTTGATTCCCGGTATATTGGCGACTATCAATGCTAACACTGTCGCAAAAATCAGCACATTACCTCCGGTAGCATATCTTTTTAATGTCTGTCGGGCAGAAAAAAACGCATGATGTACCTTAGGTATGCCTGACATTTTATCGTCAATCTCTGAAACGTGTGCCATAATAGTATCTTAAACTTAAAAATGTGTTATATGTATTTTACAATTCAAACCACCGAATCATTAGCCTTAATTATATCAGTCAACGACACATCGGCATTTCTATAGCGGTAATCGGACTTCTCACCTTTGTAATGTATCGCACCTGACGGACAATTATGATAACATGCTCCACAGGTGAGACATTTCGAACGAATAATCGGAGTCAAACTCTCCGACATGACTATATTGCCGATGGGACAGACCTTTTCACAGATGCGGCAATGATCACATTTTTCCTCAATCAGATAAAAGTTCTTATATGCTTTGGGCGACAAAGGGAATATGGACATATACCAACCGGCTATCTTGCCATACCAGTCACTCTTGGCGATAAACTGTCTCCGACACTTCACATCTTGGATAATCCGGTTCAAATTCTCATCCACATGTTTTGACGGAAGAGTCTCGACCTGCGATTTCACATTGAAATATGGGAAATAATTATCCACCATCTTAATCGAGTTTATATAATCAAACCTTAGCCCGACTTCCGATGCGAGGTCAAGAATGATGTCGTATGCCCTAGCAGGAGTATTGCCACAAGTCAACACATAGAACAGATATTCCGATTCCAACTTCACATCCTTGATAAACTCCATGACAGGTTTTGGTGGCGCCCCGAAATATGTGGGGGTGACTATTCCTATCACGTCATCTTTCCAGTATCGTTTAGCACCTTTAAGCACTGCCGGTATACTCACAAGTTCACCGCTAAAGCTTCGTGCTACTTGAATAGAGTTGCCCGTGGATGTGAAATAAAATATGGTCATTCTTTCAATAATTTTTCAAGCACAACGGCATTATTATGCTCGCTGTCATGCGATGAATACAGCAGCGTCACCACAGGTTTCCCTGCCAGTTGCCGCTTCAAATCCCCGAAAGCCGGATTTGATTTCAACTCATCGGCATATTTATTTTCAAATTCCGTCCATCTTGCGTCAGGGTCGGCATGAAACCATTCACGAAGTTCAGTTGAAGGAGCTATCTCCTTATCCCAAATGTCATAATGGAATGTCTCGTGCGACAATCCTCTGGGCCATAGACGGTCAATATACACTCTGTAACCATCATCAGACGACGATGGTTCGTATGCTCTTTTTATCTTAATCTCCATAGCTATTCATTTCGAAAATGAAAAATGCGAATTATCAAATTTATAACAATCCGCATTCGCTTGGAGTTTAGTTTTCCGGCATACTATCGGCATCATCTCCCGAAGCCGCATTTTTAGCCATCTGTCGTTTTTTTTTTTGCCTTCTTATGAGCCATGCCACAAGTTTTCCGCTTCTGTCAAAGAAAAATATGACAAACAGGACAATTCCTGCCACGATGGTAAACGACTCAAGCACCAAATACGGTTGTGGCTCCAGATTGTCAATAAGTTCTGACGCCGGAGTCTCGGTAACATAGGAATAGCTTATGGAAGACAATGTGCGCTTCCATTTCACCACTCCGTCTTTCAGATAGACTAATGCTGCATTGCCTCTCGCAAGTTCTTTTATGAGTGTAGGCTCGGTATTATAAATCGGATATGACGCCATGGAAATATCTTTCCACCATTCTATACCCCTCTCATCGCTGTTGACCAATGCTATC
The DNA here is from genome assembly GCA_910577335.1 of uncultured Duncaniella sp. Classification (GTDB taxonomy): domain Bacteria; phylum Bacteroidota; class Bacteroidia; order Bacteroidales; family Muribaculaceae; genus Duncaniella. Next base: position 34,234 of record CAJTMJ010000006.1, on the reverse strand, counting down.
AGAGAGCCGCCTCGCTCCATGATAAAATCATTAAGCTCATTGATAAGATATGTGTATGAAAGGTCCACCTTACTGATATCGGGAATAGTGACTATGAATTGTTCCCCATCCTCAGCTATGACATCAGGTGCGATATCCTCACCGTCCTCAATTATAGTGAAGCCGTCCGAAACCTCTGTTGAACCGTTCACAAGATGTCTGTCAACAAATGTCCATGTCGAATCAGGGAGTTCGTCAATCATAAAAGCACGTTTCTCCCCGTCACGCTCATAGATATATTCAAATACAGCCTCTTCGCCCTCCTCATCTTCATCCTCGGAAGTATTTATTAATCTTGTTTCGGGGGCGAATCTTCGGAAATCGATTATCGGCTGCACATTGTAACTGTAAAATGCGACTGCCAATATGTAGAACGACAATATTCCTCCCACTATCCATTGCACGTAGGGTATAAAAAGCCCCGACACCCTGACATTAAACAGGAACAGATACGCAAGGAACAATGTTATGAATACATTCTTAACGAATGTGGCAGTATTCGACAGGATGATAAAATCACCGAAGCAACCGCAATCAGCAACCGGATTGGCTATCATTATGTATAGTGTCAACGGCAGCATGAAACACATCATAGCCAGCAGTATCCATACTGAAACCCTGCGATAACATCCCAGCACGAGCAACATGCCGAAAACAAATTCCACACCTCCAAGCATGAATGCGCCGAATGTCACCAATGCCGAAGGCACATCCCATCCCCATACCGCAAGATACTCCCCTATCTTTATCACGCTGCCCCACGGGTCAACGCTTTTGACAAAACCGGACACAACGAATGTGGCACCCACGATCACACGCAGAAGCCACACCACTGCCGGATGATATATCACCGATAGAAAGCCTTTATTATCCGTTGACATCTGTCAGCTTTATTATTGCGAAGATTGCGTAGTTAATTATATCCATATAATTGGAATCGACACCTTCCGACACCAAGGTCTTACCGTGGTTCGATTCAATCTCTTTAACCCTCTGAAGTTTAGTAAGTATAAAATCCGTGTAGGAATTCACCCTCATGCCACGCCATGCGTCACCATAGTCATGAGTCTTAGCCGCAAGAAGATCACGTGTCATCCGCACATTTTTGTCATAAAGCTCCAACGCTTTTTCGGGCGACATATCCACCTCATCGGCATAGCCGTATTCAAGCTGTATAAGCCCCACAATACCATAGTTGACTATCGCCATGAACTCGCCGAGCACACCTTCATTTACCATAGCCTCCCCTTCCTCCAGAGTACGTATGCGTTTGGCTTTTATGTATAGCTGGTCAGTGATAGAACGCGGACGCATAATGCGCCATGATGCACCATAGTCCTTTAATTTTTTTTCGAATATATCACGGCAAGAAGCGAGCGCCGAGTCAAATTGGTCAAGAGTTGACATTGTTAATGCGATAGGTGAATTTTTTGTTACGTGTATATAGGATTGAGTTGCGAGACCCGTATTTTGACTGTTTAATCAAAAGCGGAACCCGCAACTCAAAATAAATTTATTATCTATTAGTTCAAAAGAAGCTGCTCAACACGCTGAAGGTTTTCACCGTCGTTGAGGTTATAATAGATATTCTTCAAATAACGCAAAGGATCGGTGTTTTCCTTGTCGAGTTCGTAAGCTTTTTCGAAATACTTAACAGACTCAAGAAGGAGAGGACGCATATTCTCGTAATTGTACTTGTTGTACTCAGTCTGCGACATGTTTGCTGCTTCCTGATCCAACTTGTCATACTTCATAACGAGCATACGACCGAAGTAATAGTTTGCAAATGCATTGTTCGGGTCAAGTTCAACAGCTTTCTTGTAAGCCTTTTCAGCCTCTTCGTTGTTGCCCTGATTCTCATATAGAACACCGAGTGAGAGATAGTATGCTGCATTGTTGGGATCAGCAGAAATTGCAGCTTCAAGCATCTGCTTTGCAGGATCATACTGCTTTGCATCGATGTAGCTGTTTACGATACGCTGAAGGAACACGGGGTTCTTAGTGCCGAACTTGTCGAAAGCTGCCTGAGAGTATGAAAGCTTACGACCCTCATCCTGCATCTGATAAGCCACACTGTAAGCATAGTCGTAAGCCTGAGGATCGTCATAGCCGATCTTTACAAGCTGGTCAAACGCTTCAGCTGCCTGCGGAAGCATCTCTGCCTGCCATGCTGAAAGAGCACGGTAGTAATCAAACTGAGCTACAGTTGAGTCGGGAAGCGCAGCGGGAGCTGACTTGCCGAAACGAGGATTCTGGGGAATTGACAGATAGATAGTCCAAGCATTGTAAGCTTTTGCATATTCGTGGCTGTCCCAGAATGAAGAACCTGTTGTCATGAAGTCCTGCATGTGACCTACCACCTGACTAACGATATCTTTAGAGAATTTAGTCTTGATTTTACCTTTGGCATCGGCAACACTGTCAAGAGCAAGAGCCTTCATAGCATAGTCGTAACCATCAATAAGGGCAGCTCCCATATCTGAGAGATTCACATCCTGACCGATTGCCTTCTTGGCATACATGTCATCGTAAATCTTAAAACCTGCTTTACCGGGGATCCAGTAAGTCTGAGCCTGCTTGTCAGTCTCGGGATTGGTAAATGCGGGTTTGATAGCTTCAATCGCCTTCTGATAAGCGCCATAATTATCAGCGCCTTTGAAAGCCTTTTCTGCATCTTTCACAACATTAAGCTGTGCGGACATTGACAGAGCAGTGAAAAGTCCGAGAGTTAGGACGCAAGTCTTTTTCATAAAAGTTAATATTAGGGATGATTAGATTTTAGTTCTATAATTAAAATTGGTGATTATGATTATTGTTCATCTTCGTCAGCGTCGGCATTATCATCAAGATCTTCATCTTCGATGATTTCGTCCTCCACTATATCTTCTTCCGTTTCAGAAATAGGCTCTTCTTCAAGAGTTTCAGGAATCACATCCTGTTCCACAACTTCTTCAACCTCTTCCTCGGGATCGGAATCCACACAGCATACGGAAGCGATAGTGTCGTTACGCTTGTCAAGATTGATGATACGAACACCTTGGGTAGCACGTCCCTGAACTCTGATGTCGGCGACATGTATACGTAGAGTGATACCGCTCTTGTTGATAATCACAAGGTCGTTGGAGTCATTCACACTCTCTATAGCCACCAGTCTACCGGTTTTCTCAGTGACATTCATGGTACGCACACCCTTACCGCCACGATTGGTGACACGATAGACAGCCACTTTCTCCACTTTGCCATCCACCTCAACCTCGGTGTCGAGCGGAGTGCGCTTGCCATATCCGCGTTCACTTAACACCATAATATTATTAACGGTGTCAGCTTCCATGCATATCATGCCTACCACTTCGTCATCGTCGTTGTCAAGTGTCATGCCACGCACACCAGCCGACATACGTCCCATCTCACGAACTTTTGACTCGTGGAAGCGGATAGCTCGACCGTTACGGTTTGCGAGAAGGATTTCGCTGTTACCATCGGTCATCTCTACGCCGAGAAGCTCATCACCTTCACGTATGATAATGGCATTCACGCCCTTAGTACGGGGACGAGAGTATGCTTTAAGTTTTGTCTTCTTAATGACACCCTTCTTGGTAGCGAATACAAGATTGTGGCTCTGTACAAATTCTTCATCGCCGAGTGACTTGGTGCAGATGAATGCCTTAACAGAATCATCGCTGTCGATATTGAGCATGTTCTGTATGGCTCTACCCTTTGAGTTCTTGGCACCTTCGGGTATTTCATATACCTTCAGCCAATAGCAACGCCCCTTCTGGGTAAAGAAGAGCATGTAGTTATGCATCGAAGCGGGATATATATGCTCGATGAAGTCCTCGTCACGGGTATCAGAACCCTTAGCTCCGACACCGCCGCGATTCTGCGCACGGAATTCACTGAGCTGGGTACGCTTGATGTAACCCCTATGTGACACGGTGATAATCATATCATCATCGGCATAGAAATCCTCAGCGTTAAAGTCGCCAGCCATATAATCAATGTCGGTGCGACGTTCATCGCCATACTTATCACGGATTTCAATAAGCTCATCCTTAATGAGGGCACGGCAAACGCTATCATCGGAGAGGATTAGTTCCAAACGGGCAATCTCTTTTTCCAATGCCTCATAGTCGTTTCTAAGCTTATCCTGTTCCAGTCCGGTGAGCTGGCGCAAACGCATCTCAACAATAGCAGCAGTCTGCGGATCTGTAAGACCGAAACGCACCTTCAATGCCTCACGAGCCGACTGAGTATCGGCAGCGGCACGGATTATCTTAATTACCTCATCAATATTCTGTGAGGCTATGATCAAGCCTTCAAGTATGTGAGCACGCTCCTGAGCTTTCTTCAACTCAAATTTTGTGCGGCGAATCACCACTTCATGGCGATGACCCACGAACTCGCTGATGAGTTCCTTGAGGTTAAGTGTGCGAGGACGACCGTTTACAAGTGCGACATTATTAACACTGAACGATGCCTGCATCTGTGTCATCTTATAAAGCTTGTTGAGCACCACATTGGAGTTGGCATCGCTCTTAAGCTTTATGACAATACGCATACCTTTATAGTCACTCTCGTCGTTGATGTCGGCAATACCGTCAAGTTTTTTCTCATTGACGAGATCTGCTATATAGGCAATGAGTTCAGCCTTGTTGACATTGTAAGGGATTTCAGTCACGATTATATTTTCGTGATTATCCTCAACCTCTATTTCAGCTTTCGCACGGATCACTATTCTGCCACGACCTGTCTCGTAAGCATCCTTAACACCATTATATCCATAAATGGTACCTCCGGTAGGGAAATCGGGAGCAGGGATATATTTCATCAATCCGGGTATGTCAATATCCGGATCATCGATATATGCCACACATGCATTTATAGATTCAGTGAGATTATGAGTAGGCATATTGGTAGCCATACCTACAGCAATACCTGAAGCACCGTTTACAAGCAGGTTCGGGAAGCGTGTAGGAAGCACCACAGGCTCTTTACGGGAGTTATCGTAGTTAGGCTGGAAATCCACAGTGTCCGACTCAATGTCGGCGAGCATTTCCTCACCAAGTCTCTGAAGACGCACCTCGGTGTAACGCATTGCAGCCGCTCCGTCGCCATCGACAGAACCGAAGTTACCATGACCGTCAACCAATGTGTAACGCATAGCCCAAGGCTGTGCCAGACGAACTACTGTGCCATAAATTGACGAGTCGCCATGGGGATGATACTTACCCATTACCTCGCCCACACAGTTGGCAGACTTTTTATGCGGATGGTCTGATGTGTTTCCCATCTCGTTCATGCCAAACAGCACGCGGCGGTGCACCGGCTTCAGTCCGTCACGGACATCAGGGAGCGCACGCGACACAATTACCGACATTGAATAATCAATGTAGGCACTCTTCATCTCATTCTCGATGTTAATCTTAATGATGCGATCTTGTTCAATCATATCTGAACATCTAATGTTTTTTCTGTTTCTTGTTTAATTAAGGAGTAGATAGAGATTCTTTTAATAGAAAACTTCCCACAAAGGTAAGAAATTTTTTACAAAAATTGTAACTTTGCAGAGCAAGATTGTTTTTTTATTTGTTATTACATTAAAATAGTACAAATTGACAAAGTTTGGCACAATTTTTGCTTATTATCTGTTCACCACATTTAAAGAAAGGTACAAATTGATGGACACTGTTTATTCACAGAATTTTAAAGAAATTATCAATGACACCCCAAGGCAGGCAGCCCGTCATAACAATCGTTATGTCATGCCTGAACATCTGCTATTGTCATTGCTTAATAATACAGAAGGCGAGCCTTCTCATCTTATAGAAAGGGTCTCGAAAGGTGTTTCGGCATACGAACTTAGAGAGGCTCTTGACACAGCATTGTTTAACGCATCAACCGAAAGCGAATACAGCGGTACTGTAAACCTTAACGACGTATCTATCAGCGATCTCACAGGCAGAATTATCAAACTGAGCGTATTGGAGGCACGTATGCTGAAAAGCAACCTCGTGGACTCAACCCACCTCCTGTTAGCGATTTTCCATAATTCCGATGCTCAAAATTCAGAATTTATGGAGCCGTTTCATCGTGCCGGTGTGACATACGAATCACTCTATCGCCTGATGGCTGCAAACAGCAACACTGCTCCACGCATGGGTGCGGAATTTACCGAAGATGATGACGATGACGACGAAATGCCCGGTGGCAAACCAGCCGGCGGCTCGTCGCAGAACGACAAAAAACGGCAAGCAAACACCACTGCACAACGCAGAGGCAATGACACTCCTATGCTTGACAAATATGGCAATGACATGACACTTGCCGCAGAGGAGGACAGGCTTGACCCCGTGGTAGGACGTGAAGTGGAGATAGAACGTCTCGCACAGATACTCAGCCGCCGTAAAAAGAACAATCCGGTGCTCATCGGAGAGCCGGGTGTAGGTAAATCAGCTATCGTAGAAGGTTTGGCTCTGAGAATTGTCCAGCGTAAAGTGTCACGAATACTGTTCGACAAACGTGTCATATCACTTGACATGGCATCGATTGTCGCCGGCACCAAGTATAGAGGACAGTTCGAGGAACGCATTAAAGCAATACTTGACGAACTTGCCAAGAACAAGAACATAATCCTGTTTATTGACGAGCTTCACACAATCGTAGGCGCAGGAAACGCAGCCGGTTCTATGGATGCTGCAAACTTGCTCAAACCGGCGCTCGCACGTGGTGAAATACAATGTATCGGCGCCACTACCCTTGACGAGTATCGCAAAAATATCGAAAATGACGGAGCATTGGAACGTCGTTTCCAAAAGGTGATGGTGGAACCCACTACTACAGAGGAAACACGTATCATCCTTGACAATATCAAAGATAAATACGAGGAGCACCACAATGTAACCTATACTCCTGAAGCCCTTGACGCATGTGTGAATCTCACGGAGCGTTATATATCCGACCGCAATTTCCCCGACAAGGCGATTGACGCAATGGATGAAGCGGGCAGCCGTGTGCATGTCACCAACATAACCGTTCCGAAGGAGATTGAGGATCTTGAAGCTGAGATTGAAGCTACATCCGCACAAAAACTTCGTGCGGCACAGTCGCAGAATTTCGAGAAAGCAGCCTCCTACCGTGACAAAGAACAGCAGTTGAAGGCTAAACTTGAAACTGCCAAAAGCGACTGGGAAAAGCAACTTGACTCCATGCGTGAGACAGTCGATGAAGAGAAAGTGGCAGAAGTTGTGGCTATGATGACAGGTGTTCCGGTTCAGCGAATAGCACAGGCTGAAGGGAAACGTCTTAAAGAGATGGCTCCTGCGCTTAAAGGTCAGATTATCGGGCAAGACAACGCCATAGACAAGATAGTGAAAGCCATACACCGCAACCGTATAGGTCTGAAAGACCCCAACAAACCGATAGGCACATTCATGTTCCTCGGTCCGACCGGTGTAGGTAAAACCCATCTTGCCAAAAAGCTCGCCGAATATATGTTTGATTCGGCAGATACCCTCGTGCGTATCGACATGAGCGAATACATGGAAAAATTCACCGTGTCACGTCTTGTCGGAGCGCCTCCGGGATACGTCGGTTACGAGGAGGGAGGTCAGCTCACGGAGAAAGTGCGCCGCCACCCCTACTCCATCGTTCTGCTCGATGAGATTGAAAAGGCACATCCCGATGTGTTCAACATCCTCCTACAGGTCATGGACGAAGGCAGATTGACCGATTCATTAGGCAGGAGAATTGACTTCAAGAACACTATCATTATAATGACATCGAACATCGGCAGCCGCCAGCTCAAGGACTTCGGCAGCGGCATCGGATTCAACACCCGACCGGCATACGACAAGGAGTACACCCATGGTGTATTGCAGAAGGCACTAAATAAAGCCTTCTCTCCTGAATTCCTCAACCGTATCGATGACATCATAATGTTTGACCAGCTGTCAAAAGAAGCGATTTTCAAGATTATCGATATCGAGCTTGCCGGCTTCTACAAGCGTGTTAAGGAACTCGGATACACACTTACGCTCACCGAGGAGGCAAAGAATTTCATCGCCGAGAAGGGATATGACGCCCAATTCGGAGCACGTCCTCTTAAACGAGCTATTCAGAAGTATCTTGAGGACAATCTCGCCGAGCTGATTATTGACGCTTCTGTGAAGCCGGGCGATGAGATATTCGTGTCATATACCCCCGGTGTGGCAGAACTGTCAACAGAAATACGTAAACATCAACCTTAAACAGGAGAACAATAATGGAACTTGTGTGCGTAGCCCAATTCAATAATCCCGTTGAAGCCAACATAGCGAAAGGTATGTTGGAGAACAATGACATACCATCAATCCTCGACAACGAAACCATTGTGAGCGTACTCCCCATGCCCTCAGCGATAGGCGGAGTGCGACTGATGGTAAGGAAAGAGGATTATGATCAGGCATTGGAACTACTGAAAAAGCATGACGACCTGAATCATTAACATACGCACATAATCATCTGACAAGGAGCCGAATAACCACAAGATGGCATTCGGCTCCTAAATTTTTTTGAAAAATTTTTTACTAATTTTGTTACAACTCGGCATTGGCTCCGTTATCTAAGTAAACGATTGAATTTCCCGACCCAGTGAAACAGACTATACTATCATCGACATTCATCCGCTTCCGTGACAGGCTACACAGAGTGGCAGCCGGAATCGTAGGCAATAGTGACGATGCCGACGATGTGATTCACGACGCGTTTTGCCGGTTGTGGAGCAAACACAGCGAGGTCGAAGACGAAGTTTCAGCAATAAAGCTCAGCTACACTGCCGTCAGAAACTCAGCTATCGATTCACTCAGGCGCACTAAATCCCACCCTGCCGTGACTATTGATTCAGTCACGGAAGACAGCGAGATAGATGACAGCGAGGATTACGAGTCTGAACGCCACGAGACCTATAAAGCTGTGATAAGGCTCAGCCAGAAGGTTCTCAATAAGAATCAGTATGATATCTTCAGGCTTCATGACATCGAAGGGCTCCCCTATCAGAAAGTAGCCGAGGATCTTGGCATGACTCAGGAGTATGTGAGAGTGACACTGAGCAGGGCGAGAAAAGCAATCAGAGAAATTTACCGTAAACAACAAGCATTTGAATAATATGACCAACACTGACATGACCATTGAACAGCTACTCGAAATGATAGATCAATATTTCGATTGCACGCTCAGTGACGAGCAGGAAAAAGCTCTGCGCAGGGAGATTGCCATGACTCCGTTTAGGCATCCAGCCATCGATGAAGCCCGTGCCGTCATGGGGATACGTCAGATCAATGCTGTTCACCGAGGCAACAAGCGCAGTATTATCCGAAAAATCATACCGGGTCTAAGCATCGCCGCCTCAGTGGCTATGATAATAACTCTCGGAGTTCTGTTCCTGCGTCCGGCAACCACCGACACCTCCACATGTGTGGCGTACGTTAACGGTCAAAAGGTCACAGACGAAGATATCGTGCTTGCACTCATGGCACAGAACACCACTGAATTCCATGAAGGAGCCGACCGGGCGCAGCAGTCGATAATCGACGAGCTTGAATCCATAGCTCCCGTGGTGGATCAATATGAGTCAAACACCAATCCTTTGGAAATATAAAATCAATATAATCATGAAACGTTCAATCATTGCTTTTATGCTACTACTGACAGTATCGGCGATGGCATCGGCTCAGACCGGACTGGAAATCAATCAGATTTTCAACGGCAAGTATGCAGGCGACCCCAAAGTCACGGAGACCATGATTAGCGGCAGCCATCAGTTTCTGCGACATCATGACCTCAACGTGTTTTCCACGTTCAAAGGTCCGGCGGTGAAGTATGCGCTTATCATCGAGCCGCTTGTTCTTGCCGACGGAGCCAAGTCAATAGGCCGTAACATCCGCTACAAGGAAGGGAAGCTGCATTACGCCTTCTTCATGCTTCGCCCATTGACTGAAAACGGCGAAAAAATCAACAGGTTCCTGTATTACCTCAACAATCTTCCTCAGAAAGGTAATAATATGATGGTACTCTACCTTGAAGGGACCATAAGCCAGAACGAAGCCAACTCCTTGATACAGTCAATGGCTAAAAATGTAAAATAATCCGTATATTCAACTCATTGTTTCAACAAAAAGAGAATCAACATCATGACACGCAACCTCATCATCACACTCAGTCTGATTTCATCACTTGCGGCTTCCGCAGCCGACACCCTGACACAGAAGATGGACACACTTCTATATACCCCCAACGCAAGTGCGATCAATATCAACGCCAACCGCTCAAACACCTCCATAACAGTAACTAATATCGGAGGTTCGGGTGACAATTTCTTCTACGAGACAGGCACATCTACCCGCATAAGAATTGACGAACAGAGCCGCGCACATTACAGCGACATCACAAATCTGCTCATAGCCGAATCTGACACTAAAAAGCTTATCGTCAAATTCACTTCCGACAGAAACGATGACATAGCCTATACATATAATATTCCTGACCCGGACAACAGATATGTGAAAACTTTCCTCGGTGCGAAAAGCAGCGATTTCGGTATCACCATCAAACACACCGGAAAGACAAAATGGGAACTGGTGAGTGGTGGTTTAGGTTTCGGATGGGTATCGCCACTTGACAGCAAGCCCTCGATGGATGTATCAATGTGGAAAAGCAATGAACTGACATGGGCTATAATACTCGGTGTGAAAATGAGCCATGGACCACATGCGCTTACAACAGGTCTTGGTATCGACTGGCGTAACTATGTCACTAAGGGTGATCGCTATTTCCATAAGGATGACGATGGCAAAATCTCATTGATGCCTTACGAAGAAAACATGACAAAACACCGTTCACGCATCAAAACATTCAGTCTGCAGATACCAGTGCTTTACGGATTTTCTTTCGGCCACAGACGCAACTTCGGATTGGAGGTAGGACCTGTGCTTAACTTCAACACCAGCGGTAGCATCAAGACTCAATACACCATCGGCTCTCACGATTACTCTATAAAGACACACAAAATACATCAAAAACCTGTCACAGTCGATGTGTTGGGTATGGTAAGATATCAATCATTGGGACTATACGTGCGTTATGCTCCTATGGAGGTTCTGCGCACTTCCACCGGACTTGATTTCAAATCTATTTCCACCGGCATCATGTTAATGTTTTAAGAGATAAATCAGTTTAATATAATCATCGGAATATCAGTATATACTTTTTTAAGTACTGATATTCCGATTTTGTGTTATTTTAACGTCATATTCAGCTTATTTTTCGTACATTTGTATAAAATTATAATCATTAAAACCAACTGTTTAAGAACACGACGACAACTTATCATGAAAATCACAAAATTTTTACAGACTTTAGGAATATCAATACTTACCATACTCCCTCTAAGCGCCTGCGGAAATGATGAAAACGAACCGGGCAATAAGCCTGTGGATCCCGATCCCATCGTGACCGAATTTGCCAAAGGTGTGGACATGAGCTGGCTCACCAAAATGGAAAGCGAAGGGCTGAAATTCTACGCTCCGGGTTCATCAACTGCCGGAGACGCCATGCAGATATTGCGTGACAGCAAAGGTGTCAACTCTATGCGCCTGCGTGTCTGGGTAAACCCGGCTGACAAATGGGACAACATCGAAGATGTCATGGTGAAGGCGCGCCGCGCTCATGCTCTCGGATTAAAGCTTATGATAGATTTCCACTTCTCTGACACATGGGCTGACCCGGGACATCAGGAGACACCTGCCGCATGGAAGAATCTCGACCTCGCCGGATTACAGACTGCAGTGGCTGATCATGTGACCGACATGCTGACCAAACTTAAAAACGAAGGTATCACTCCCGAATGGGTGCAGATAGGTAATGAAATCACTCCGGGTATGCTTCACCCGCTCGGAAATATCGATAAACCTGAAAACCTTGCCAAGCTCATAAATGCCGGATATGATGCAGTGAAAGCTGTCAACCCGAACATAAAAGTGATAGTTCATCTTGACCGTGGCGAGGACGCATGGCGTTACAACAACGTTTTCGGAAAAATCAAGAACTATGGCGCGAAATACGACATAATCGGTATGTCGCTCTATCCCGAAAACCCGTCGAGCGAAAATCCGTCAAACTGGAAGAGCATGACCGACCAATGTCTTACAAACATCAAAACTCTCCACAAGACCTACGGCAAACCGATTATGATATGTGAAGTCGGTATGCATTATTCTCAAGGAGCGATGGCTAAGGAATGGCTTACTTACCTGCGCAACGAATCTGAAAAGCTCGGATATGTTGACGGTATATTTTATTGGGAACCTCAGGCTCCTGCCGGCTATAACAACGGCTATTTCAAAGGCTGCTTCATCAACGGGGCGCCCACCGAAGCTCTTGACGCATTCAAGCATTAATCTAATATTTTTCCACTTCTACTTAAAAAACTCATATACTTATATATTACATGAAAAAAACGTCATCAATTCTTACACTCTCCTTGCTTCTCGCATTAGGTGCGCAAGCGTCAGACAGAAGAGTCACCACTTTGAAAGATGGTTGGCAATTCACCAAAGGTGAAGCCACCACCTCTACCAAATGGCAGAATGTGAAAGTGCCTCATGACTGGGCTATCTATGGTCCATTTGACCGAGCCAACGATCTTCAGGAGGTAGCCGTGAAACAGAACGGCGAAACTGAAAAGACATGGAAAACCGGACGTACCGGAGGTCTACCTTTCATAGGCAAAGGTGAATACCGCACTACATTTAATGTGCCTGACACCGCAGGACGTTCTTTCACCGTAATTTTTGACGGTGCGATGAGCAATCCGGAGGTATTTCTCAACGGAAAGCCTGTCGGTAACTGGGGCTTCGGATACAACACTTTCTATCTTAACCTTGACGATGCCATCGTCCCCGGCGACAACACTCTCGAAGTGAAACTCGAGAACAAAGAAAGAGCCTCACGCTGGTATCCCGGCGCAGGTCTCTACCGCAACGTTCATATTGTTGAAACCGGCAAAATACATATACCTGTCTGGGGTACGTATGTCACAACCCCGAAAGTGACTAAAGAGTACGCCTCGGTAAATCTTAAATCAGAAATCGAAGGTGCCGCTAAAGGTCAAAAGCTGAATATCGTCACCACTATTATCGATCCGCAAGGCAAGGAGGTGGCTAAAGAGTCAACCATTTACTATGCCCACGGTCAGGAAGTGAATCAAAACTTCCTCGTCGAGCATCCTGATTTGTGGTCGGTAAAAAATCCGGCTCTTTACACCGCCACCACACGCATCTACAGCGATGACAAGGAGCTTGACAGCTACGATACCCGTTTTGGCATTCGCAACATCGAATATATCCCTGACAAGGGCTTCTTCCTTAACGATTCTCTCATCAAATTCCAAGGCGTGTGTCTGCATCACGACCTCGGACCTCTCGGCGCCGCTGTCAACAGGTCAGCCATCCGTCATCAGTTAGAAATGCTTCAGGATATGGGCGTGAACGCTGTGCGCACTTCCCACAACATGCCTGCTCCCGAACTCGTCGAGCTTTGTGACGAGATGGGTATCATGCTTATGGTTGAAGCGTTTGACGACTGGAGCTTCCATCCAAAAAGCCCCAACGGTTACGGTTCTATATTCGATGAATGGTGGAAGAAAGATATCACAAATATGGTGAAGCACTACCGCAACAATCCTTCGGTAGTCATGTGGAGCCATGGCAATGAAGTGCCCTCACAGTGGGATGAAAACAACGGTATTGCAACCATGTTGGAACTACAGAACCTCATGCATGAACTCGACCCTACCCGCCCCGTAACCAACGGTATGGACCAGATCAGAGCCGTGCTTAACAACGGTTTTGCCGCAGCCCTCGATATCCCCGGCTTTAACTACAAGCCCCAATATTATAAGGAGGCATACGACAAACTCGGTCAGAAACTAATTCTCGGTTCTGAAACCGCTTCTACTGTGTCGTCACGCGGTGTCTATAAATTCCCCGTGAAAGTAACAAAAATGGCTATGCACGACGACAACCAGTCATCATCCTACGATGTTGAAGCTTGCTCATGGTCAAATATCCCTGACATAGATTTCGCTGCCGACGATGATCTGCCATACGTTATAGGTCAGTTTGTTTGGACTGGTTTCGACTATCTTGGCGAACCGACACCTTACGACACCGACGCATGGCCCAGCCACTCAAGCTATTTCGGCATCATTGACCTCGCTTCTCTCCCCAAGGATCGTTACTACCTCTATCGCTCAAAATGGAACAAGGAGGACACCACACTCCATATCCTCCCCCACTGGAACTGGCAAGGTCGTGAAGGTGAAATAACACCTGTGTTTGTTTACTCTAATTTCCCGAAAGCCGAACTCTTCATCAACGGCAAGTCTCAGGGTATGCGTGAAAAGAACGATTCTACCGACATGAACCGTTACCGTCTGATGTGGAACGAGACTGTTTACGAACCGGGCGAGGTAAAGGTTGTGGCTTACGATTCATTGGGCAATGTAGCTGCTGAAAAGAGCATCCGCACCACCGGTAAGCCTCATCATTTGGTGCTCACCCCCAATCGCACTACAGCCATAGCAGATGGTGAAGAACTTGTGTATGTCACCGTGCAGGTTGCTGACAAGGATGGTAACATCGTGCCGACAGCCGACAATATGGTCAACTTCACAGTCACCGGCGAGGGAACATACGAAGCAGGAGCAAATGGCGACGCCACATCGCTTCTCAGCTTCCAAGATCCTAAAATGAAACTATTCTCAGGAGCTGCAACAGCAATCCTCAGAACCTCGACCAAACCGGGCGCAATGACCTTCAAAGCCACCGCCAAAGGTGTCAAACCCGCCACCCTCACCATCACAACCACGAAATAAAAATTTCGAGTCGATTAAATAAATTGACATTTTCGCACTCTTTCCCCTAAAAAGGGTTGTATCTTTGCTCAAAAAAAGATACAACCCTTAAATTTTTACTCGCCATGTTTCACATCTCCTATTCTCACAGTATTTCAAAAATTTTAGTACATTTGTCACATAATTATATACAAGCATTCTTACTAAAGATAAGTTTCATAAAAAGTTTAAATCAGTTCATTATGAAGTCCGGACTTCTCATATTTATTTTCTGTATACTTGCCACAAATATTTTCGGGCAGTCAATCACCGACAAGACGATCCACAACGGAGTTCCATGGTTTGATGAACAAGGGGACATAATCAACGCGCACGGCGCATGTATAATAGAGGACGGCGGCAGATATTGGCTCTTCGGAGAATACAAATCAGATGAAAGCAACGCATTCCCGGGATTTGGCTGCTATTCGTCATCCGATATGGTAAATTGGCGTTTCGAACGTGTCGTGCTGCCTGTACAGGGAGATGGCATACTTGGACCTAACCGCGTAGGAGAAAGGGTTAAGGTAATGCGATGTCCTAAAACCGGTGAGTATATCATGCTTATGCACACAGATGACATGAACTACAAAGATCCATGTGTAGGGATTGCTGTTTGTTCTACCATAAATGGCGATTACAAGCTTCTCGGTGCCATAGAATATAATGGCAAACCTATAAAACGTTGGGACATGGGAACATTTCAAGACAGTGACGGTAAAGGCTACCTGCTCATACACCATGGACCTATATATCGCCTGTCCGACGACTACCGTAGCATAGATGCTCAGGTAGCCAATGTCGATGGCATGGGTGAATCTCCAGCAATGTTCAAAAAGGACGGCATATATTTCCTCTTGACCTCCAAACTGACAAGCTGGGAGAGGAACGATAATTATTATTTCACCGCTCCATCCATCGAAGGTCCGTGGGAAAGACACGGATATTTTTGCCCTGAAGGCACTCTGACACATAATTCTCAGAGCACTTTCGTCTTTCCTCTCAAGCATGGGAATGACACCATACCTATGTATATGGGTGACCGCTGGTCATATCCCCACCAAGCATCGGCTGCAACCTATGTTTGGATGCCTATGAAAGTTAATGGCACACAACTATCAATACCTGAATTCTGGCATTCTTGGGACATTGACAGTCTGCGTCCATCAGTGTTACCCGGAAAGGAAATCCGGCACACATGGTCATCAAATAATAAAGGTGACTGTACCCGTATCCCCTTCCATGGTCGGAAGATAACTGTTTTCGGAATGACAGACAGCACAGGAGGATACGCTACTTTCAGAATACTCAATAAGCACGGTGAAGTATTACATGCATCGTATGTTGATTTCTACAGCAAAGTCCCGAACGAGTCGATTCGTTTCGTAAGCAAGGAATATGCTGAGGATGACTATATACTGGAAGTCCAAGTTTCCGGCGAGCAACCTGTTTGGTTCAATAAACGTGGAGACCGTTTTGGAAGCACCGATTGCTATGTCAACATTTCAAAAGTTTTAGTAAAATGATTCGTGAAATCCCCATAATATAACGCCATCCTATTACATAAAAAACACGACAGAGTGTCAATAGCAAAACGCAAATGACACTCTGTTGTGCTTTCGGTAATTATAATCTATCAAAATTGTTTAAATCAGTTCGATATGTTAATCGAGTTTCAGGACGGCGAGGAATGCCTTTTGTGGCACTTCAACTGAGCCGATCTGCTTCATGCGCTTCTTTCCCTTCTTCTGCTTTTCGAGAAGTTTGCGTTTACGGGAAATATCACCACCGTAACATTTAGCAGTCACATCCTTGCGCACCGCCTTGATGGTTTCACGGGCGATGATTTTAGCGCCTATGGCTGCCTGAATGGCTATATCGAACTGCTGACGCGGTATCAACTCCTTAAGCTTCTCGCACATGCGGCGACCGAAGGTAACGGCATTATCGACATGGGTAAGCGTTGACAACGCATCGACACTTTCGCCGTTGAGAAGGATGTCGAGTTTGACCAATTTTGACTCACGGAAATCATGCAGATGATAGTCAAACGAAGCATATCCCTTGGAAATACTCTTCAACTTATCATAAAAGTCTATCACAATCTCCCCGAGCGGCATGTCGAATATCATCTCCATACGGTTGCCTGAGATATACTCCTGCTTCACCAATTCGCCACGTTTTCCGAGACACAGAGTCATAATCGGACCTATATAATCGGCGGCAGTGATGATAGAAGCACGGATATAAGGCTCCTCGATATGGTCAATCAAAGTCTGCTCCGGCAAACCTGACGGATTGTGAACCTCCGTCATATTGCCATGCTTGTCATACACACGGTAGGAAACGTTAGGCACAGTGGTGATGACATCCATGTCAAACTCACGACCAAGACGCTCCTGTATAATCTCCATGTGAAGCAATCCGAGGAAACCGCAACGGAAACCGAATCCGAGTGCCATTGATGACTCCGGCTGGAAAGTCAGGGAGGCATCGTTGAGCTGCAACTTCTCAAGCGAGCTGCGGAGATTTTCGAAGTCCTCCGTCTCAATAGGATATACGCCGGCAAACACCATGGGTTTCACCTCCTCGAAACCGTCAATAGCCTCAGAGCAAGGACGGTCAACATGCGTAATGGTATCGCCCACCTTCACTTCACGTGAGGTCTTGATGCCTGATATTATATACCCCACGTTACCAGCTGAAAGCTGGTCGCATGGCTGCATGTCGAGCTTAAGTACACCGATTTCGTCGGCATTATATTCTTTTCCAGTTGCCACAAACTTCACAAAATCATTCTTACGGATAGTACCGTTTTCGATTTTGAAGTATGCTATGATGCCACGGAAGGGATTGAACACAGAGTCAAAAATCAAAGCCTGCAACGGAGCATCGGGATCGCCGACAGGAGCCGGTATGCGCTCCACTATCGCCTTGAGAATCTCAGGCACACCTATGCCGGTCTTACCGCTGGCACGGATTATCTCGTCAGGGTCGCAGCCGAGAAGATCCACTATCTGATCCTCCACCTCGTCAGGCTTGGCACTGTCAAGGTCAACCTTGTTGATCACTGGTATAATCTCAAGGTCGTTGTCAATAGCCATATAAAGGTTGGATATGGTCTGCGCCTGAATACCCTGCGAAGCGTCAACTATCAGCAAAGCACCCTCACAGGCAGCAATTGAACGGGAGACCTCGTATGAGAAGTCAACGTGTCCCGGAGTGTCAATCAGATTCAGAACATAGTTCTCCCCGTCCAGCGTATAGTTCATCTGGATGGCATGGCTCTTAATGGTGATACCTCGCTCGCGCTCCAAATCCATGTCGTCAAGCACCTGCGCTTGCAGGTCCTTCCCGGCGACAGTGTTTGTATATTCAAGCAGACGGTCGGCAAGAGTGCTCTTGCCATGGTCAATATGGGCAATGATACAGAAGTTGCGAATATTTTTCATGACTGCAAAGTTACGAATTATTTTGCTACTGAACTGATTTAAATTTTCTATTTTTTTAATTTGAGGCTATTTCAAAGGCAATTTTATGTCTTGAACAGGACGTATGGCAGCCGTGCGGCCATAAATGACGATATCTGTAAAAATTCAGCCGTCAACATTACCATGTCAAATTTTTTATCAAATATGTTTGGCGGTTTCAAAAAATCGTTGTAACTTTGCACCGCAAATCAGAAACATGGTGAGCATAGCTCAGTTGGTTAGAGCGTCGGATTGTGGTTCCGAAGGTCGTGGGTTCGACCCCCACTGTTCACCCTCATCAATCAAAATAACCGAGTCGGCATCCGATTCGGTTATTTCTTTTATCTATCCGTCACTATTAAAGATACTTATCGTCAACCACTCCCATGCGATCGTCAAGGGTGAACACTCTCGGAGCTCCGGTAGGTATCTCTTCCGACACTATCTGCTCAGGAGTAAGCTTGTTGAGCATCATGACCAAAGCCCTCAAAGAATTGCCATGCGCAGCTATTATCACGTCATCATAAAGGTTAAGAGCCGGCACGATCAGCTCCTCCCAACAAGGGCGCACCCTATATATGGTATTCTCCAATGATTCTGTAAGAGGCAACGACTCCTTTGCCAAGGCTGCATATCGGACATCGGATGCTGGAAACCGCTCATCGTCCTCAGTGAGAGCCGGGGGTGCCACGTCATAGCTCCTGCGCCATATATGCACCTGCTCGTCACCGAACTTTTTTGCCGTCTCAGCTTTATTTAGTCCCTGCAACGCCCCATAGTGGCGCTCGTTCAGATGCCAGTCCTTAACCACCGAGAGCCAGTCGCGCTCCATGGCAGCAAGTGCGATATTGAGCGTATGGATGGCTCGTTTCAGATAAGATGTGAAGCAGTAACGTGGCAATATGCCCGATTTGGCGATCAGTTCTCCAGCCTTCTTGGCTTCATCTCTCCCCTTTTCCGAAAGATCGACGTCGGTCCATCCGGTAAACCTGTTTTCCAAGTTCCATTCGCTCTGCCCGTGGCGTAATAATATAAGATGTTTCATACAAATGTTGCTTATAAACAATTCTTAAATTGTAACGCCCATTCAAACACATTGGTTCATTAAAAAGCCCTATTTTGTAAACATATTTTAACATAAACCTCATATTAAGCCTTTAATTAGTTAACGCAAGTTAAATAGAGCATTAAAATTTGCATGGTAAGAAAAAACGTCATACCTTTGCATCGCAAAACGGAAATGACACCGTTTGAGACCAACAAAAACTTGCGAAAATAGCTCAGTTGGTAGAGCACAACCTTGCCAAGGTTGGGGTCGCGGGTTCGAGTCCCGTTTTTCGCTCTAAGAGAACATTAAAATATTAAAGTCTGTCGAGGAAAACAAAACTCGCGAAAATAGCTCAGTTGGTAGAGCACAACCTTGCCAAGGTTGGGGTCGCGGGTTCGAGTCCCGTTTTTCGCTCTAAGAATTACTCAAGTATTGACTTGGCAGACATTTCAAGTCCGGGTGGTGGAATTGGTAGACACGCTACTTTGAGGGGGTAGTGGTCGTAAGGCTGTGTGAGTTCGAATCTCATCTCGGACACCTTAGAAAATCCTAAGTGTTTGAATTTCAAACACTTAGGATTTTCTCTTTTTATTTTTGTCCCCATTTTGTCCCCCAATTTTCTTTCTACGAATTTTTGTCCCCGCTTTTTAATCTTTTTTACGCCTATTCAATCGAGATAATTAAATGTTTGGGCATTATTGAATGTTAAAGTTTGTTGAAATAAACGGCTTCATTTAACCGTCATCATATCTCAAAACCAACAAATGGCAAGGATAGCCTATAACAGCTACCCTCGCCATATTTGGATTAGAAGATTCTTACTGAACGCGCAGTTTGATTACTCGTTCAACTTCGCTCCTGCGATAACAAACCTTGCGTCCTACTTTGACGGCTTCGAGATAGCCTTTGTTACGCCAGTGCCACAAGGTGGTGTCGCAGACACCAAACTTTTTCATCACTTCCTTTTTCGTGAGCAGATCTTCCTGTGCGGCACTTACCATTGTCGGCAAGATTTCGTCTTTCGCCTTTGCGATGGCGTTATCGAGAAGGTCTGACAAATCTCCTGCCGTCAAAGACACGATTATGCCACGACCTCCATTGTTTACTAATGAAATTATATCAGTCATGTATGGGTGGATTGAGTGGTGGGTGGGATATGGATAGTTGAAAAAAGTCGGCGGGTATCCCTCCCGCCGACTCACCACTAAATCCACAATCAAAATAAATTATGACTGCGATTCAGTGGCAAAGTTAGCGATTTTTATCGGATTATGCGCTATGGATCAGCGCCTATTTTTCGGGCAGCGCCTGAATTTCATCCGTGATTTCGCCTTCCGGGGTGTCACCGTTGCCCTCTTTCGGCACATATTTGAGTATGTCGCCGACGGTGGCGGTGAGACATTTCTCGAAGTTGGCGACAGCCTGACGTCCTTTCATGTCACCGAGAAGGACTGCGTCGGGGCTGAATTTCGGGCTTCGCAGTGCGTCGCAAAGGTCGTATGGGGCAATGTCTGTGGCAAGTCGCCGCCCTTCATCGGTCAGGCTGATGATACCGTCGCTGTCTATGTCGATGAAGCCCTTTTTGGCAAGCCCCTCTATGGCGGTTCCCCATTCATGGTCATAGCCGCTGTAAGGCATACGGGCATGGGCGTATGTGTCAGTCGCCGCCAGCATCTTCTGAAGATTGTAGAGGACTGCGGAGAAGCCGAACAGCTCATGAGGTGTTTCACGCTCCACCGGCACCACCGACGTTCCTTGTATGGTGAAATCCTGCCTTGATGAGCCGACGTATCCGGGCTTCGGCTCCTTGATTTCCCATGAGTAGGAGAATTCCACCCCTGCAATCTCCGCTTTGACGGTGGCAACCTGACGTACTTCGGGCGTGAGTGTCGCCGCATCCGTGCGCCCTGCAATCAGGTTGTAGAGCTTTCGCTCGTTTTCCGACGAGTAAGGCGGCAGCGGTCGCAGGGGCATTATGCCCATGTCGGGGTTATGTGTGAAGGGCGATGTTATTATGCCTCTCTCGTACAGGCAGTTTGCTACCGCTATGGTCTTGACCGGCATATAGCCGAGATTGTCAAAGGCATCCATTTGGAGTGTTGTCATCGTATGTGGCGACAATGCCGGGACTGTCGTTTCCTCCACCGTCATTTCCGCCTTTACGGTAACGCCTGTTTCTATGGTGTCTATTACCGCCTTACATTCCTCTTGGCTGTTCCATGTCTTGCCTGATGCAAGGCACAGCCCGCCACTGACAAGGGTTATATGATACTGCGGTGCGCCGTTGATGTATTCCTCGTACTCGTTGAACACATCGCCGAGAAAGGACATTGTGATTGCCTCCTGACGGGTCAGCGATTTGCCGTGGTAATACCAGCGGTCGAGGACACGGCTGAAATTATAGCCGAACAACAGTTCCATACCGTTGTTGACCAGTCCGGCTTGTGCGAGGTCGTGCAGCACGCGCCCTTTCTCACGTTTGGCGTATATCTGCCGTATCGCCTGATAGTCCGAATTGGTGAGCCACATCCGGCTTGTGGGTTGTCCGACACGGAAGTGGCGGCATAGGTTGAAGAAGCGTGCCTGTGCCTCCGCTCCTTCGCCGGATGCGAAGATGACTTCCCTTGCGCTGCGGAACAGGCGTTTCAGTCTGCGGTCGGTTATTTTGTCATTGACCGACATCCTATATTTGGCCGGCACGAAAGGCAGGCTGCCGTCTGCCATTTCCGACAGCGGTATCGGCTTGATGAAGTCCTTTCTTACGAATGCCACGGTGATTTCCTCGTTGGCATATACTCCGTGACGGAGTTTCCTTGTCGCCTTCAATGCTTTGGCGACGGCTCTCGCTATGCGGTATTTCTCGCATATAATCAGTTGTGTCATAATTTTGTGGGTTTAGTCGGTGAATTTTTGAAAACACGGGGAGGTGCGCGCTGCCTCCCCGTGTCGTGGAGATACTTGTCTGGATATTGACAGGTTGCCGGAGGCGAGATATTGGTCGCAGTGGATTTGCGGATTCAGTGGTCGGATTTTCAGCTAAATTCCGGCAAACGTGTCAGCGAATCGCAGTCGGGATTGACTGTGGATAACGGATAAAGTGGTGAGAGGCGGCTACGGCTTCGGAGTGCGGGGCTTGCGCTGCTGCTTTTTCTGCTGCGCGTCGTCCTTCGGCTCGGTCTGGCCACGCTTGAGCGGCTCTTTTATGTTCTTGGTCGCCTCGTTGGTCTTGCCGTCGTTGTTGACGGCTACCTGCGTCTTGTGTTCCTCGGCGATGCCCACAACCTTGTCACGGTCGGGATATACCCATGTGGTCTGGGGCTTGCGCTCTTTGGGGTCGTATTGGAGATACATCGTGCAGTCGTTCCCTTTTATATCCTTGGTTTCCCCGACAAGCACCTGTTTCCCGGCGAGATAATCAGCCTGTTTCTGCTCGTCAAGCGGGATATGGTACCATTGCGACAGTCGCTTGGGTTTGCCGTCAGCGTCGTGCCAGTTGTCTTTGAGGCTCGTATGCCCGGATTGTTTCTCGCCCTGCTGCTGGCTCTGCTTTGCCTCCTGCTCGTTCTCCTGACGGTATAAAGCCGAGTTAACAAAGGCGATGTCACGCTTGGAGGCGTTGTATTGCAGGTCGGCTGTGAATTTCTGGCCGTTGGGGAGTTCAACGTGCTGTTCCTTGATTAGACCGCCGCTTTTGAGGATGCCGATCTGCTGCATCGTCAGATTTATATTGGCTACATTCTTTTTGATATAGATTTTATCGACGGGTACGCACTCGATTTCGTTTGTGAGGCGGTCTATGCTCACGAGGCATTTCTGCACCTCGCCCGTCACCGGGTCTTTGAGGTCAACGGCTTTGCCGAGGTTGCCTGTGTTGGTCAATGCCCCCTTGTCCTCGGAGGTGAAGGTGTAGCCCCTAAAAGGCCGGTCAAGCTGCGGTTCTTCCTTCACGAAATGTGGCGTGAGTGAATATGTGCCGTCGGGATTGGAGCGGAACGAGAGCCGTGCCTCAATCTTTTCGCCGGGATTGTCAGGGTCATTGACCTTATAGAGCTGGGGCGACTTGTGATGATACTTCATCTGCTGTAATGCTCCGTCCTTTTCAAGATCCTCGCGCTTGATGCCCCATTGCTGTTCCACCTCTGCCCAGTTAATTTTGTCCGGGTCAACGGGCTGGATTTTGGCGGCAGGAGTATTCATTTCCACCCGGTATTTGTCCAACATTGCTTTGTTGGTTTCGGGGTCGTTGAGCATTTCCGCCATAGGCTCTGCCAGAGCCTCGTAATCCCCGGCTGACATCTTGAAGATACCGAAGGTGGTCGGGTTCTTCGCCTGACGCATGAAGTTGGCGGTGAACGCTTCGAGGGGGTTCTGCCCTTTGGTGAACTTTACAAGTTCGCTTAACGGAGTCGATTTTACATCGGCCATTTTGGGAGTGCCGTCGGGGTTCTGCCCGACAACCGCGCCTACCTGCCCGGTTTCATTGTTGCGGGCAATCAGCACCTCGTCCTTTTCAGGAGTCTGTTCCATAATGAATTATGATTTAGTGGTGATTAAATTCCGGCATTGCTGCCGTTTTTGTTTTTCTTTCTCAACGCCCCGTAGTCGGGGTGCGATGAACTTATGAATGTCTGTTCAAGGAAGGTATCGAAGTCGCTTTGCAGCACGAATTTAATGTTGCCTTCCTTGCTTTCATAGACGGTGATTTTTCCAGCGTCACGGTATCGCCTTATCGTTTTCTCGCTGACATCAAGCCCGGTTACGACATCATCAAGAAGTATAATCGGCTCGCCGTGATAGAAAAGTCTGGGTCGAGGTGAATATCCGCCGGGGCTTCTTGCCCTTTCCTCTATGAGCGCGAGTTGTGCCATCACTGCGGTCTGGAAGTCCGCCTCGCTGTTTACAGCCTTCTCCATAGGCTCACTCGGCAGGTTTGGATATTACCGGTTCCGGCTTGTCGAAGAACACGGGGCCGAGGATTGTTGCCACGCAGATCAGGAAGCGGCAGACACCGTACCATGCGATGAATTCGGGTGTGAATTGGCTGCGGGATATGTCAGCCTTTTTCTTGTCGGGATGCTTACGCCTATGGGCTGGTTTCTTGAACTTGGTTGTCGGCTTCCTGTTGAAGCCCGGAGAGTTTGGGGGTGTTGTCACTTCCATTTCGGTTATATGTTTTAGTTAGACTTGCGAGGTTTGCGCCTCGTTTGCAATTATAACCGAGCGGTTGGGAATAACGATGAAAAGAATGTGTTAAAATCAGCAACTAACTGGAAACAAAGAAAATACAATCTTAGATTTTACAATGGTTAAAAATAAGGTAATGTTGGAACAATAGATAGTTGTCGGATTATTCTACAATTCAGTGGTATTAAGATTGTTCAGTATCAATAAAAAAAGCGTGCCAAATCACGCCATAAGTAAGGTATCTGGTAAAACCTATTTTGGAGAACGTGACGGCACGCTATGCAAGTGCATAGCATAAGCATCACGCATTTGCTCCAAAAGTCAAAATGTACCAGATTTTTACTTATACAAAATGCGATGTTATGTTATGAAGTATGTTCAAAATGTCCGACTCCTCGGACATACTTATTTCTATTTCAAGTGCAAAGGTAGCAATTTTCAGCGAAATTTGCTATACCCTCATTTCAGTCCGTACTGGCGCAACTTGACATAGAGTGTGCTTCGGTCGATTTTCAATAGCTTGGCTGCAATTATCTTGTTGCCCTGCGCCTGTTCCAAAGCCGCCACTATTTTGGCTTTCTCCGCTGCCGGGTCTTGTAGTTTATATCCGATGTCTGTTTCAGGCTCGGATTGGCTGAAATTGAGGTCTGCGGCGGTTATTGTGTCGGTTTTGGAGTGGAAGGCGGCGAAAAGAACTACGTCTTTCAGCTCTCGCACGTTGCCGGGGAACGGGTATATTCTCAATTCCTTTACCGCTGATGCGTCAAGGCGTTTCACCGGGTTACCGGTCTTGTCGGCATAACGAGTAAGGAAGTATGCCGCCAACGACGCGATGTCCTCAGTGACCTCCCGTAGTGGCGGCACGGATATGTCAACTTGTCGGAGAATGTAGAAAAGGTTGGATCGGAATGTCTTTGCCGCAACCATTTCCAGAAGTTCCGGCTCGGCTGTGCATATCACCCTAACATCGGGATGCTCGTTTTCAAGGATATGTAGCAATACCGATTGATTCTCGAATGTGAGCAAATGCACATTTTTAAGAATGATTGTGCCTCCGTCAGATTTTTGGAAGTAGCCTTCTATGCGGTTGTATATCTCGCTCCGAAACGTGGCAGGATCGTGTTTGCCGACAAGTGCCGCGCCTCCGGCTTCGATAACCGTGCATGGCTTCTGTGCGCGTAAGCTTTGCAGGTAGATTTGTCGGGCGATTTGCTCCTTACCCGTTCCGCACTCGCCAAAGATTATGCAGTTGGCATTAGTGGCTGCGATAGTGTGGATTGCCTGACCGATTTTCCTGAAAGCCTCGCTCTGGCGCGGTATCAGCTCGTCATTGAGAAGAAGTACAGTGTTTTCGGGTCGGGCATAGTTGCCCACGACCTCCACAAGCTGCTTGTCAATCGCCGGGCGTTGCACGATGTTGACGGCACCGCCGTCTTTCATCACGTCGGCAATCTCTAACGGATTAAGGTTGTCCACTATGGCTATGACGGGGAATTTGTATCCCTCCCGCCTCTGCCAGTTGATTAACTCCTGCGCTGTGCCACGGGTGAATTTCATTGCCGTGACAATCACCGCTCCCGGTGGAAGTTTCTCCACCTCGTCTTTTGCAGCGTCAAGGTCCTCCACTGTCACCGGGTCATAACCGGCTTTTGTCAAAAAGCCAGCCATTATCCGACAGTCGGAGGATGACGCATCAACAATCAATACTCTGTTCATTGATTTTTGATTAAGTTAAACATATTGTTATTTAAGTATTTGATGGCCGTATATAGACACGAAAAGGCAGGTTTCCCCGCCTTTCCGTTTATATCACTTAGCTTATTATTTAGCCAGTTGCGTGATAATCTTCCGTAGGGAATCTGTTTTTTGTCTTCCGATGTTATTTTCAATTATGTTGAGTAAGGCATTTAGTTGGTCGGGAGTCGTGCCAAGATTCAAGCATATCGTCATGTGACTTCTCGCCATAGGTTCCACACCCCCGACACCTGCAAGCGTTGATACCGTTGCAAGTTCTCTTTCCTGCCAAGTTAGCAAATCTCGGTTGAAAATATCCGCAAAAAGATGTTCTTTCAGGAAACGGTCAATAGTAGGAGAAAATACTGAAAATCCGGTCAAAGGGGTATCAACAGGAGTACCTGTAAGTTCTGCAAGATTTTTCTTGCCTATCTTGTATCTTTCGGTACAGGTCATGTCTGCGACAGGAGAAGCCTCACGTCCAATTGTATCATTTATCCCCCGCCTCTTTCGTTCATCAAGAAGCGACATAAAAGTCTGTATTCCCCGTAGGCTGCGAGGAAAACCAGCGTAAGCGTACACCTGCACTAATATTTCGGAAATCTCATTGACCGTCATTCCTGCATCAAGACCTTTTACGAGTGCTGCGGAGAGATGTTCCAGATCTCCGTTTCCTGTATATGAGGCTATTTCCACGATAGCCTGCTGGCGCGGAGAAAGAACTTTGTTGGCTTCCTCATACTTTGATGTGGCATTTGTTGTCGCGGAAATATAGTCTTGGTCAATTACCGGATCCAGCCATGTAACTTTATTTGTTTCGGGATTACACTCTATGGCTATATGGGCAAACCAACTGTCGGGTGCGGCTCCATGCCAATGCTCTACGTCAGGGGCTATCTCAACGATGTCGCCGGGGAAAAGCCTGCGGGCAGGTTTGCCTTTTTCCTGATAGTAACCGATTCCGGCGGTTGCAATCAGAATCTGCCCGCCGCTATGTTTATGCCAGTTGTTGCGACATCCCGGCTCGAATGTCACATTGAACATGGGAACATTCAGTTCTGGATGCTCACTCAAAGGCAGTAACCATGCTTCACCCGTGAAATTCGGATTTGGAGTTATCTTCTTTCCGGGTTCATAGGGTTGTTTGAATGTATTAACGTCTTGTGCCATAACTATGAAAGATGTAAATAAAGCCATTATGAATATTATAGCTTTGAAACCAAATTTTTTCATTCTCCTAATGTTTTAGTGAATACGAGCGACGAGAGTTTCCATTTGCCATTTTCCTTGACGTACACCTCTGTCACAATGAAAGGAAACCTCACTTCGTTGCCTCCCACCACTGAATTAAGATGTATCCGGCTGTAAACGGTGGCAGTGTGGTCGGTGAATTTCACTTCCTGACTGTGTATTTCTGCTTTCTTATACCAAATGTGTCCATCCTTGATGGTATTCAGTTCGGCTTCCTTACCCCAGTAACCGCCCATGTGGACAAACTGGGATGTGTCATGAAATAAATCCGCAAGTTTTTCGATGTTTTTATCCGACATCCATTGCCATTTGTCATTAGACAGGCTGATCATCTCCTGTTCTGCCGGAGATAATTGTTCCTTATGGTCTTGTGCCATGACATTTATTGCGGCAATCAACACGACCAATAGCGATAATAGTTTTGCTTTCATATCTTTGGTGCTTTTTTATCAGCAAAATTATTGCGATTTTGGAAAACTGATGATATGAAAAAATCGGTAAAAACATCAGTTTTTACCGAAAACGCACTCTGTATGTTATTCAAATATGTTATTCCCTGTATTCGGTCGGGTTCACACCGAGATTATGCTGGACATAACGGCTGAAATATGCCGGAGAAGAAAATCCGAACATATCCGAGATTTGTACGAAAGTAAGTGACTTATCCCTTAACAGCCGTGATATATCCAATATCGTATAGCGGTTAATCCAATAGTTAGCTGCAAAACCGCTGACCTTCTTAGATACTTCAGAGAGATATTTGGGAGTCACGCATAACGCATCGGCATAAAAGGAAACTTCTCTGTTCTTTCGATAACTGCCATTTTCCAGCATATTCAGAAATTTCCCCATTATCATGGCGTTCTGTGTTGACAGCTTTCTTTCGCCATAATTTTTGGAATGAAACTCAAAGAAATCAAGTATTGCGGATTGCACTGCGTTTCTCAAAGTTTCGATATAAAAATTATTGTCTGTCTGGTTCAATCGGAATTCAATCCACTTAAATTCCCTTACACACAAATCATATTGCTCCGGCGTAAGTTTCATGACTGGATTGAAGAATAAAGCCAACGAGCCATGCATACCATAATTGGTCATCGGAGTGCATAACTCAATGAATGATGAGGTCGCATATAAAACCTTGACCTTAAAATCATCAGAATAACGGACTTTCTCAATCAGTTTGCCTTTACGCACAATCATCAAATCACCTTCATGCAGCTCAAAATCCTTATCGTTAAACACAAAACTGCAAGAACCGCCAAGACATATCGCATGGGCAAGGTAATCTCCGAAGGCATCTGTTCCGAGGCCGTCAAGCGATTCAGTGATTATCACATCCTTTGTTTTCTCCATAGCGGTATCTGTTTCAAATGCAAAGATAGTGATTTTTAAGGGAATAATGCCATTGTAGCAGCATTATTCCTCCGTAATTTGCCAACCGCTTTCTCCAACGACTCGGTAGGCTCTATTATGTTGTAGTCATTCCAGAAGTCGCAGTCCCAATAATTCTCTACCCTGTCATAGAAAATATCATTATTACCGAAAGCCTGTTTTCGGGATATTCCGATTTCAGGATTGTCCACCCTGTCAACCATCACCATTTCCGCATAAGTTGTATAGCCGGATGAAAACAGCCTCCGTTTCCAGTCGCATTTGAAACGGGTTTTAGTTCTGATATAATTCAGGTAAGAAGTTCCGTCAACAAGTTTATAAGTTACGGTAAAAGCCAGTTCCTGTGGTTTGAACCTTAGACCTCTCGGCTTTTTACGAAGAATGGCACTGGTGGCTTTATCCTTGTCGGACATATCAAGGTTAAATTCCGCCTTGCTGATGGACAGCGATTCTTGGTCGATGAAAAGTAAACCCTCACACAAGGCATAGTCAAGTTTGACTTTCGGAGTAAAACGTATCACATACTGCATACGCTCGTCGATGCTGACCGGCTTCTCCATTGAGAAAGTGTAATATTTCAAATCGTCATAACCAAATAAAAAGTCACTGTTCTTCACGAAATCAAGAATTACTGGCAAGGTCGGGCCTCCTACTATTTTCACAGAAAGAGTGTCGCGGCTGTTATGGCTTATCAGCCTTCGTCCCTTTTTTATCTGCACACGTTCACCATTGCTTACACGACGTATGTACGGGGTCTTATAGACATCAACCATAGCCTCTGACACACCTATATATCTTTTACCTTTCTGCACGGTTTCACGATAAAAAGCCGAGTAAAGGCTTTTGTTCGCCGAATAATTTACAGGAATTTTCTTGAGAGCCTCCGCTACAATTTCCTCCGGTTTGCCGCTTCTGACAATTACCTCTTTGAGCATCTTTGCGGAAGATTTCAAATAGATGACTATCTCATGATTGCCTTCAGTCAGCTTGTCAACGGGCAGCAAACTGCTGTGATAGCCGAGTTGTTCCGCTCTTATCCCGCCATTCATATTGGTCTTCGGCACTTTGAGCGAAAAAGTGCCGTCGGCATTGCTCACCGTTCCGATATTGGTTCCCGGTATTGAGATGCTGACATTCTCCATAACCTTTTTATTATCACTGTCGCGGACTGTGCCGTTTACAACGATGATGGCATCATCCGTCTGACGCGCTGTGAGAGGCAACACAGCCGTAAGGCATAATATGGTGATTATAAACTTGAACATAGACTTGCTGTTAAGTTAAATTTTCGCAAAATTACCACTAATATAACAATGTGGGATTGTCTTTTTTTCGGACTTTGATGTGAAAAATTCCGTTATCGGTAATATTGGTATCAAACACCGAAATTTTCATAATGATAAAAACCTCCCAAATAGAGAACTTTGCAAACAAAAACAATAACCGCGATGATAAAACGAGCATTAACAGCATTAGCCGTATGCCTGACACTGACCGCAGGCATGGCGCAGACTACGCCCGAACCGGCAAAGGTCTATTTCACATCGGAGATAAGTCCCGAATCACTGCTTTCCATATTCAAGGCACTCGGTGTCACCCCCGAAGGCAACGTGGCTGTAAAAATCAGCACCGGGGAATCAGCCCAGAGCAACCACCTCCGCCCAGAACTTATCGGGACTCTTGTCAAGGATGTGAAAGGTACCCTTGTGGAATGTAACACCGCCTACGGCGGCAACCGTTCAAATACCGCCAACCACCGACGTGCCATAGAGCAAAGAGGTTACGGCGAGATAGCCACTGTTGACATTATGGATGAGGAAGGAGGCATGAACCTTCCCATGCAGGATACAAAGTGGTTTGCAGAAAATCTTGTTGGCAGCCACCTTGCAAATTACGATTTTATGATAAATCTCGCCCATTTCAAGGGTCATGCGATGGGCGGTTTCGGTGGTGTCCTTAAAAACCAGAGTATTGGTATAGCCACACCTGACGGCAAAACCCGGATACATACGGCGGGAGCCTACTCCGATCCCCGCTACGTCTTTCAGCAACCCCACGGTCAGGATGCGTTCTTAGAGTCAATGGCAGGTGCCGCACAGTCCGTGCATAATTATTTCAAGGGCAAGAAAGGCATCGTCTATATAAACGTCATGAACAATCTGTCGGTGGATTGCGACTGCGACGGTCATCCTCATGCACCGGAAATGAAAGACATCGGAATACTCGCCTCACTTGACCCCGTGGCTCTTGACAAGGCTTGTCTTGATCTCGTGTATAACCACGAGCCTACCGCCGGCGACAACAACCGTCCGCTTATCCAGCGTATTGACAGCCGTCACGGTACACATATCGTTGACTATGCCGAGCAGATTGGGTTAGGTACCAAGAGTTATGACCTCATAGATGTCACAAACAGCAGCGGAATCGGCGACATTGCCGCAGACGGCATAAAGAAATACAATGTATATGATATGAACGGTGTGAAAGTCCTGTCAAATGCCGACAATCTTTCGAGTCTAACTCCCGGAATATACATAATCAACGGACAAAAGCAAATAGTTGAATAAATGCGCTATGAGGCATATAGCAATAATAACAGCCATAGCCTCGGTATTGTCAGTTTCGGCTCTTGACCTGTCGGGAGCCGAAACTGCTGATACAACGAAGGTTTTGAACGAGGTGGTAGTGACCGGCACCAACAGCGGAGTGCCGCAGAAGCTCTTACCCTATACCGTATCGGTTATTGGCAGCCGGCAGCTTGAAGCAACCGGACAGACACAGGTACTCTCGGCAATATCGGGTATGGTACCGAGCCTTTTTGTTTCGCAGCGCAGCATATTCGGGTTCGGAGTAAGCAATGGCGGTTCAGGACATATCAAGCTGCGCGGTGTCGGCGGCGACAGGGCAAGTGCCGTGTTGATGATGGTTGACGGACAGCCGCAGTTTGCCGGAATATACTCACATCATATCGCCGATTTCTACGACAAGGAATATGTGGAGCGCGTGGAGGTGCTTCGCGGCCCCGGATCAGTGCTGTACGGCTCAAACGCAATGGCGGGGACGATAAACGTAATCACCAAGGCGGCGAGGGAAAACGGTGTCAAAACCGTGATACAGTCACAGTACGGCTCCTACAACACATGGCTCTCGTCGGCTACGAACACCGTGAGATACGGCAAGTTTTCATCGCTCGTGTCGTTGTCCTACAATCGGACTGACGGAACTGTTGACAATTTCGATTTCAAGCAGGCTGACGGGTATGCGAAAGTCGGGTATGACTTCTCCGATAAATGGAGCGGCTACCTCGACTACACACTGATGAATTTCCGGGGTAATGACCCGATATATCCCACACTGTCCAATCCGGAATCAACTGACATCTACAAGCAGAATATTATCAGAGGGGAGGCTGCCGCAACCGTTTCAAACAATTACGGCACAACATCGGGAACAGCACGGGTGTATTACAACTACGGCAATCATTTCATCGACGATCCACGCCATTTCCACAGCAAGGATGACCGATTGGGAGTGATACTTTATCAGAACTTCAGGCCGTGGCACAACGCATCGGCGACTGTCGGTTTTGATTTCGATACCTATTCGGGTGAAATACCTATATCGGGAGGAAACAGCCATACCGAAGGCTCAATGTCAACCATCAGCAGAAAGACAGTAACTGAATATTCCCCTTACATCACTCTCTCGCAGATGTTCGCTGACAATCTGATAAACCTTAACGGAGGTCTGCGCATGGCAAACAGCGACAAGTTCGACACCCAATGGGTGCCCCAGTTCGGTTTCTCGCTCAATCCCGGCTACGGACTGACCGTTAAAGGCAATCTGGCTATGGGCTACCGAAATCCGTCGTTCAGGGAACTTTATCTCTACCGTCCGGCAAACCCCGATTTACAGCCGGAGAAGATGATGAACTATGAGCTGTCGGTTGGCAAATCGTTCTCTCGCTGGTTCTCTGCGGAGGTAACCGCCTATTACAGCAAAGGTGACAACCTTATACAGCAGGTTGACATGAAAAACCAGAACACTGGCTGTTTCATAAACAAGGGTATAGAGATTTCGGCACACAGCCATCCCCTCGACAATCTATGGCTCACGGCGACATACAGCTATCTGCATACGTCGCTCGACAATCTCACCGGCGCGCCAAAAAATCAATATTTCCTCGGCGTGGAGTGGAAGCCGTGGCGATTCATCAATATCGGAGCTGATCTCAAGGGCGT
Source organism: uncultured Duncaniella sp. (assembly GCA_910577335.1). Taxonomy (GTDB): domain Bacteria; phylum Bacteroidota; class Bacteroidia; order Bacteroidales; family Muribaculaceae; genus Duncaniella. The sequence goes on along the minus strand of CAJTMJ010000006.1, from coordinate 946 downwards.
TGGCGGGTTGTATGTGGCGGAAGGAATAAGGCATCAGGATTATGCCCTGCTCAATCTCAAAGTCACATGGGATATTTGCCGATATGTGTCGGTATTCACAAGACTTGAAAACATAACCGATGCCCGCTACACGATAAACCGAGGTTATGAAATGCCCGGATTCACCGCTATGGGCGGCTTTAAGGTAAGGTTTTGACAATTTAATCAAGCAAATACAAATTCAGATGAAGAGAGGGGCGCCGGCAATTATTTTGCCACAGGCGCCCCTCAATTTATCTAATCGGAATTTTTTGAAAATTATGCCGTATTTATCGTAATAATGCCTCAAAGGGATGCCCTTAACTTTGCATCAAATAAAAAAACTTCAATGACGATGAAAAAATATCTGACTCTACTATTGATGTTCGTAAGTGCCGTGACCTTTATGTCATGCGGCAACGATGAACCTGAAAATCCCGACAAACCGGAAACTGAAAATCCATCCGAACCGGGAACACCTGTTGAGCCTTCAACGGACAGTAAGATACTTGTCGCTTATTTCAGTTGGGGAGGCACCACCGAAAGAATGGCAAAAATGATTGCTGAACAAACCGATGCCACTCTGTTTGAAATAGAACCGGTTGTGCCTTATCCCACCGAATACACTCCATGCACCGAAGTAGCATTACAAGAGAGGGATAACAATGCGCGCCCTGCAATAAAGGATAAGGTTGAAAACTGGAATGATTATGATGTCGTTTTCATTGGCTGTCCTGTATGGTGGCATACCGCTCCGATGATTATCAACACATTTTCGGAAAGTTACGATTTCAAGGATAAAATTGTGGTTCCTTTCTGCACCTATGCTTCAACCTACAGGGATGAAACGCTGGCAAAAATTCGTCAGCTTACTGGAAAAGTCGGTGCAGATTGACCCCTGTCGGCGGGAAAAAATTGACCCCCTCGT
>CAJTMJ010000005.1 GCA_910577335.1 uncultured Duncaniella sp. | reverse complement strand
CCGCCCCCTCTACCGACAACCGGTTCCATCACAGATGGCAACCGGTTGTCTTTTTTTGTTTATACCCATGCGGTCTTACCTCTTGTATCTACACATGATCCATAATTTAATATCTACATACGCACTAAAAAAGCAACCCGATGACGAATTGCTTTTTCTATATTCATAAATACGTTATAGGTTTATTTCTTCTTACGGATCAGTGTCAATCCATCTCTCACCGGGAGGATAACCACCTCCAATTCCGGCTTTGTTAATATATATGAGTTAAACTTGTCAAGCGCCACCGTTTGAGCGTCATGATTTGCAACAGTGTCTGTAACCTTGCCATCCCAGAGTGTATTGTCAGCTATAATGAACCCACCGGGAACGAGACGTGGCAATGAAAGGTCAATATATTCGATATAACGGCGTTTGTTGGCATCAATGTATATCATATCCCATTGCTCGTCAATCGTCGGAATTATCGCCTCTGCATCTCCTATATGAAGCTTTACTTTGTCTCCTCCTGGGGAACATGAAAATAGTTCCGTTAATTCCTCCTCCATCTCGTCGTCTATCTCAATGGTGTGAACCTCGCCGTCCTCAGCTAAGTTTTCAGCAAGACACAATGCAGAGTAACCTGTATATGTCCCCAATTCAAGCACACGTTTAGGCTTGATCATGGCTGTGAGCATTGACAGGATACGCCCCTGCAGATGTCCTGAGCACATGCGGGGGTATAGGTGGTTGAGATGGGTGCGTCTGTAGAGTCTCGACAGATGCTCCGGCTCTTCCGAGATATGCGACAGTATGTATTCGTCTACCTGACTATCTATTGACATGACCCATTATGAAGGCTTGCGCCGCAAGGAAGTATGAGTTAAGACCAAATCCAGTGATGGTGCCGCGGCACACGGGCGCAATGTATGAAGTGTGACGTATGGCTTCCCGTGAAGCAGTGTTGGATATATGCACCTCTATTACCGGAATCTTTATTCCTGATATAGCATCTGCAATGGCAAGTGATGTATGTGTATATGCACCGGCGTTAAGTATGATGCCGTCACAATCAGCATTATGGAGAAAATCTATTATGTCCCCCTCATGGTTTGACTGTAGATACTCTATCTTTTCACCTTCGAGCATCTCACGCAGCTCTTTGAGGTATGACTCAAATGTCCGTGAACCGTATATTTCAGGCTCGCGTGTGCCGAGAAGATTCAGATTCGGACCGTTTATGATTAGAAGTTTCATAAAATATAGTGATAGATTATAAATTCAATTCATTAAAGCGCTGCTGCGGGCAACATCCATATAGCTATGGTGGAAAGCACCATAAGCGCTATGAGTATCCAGCTTATAGTCGGACGCTGCGGATATGCAAACCAAGCAAGATAGCCGGATAGCAATAGATAGAATGGATAACACCACACGACGGTACGTAGCGAATCGTCATCGGCGGGAACAGTGTCTAATAAAGCCGGTAGAGAGAATATGGGAAGCAGTACTAATATTATCAGTATTGTCATCCATACAGGTGTCTTTTTTTGCATGGCGGATGATGATTATTTTTTCTGTTGTTCGCTGCGGTAAGCTTCCACAGTCCTGTGAATACCTTCTTGCAAGGACACTTGCGGATTGAAGCCGAAGTCCCGTTTGGCATCGGATACGTCACATGACCAGTTGCGCTGAGCCATTATGTTGTATTTGTCCGTATTCAGTGTAGTGGCTTGCATCTTCGCCGCCCCGTATTTTTCAGAGATGCGACAGGCTATATTTAAAGCCCATAGCGGCAATCTTACCGGTATCACGAGTTTGCGTTTAAGCTCTTTCGATACTATTTTGCGAAATTCACTTTGGGTATATGCCCTGTCCTCTGAGACTATGTATTTATGATGCACAGGCGCTTTTTCAAGAGCGTCGAAGATGGCACGAGCCAAATCCTCCACATAGATGAAGGTCAGCATCTGTTTCCTGAATCCCACACCGAAGTCAAAATGAGAGTCAATGCTCTTTATCATCATCAGATAGTCCTGCTCGTGCGGTCCATACACACCGGTAGGACGTAATATGATCCATGGGAATGAAGACGGGAGTGTCTGTAGATAAGTCTCAGCCTTTATCTTTGAAAGCCCGTAGCGGGTGTTGGGCTGTGGAATCATATTTCCTTTCAGAGGCGTGTAATTCTTCTCATCGCCCGGTCCCAAAGCCGAAAGCGATGACATATACACAAATCTTTCAGGCACAATGTCGTTATCAATCAGCGTATCTGTGAAATTACGCAGATAGTTGAAATTTATATGATTGAAATCAAGGAAATTCACACACTTTGTGGCTCCGAGATTGTACACGATATAATCCCAATGATGACCTTTTAGCTGCTCACTGAGCTTCTCGGTATCGTCATAGTCAAGAGTAATAAATTGAAGCCTTTCATCAGTGAGATATCGTCGTGAGGTTGATTCCCGCACTCCACACCATGTCTCGTAGCCGCGTCGTAATGACTCTTCGGCGATAAAACCACCTATGAAGCCTCCGGCTCCTACGATGAGAACTTTTTTCATAATCTTCTAATTTGTTTTGGTTGGCACGGAGGGTTGTCAATCAATAATATCGGAGAAGAGCTTGATATATTTGTGGGCAATCACCGGAGCGCTGAACCTGTCTTCCACTGATTTATGCAGCGACTCGCGTGAAATCTTGGATTTGATAGCCCAAATAATGCCGTTGGCTATATCTTTGGTGTCCTTATAACCTGCTATATAACCGGTCTTCAGATGTTCTACCACATCTTCTCGTCCGTCGCCACCGAATGTAACCGGTAAGGCACCTCCGGCTTGTCCTTCCACCAATGTGCCTCCGAGAGTCTCGTAAAGCGATGTTGACAGCACCACCTTTGCAGTGGAATATAGGTAACGAAGTATCTTGAAATCATTCACCATGCCGAGCCAGCGATGCGACATGCGGAGGTTATCGAGCATTTCCGGATGCTTCATGGATCCGAACAGATATACCGCTGTCTCGCTCGCTATGTCAGGATAGTTGTCGAATATATAGTTAAGAGCCTCTATGGCGTAGTTCAAACCTTTTATAGGGTCGTCAAGCCGTGCCGCTCCGAAGAGTATCATATTCGGTTTGGTGGGTGTCTCTATACTGTATATGAGTTTAGATGGCGATGTATAGAACTGTTCTACCGGAAACGGGTTATGGATAGTCATGACCGCGCAGTTTCTCAGAAGCGACGACTGGCGGGCACGATGTTCGAGCCAGCTGCTCACAGCCACAAATGTGATTGGCACCTCACGGTATAATTTATATTTCTTCTCCCAAATCTTCTTGGAAAGGTCGTTGGGCTTACCTCCACCTGCCAGAAACTGGCAATTACCGCAATTATCCAAGAAGTAACTACATTCATACGAATGATGGCATATACCTGTCATCGCCCACATATCATGCATGGTCCAGATTATCTTTTTACCCATGCGATGGAGCTTGTGTATACCTTTGACCGACAGCAATCCCTGATTAAACCAGTTAAGGCATACTATATCGGCTTCCTTTACCCACGGATGGTGATGTACGTTAAGGGCAAAATCACCTGAGGATATTTTAAACAGGTCATTGTAGTTGAACCCGTTTGCCATGATAAGCTTCAGCCTTTCCATGCAGAAAGCCAAGCCTCTGACAAAGCGGCTGGATATATTAGATATATTCTCTTCCGATGATGTTTTTGTGTATACAACCATACGTGCGTCCACCCCTTCCTTCCTTAACGCCTGCATCAGTCGGAAGGTGACGATGGCTGCACCGCCGAGGGTGTCGCTGTGGTTCACAAGCACCACTTTTTTCCCTCTGAGATTATCGGGCAGATTATTTTTTTGAGGTTGAAGTGTTCCCATTATGTGGTTTTTGTGAGAGTGAATTGAAGTTAATCTGTTTGCCGATGTCTATTATGGACACTGATTTGTATCTCAGACGTGCTTTAAGATATGCTTCAAGCTCATTGCGTTTTGCTGCCGGAAGGGGATTGGTGTACTTGACCAAAGCCACGTTTACCGTGTCGAGAGTGGTAGCTTCGGCTCTGATGTTTCCGAATATTGCCCTTGTAACCGCTATGTCAGTGATTTGCGGGAACAGGACTTTAAGCTCCGGAGCAAGCTGCCCTCCGATGGAGTCATTTATATTTGTAAACGCTATTATGCTCTTTAAAGAGTCAATGGTAACCTGTTTCTGTGCTATTGATGTCTGCGCCATCTCGTAGATGTCACGTGCAGATGTGGCACTTTGTGCGATCGATGATAGGTCGGGGGTATCGCCCTGAATGATATTGAGAGTAGCTCCTTGGAGTCCGTAGAATTTGAGTTGCTGTGACAATGCAAGGCGCAGCGAGTCGGTCGGTAGTATCTTTCCTATAAGAGTGACTGTGATCACTCTCTCGCCGTGGTCCATTGTGGCACTGCTGCTAAGCACTTGTGTTGACGGGAATTTGAATTCCTGTGCCACAAATTGCTCCGCATTTCGGGTGAAATGCGACTGCTTCAGCATGTTGTATGTGAGATAGAGCGACGGAAGCAATGTAAGGATGGATATGGTGTATACAAACTTACGTACCTTACGCGCCCTCTCAGGATTAATGACCGGTATCGGCTTGTAATGCATAAGCTTTACGCCGATGAATGTAGCCAAGGCTATATAAATGGAGTTGATAAGGAACAGATAGAATGCTCCGAGGAAATAATGAGGCTGGAAAGTGGCTATACCGTATCCCACAGTACAAAGGGGGGGCATGAGGGCGGTAGCGATAGCGACACCCGGTATCACATTACCTTTCGATTTGGATCCGATGGCTATTATACCTGCCGCACCACCGAAAAATCCTATAAGTACGTCGTAGATGGTCGGCGATGTGCGCGCAAGGAGCTCACTGTGACCTGCGCTCACAGGCGATACTAAAAAGTAAAGTGTAGATGTGAGCACACTGAATCCCGCTGCCATTATGAGATTCCGTAAAGCCCGTTTTATCAATTCGAAGTCCTGAATGCCTACGCCAAGCCCTATACCGATGATAGGTCCCATCAATGGCGATATGAGCATGGCGCCGATTATCACGGCTGTGGAATTGGTGTTCAGTCCTAATGACGCTATGAATATAGCAATTATAAGAATAAGAATGTTTGTGCCTCTGAATGACACACCTTCCCGTATGGCTTGCTCGGCGTCCTGCTGTGACACTAAGTATTCGGTCAGCGTGAAGTAATTTACCAGATACTTTTTGATAGATGGCATTACTGTATGGATTAAGCGTTGTTTATTTGCTCATATTATAATCCGGCATTGCGATACTGGCTCTTGACTTCATCGACCACGTTGATTATGTAGTCACCCACCTTTTCAAGTGAGCCTACTATATCCATGTAGTATATACCTGCTTGGTATTCGTAATGGTGGTCGTTGATATTCTCCACATTGGCTGTGCGAAGCTGGTTGCGGAGGTTATTGATCTCACGCTCTTTGTTGTAAGAAGTTATGATGTCATTTTCCTCTGCGGTCTCGAAGTCGCGAAGCAGGAGTATCATGTTGGTCATGGCTGATTCTACAGCTATGAACATTGAGTCAATGTTATGGTAAATTTCATCATTGAAATTCACTCGGCTTTCCTGACGGCGTATTAGTATCCTGGCTATGCCGTAGCAGCAGTCGGCGATACTCTCGATTTCGCTGTCGATGCGCAGCATGGCGGCTATACGGTGCTTACCTTCATTAGAAAGACGTCCTTCCGAACAGCGGTTGAGATAGTTGGCTATTTCTATCTCCATGCGGTCTGAAATCTCCTCATATTTCTCAATACGTGAGAACTGGTTGGTAAAGTCGTCCCCCGGTTTGGTATGGACTATGTTTTGAGCCATACCTATCATTCGCTGTACCCGTTGGGCATATACCACCATCTCCTTCTCCGCTTGGGTTATGTTTAGTTCCGATGCGCTCATAAGACCGCCGGATATAAATTTGAGCTGGAATTCCTCGTCCACTTTGTGCTTTGCCGGCACAAGGTATTCAACTATCTTAACATATACATTAGTCAGCCATATCATCAACGATACGTTGATAAGATTGAATATCGTGTGGAATACTGACAATCCGAACGATACGCTGAATTGCATAGCTCCTATTTTTGCGAGGACCGGATGTGCGTTGGGTAAGCTTCCGTCAAACAGACTGTTGTATAGCTGTGGATCGGTGGCTTCAAGCTGGTTGACAAATGAAAATAATTCTGCCGGATTTCCCTGTCCCAGCCATTCCGTGACATGCTCGTTGAGATGAACGAAGGGATAGAACACTATCAATGTCCAGATCATACCGAACATATTGAATAGCAGGTGTCCCATTGCCGTGCGTTTCGCCGCCACGTTACCGCTCATAGATGCGAGCAACGGTGTGATGGTTGTTCCGATATTGCTACCGAGCACCACTGCGCAGGCGAGGTCAAACGAAATCCATCCTTTTGTACACATTATAAGCACTATGGCAAATGTGGCTGCCGACGACTGTATGATAGCGGTTAGTATGATACCCACAAAGAGGAACAATAGCACTGACCCATAACCCATTGATGCGTAATGTTCAAGGAACGCAAACATTTCCGGATTGCTCTGGAGGTCCGGGACATAGTTGCTGATCATGTTAAGACCCATGAACATGAATGCGAAGCCTATGAGGAATTCTCCGATTGACTTCTTTTTGCTCGCTTTCATGAAGAGCAGTGGGACGGCACATGCTATGATAGGCAAAATGAATGCTGAGGTGTCAACTTTGAATCCGAACAGTGCGATAATCCATGCCGTGAATGTCGTACCGACATTGGCTCCGAAAATCACTGCCATTGATTGACCTAAAGTCATCAAACCGGCGTTCACGAAGCTTACCACCATCACTGTCGATGCCGATGAGCTTTGGATAAGAGCCGTGATTAAGATACCGGTAAGCATACCTGTGAGGCGGTTGCGTGTCATTGCCGATAGGATGCTGCGCAGACGGTCGCCGGCAGCTTTTTGCAATCCCTCACTCATCACTTTCATCCCATACAGGAACAAAGCGATGGATCCAAGTAGACAAATAAAGTCTAAGAAGCTATAACTCATAGTTTTAACGTAAAAGGTGCATTGCTAATCATCGCATTGCGCCAATGCAAAGCTTAACAAATGCAAAGATAAGACAATTTTACGAAAAAACTAATCCTATGAAAGAAAATCAGTTCAAAAATAAATAGTTCAGCCGGTTCAAAAAATGAAAAAGAGGATGCGCCAAATATTTTCAATTTGACACATCCTCCATAGTCATTTAATCCGGATAGGCTAAAGGGCTTCCTTTATGGCTGCGATCATGTCGGCATATTCTTGGTCGGTCAGATAGACTTTGCCGGGATTCATCTGGAATGTGCCGCCGTAATCGGGTCCGTCTACATATTTGGGGGCGAGATGGAAATGGAGGTGTGAAAGCTTGTCGCTATATGCTCCGTAGTTGATTTTCTCAGGATGGAACACTTTATCCATCGCACGTGTCACACGTGTGACATCTGCCATAAATGCGTTGCGCTCCTCATCCGAGAGTTCGAACAGGTCATTGACATGATCCTTGTATGCCACCAAGCAGCGACCACGGTATGTTTGTTCCTTAAACAGGAACACTCGTGACACGCTCAGCGGTGCGATTTCTATCATGAGATTATGGAGAGTCTCGTTGTTGGTGCAATACAAGCAGTCTTTGGGATCGCTTTTCATAATAATAACGGTATTATAAGGTGATAAAAATGATTTATTATAGTGCAAATTTAATTAGAATTATCCGAATTCAGTGCGTGCGGTTTCAAAAAAGTTAATACCTTTGCCACGCAGATAAGTCAAGGAGCTATAAATCCGTGACTAAAGAAAATATTTATAGTATAACTGTTTTCAAATTAAAGTTTTAATATCGATGTCAACATACACTGTTGAGGACCCGAGAAAGGTCACTACACGCCGTCTTGCCGAAATGAAGGCTAAGGGCGAAAAAATTGCGATGCTCACGGCATACGATTATTCAATGGCTAAACTCATCGACCAAGCGGGTATGGATGTCATACTTGTGGGCGACTCTGCGTCAAATGTCATGGCTGGCAATGACACAACTCTCCCCATCACCCTTGACCAGATGATATATCATGCCAAAAGTGTTATGAAGGGGGTCAAACGTGCCCTTGTGGTGTGTGATATGCCATTCGGTTCCTATCAGGGCAACTCCATCGAGGCGCTTGCATCGGCTGTGCGCATCATGAAGGAGAGCCATGCTGAGGCTGTGAAGATCGAAGGCGGAGCGGAAGTGCTGGAGTCAATTCAGCGCATACTTTCTGCCGGTATACCTGTCATGGGGCATCTTGGTCTCACACCGCAGTCAATCAATAAGTTCGGCACTTATAATGTTCGTGCTCGCGAGGAGGCTGAGGCTAACAAGTTGATTGAGGATGCAAAACTTCTCGAACAAGCCGGCTGCTTTGCCCTCGTGCTTGAAAAAATCCCCGCCGAACTTGCTACACGTGTGTCAAAAGAGCTGTCAATACCTACAATCGGCATAGGTGCCGGGGGCGGTTGCGACGGTCAGGTGCTCGTGATGCACGACATGCTTGGCATCAACCAAGGTTTCTCTCCACGTTTCCTGCGCCGGTACGCTGACCTCGGCAACGCCATCACCGATGCCGTCGGCTCATACATCACCGACGTCAAAAGCTCCGACTTCCCCAACGAAAAAGAACAGTACTAAAGATGTACACGCTGTTGCAAACCATATCGGATGTAGGGATACTTCCCCGGAACATCCGAATGGAACAGGATGGGAATAAGTCACTTGCTGTCGGACGCTCCATAGAAGCGTCCCTACATCGAGGACAAAAGCCCTAATTTGCAACAACTTCCCATAAAATCAACAGCACCCCAAAAGTTTTAAACAAGACTTCTGGGGTGCTGCTCTTTAATATCCTCAAGACTGCTCTCTAATTTGTCAGTCTCTTCGGTTTAGCCGAAAATGAAGGTCTGGGAGCTTGATTGTGTTGCGGGTTGTTCGGCTGCCATACCCATGGCACCGTTGCGTACCTGCTCTACGATCTTGCGGTCACGCTTATAGGTGGGATATTTTTCAAGAATATCGCAGATTGCGTCATCGTCAAGCTGGTTGGGACCAAGCACGATGGTTGATTGGCGATCCTTGCCACCACCGGTGAGATCCATGAGTTTTGATGCTCCATACTCTTCAGCAATACGTTTGTCGGAAACCTCGGGAGTCTTGGGTTTAGCCGGAGCCGCCTTAGGTTTCTCGCTCTTTGCCTGAGGCGCAGATGCAGTGTTGTTGTCAGCCGCATTTGAACGACCTCCGCCTATCCATATTTTTTTTGCCCCGTTCAGGAACTCTTCTTCCTCCTTGTTGAGAGCATCGTCAAATTCGAATCCGGCTGCAAGTATGGTCATCTTAACCTGATTTCCAAGGGTCTCATCGAAGCCGATACCCCATATCACATCCACATCGGTGTTGATAGAGCTGATGAAGTCATTGATTTCGTGAGTCTCGCTCATGCGGAATTCATCCTCTGCGTTGGGATCGAAGTAGAGGTAGAACAATAGCTTTTTAGAACCGAGTATGTCACGGTTTTTCAACAGCGGTGACTTCAAAGCATCCTGAATGGCAGCTGTGACACGATTTTCGCCTTCGCCATATCCCGATGATATGATTGCCGGACCTCCGTTTCGCAGAGTGGTATCCACATCGTTGAAGTCGAGGTTTATATGTCCCTGACCGGTTATGATATCCGAAATAGAACGCGCGGCAATCGAAAGTGTGTCATCCGCCTTGCCGAACGCATTGAGGAAACTGAGGTCGCCGTATATTTCAGTAAGGCGTTCATTGTTGATGACAAGGAGCGCATCGACATATTTTGACATTTCGTCAACACCCGCAATAGCCTTCTTGATCTTTTTCTGACCCTCGAACAAGAATGGAATTGTGACAATACCTATGGTGAGGAGTCCACGTTCCTTGGCGATACGAGCTACCACAGGCGCAGCACCAGTGCCTGTGCCACCGCCCATACCGGCAGTGATAAACACCATCTTAGTGCCGTCGTCAAACAGTGCGGCTATCTCGTCGGCACTCTGTTCAGCGAAATCATGAGCTTTCTCAGGCACGTTGCCGGCGCCGAGACCGTCGCCGATTTCAAGAATATTTGGCACCACCGAGTGAAGCAATGCTTGCCGGTCGGTGTTGATATTAACAAACGAGACATTGTTAATCCCCTCCCGGTACATGTGATTCACCGCATTGTTACCACCGCCACCGACACCGATGGCCTTTATAATTATCTTTTCGTCGCTCTTTTCAGGCATCTTGTTAAAAGCTGAAGTGTCGTCGATATTCTGACTGTAAGCTTTGTTGAGTTCGTCCATTATAAATAGTGTGTTGTATTCGTTTTTTACGTTAGTTTTACAATTTACTTGTCATCGTCGTCTTCATCATCTTCGATGGGTTCGGTCATCAGTTTTGCCACACGATCCACAAGTCCACCCCATGCTCGTCTAAAGCCGCTCTTCTCTTGCGGGCGGGTTGAAGCGGGTTCATCCTCAACCTCATATTCGATTTTTGGAGCTTGAGGTGTCACTGGTGTGGTTTTAGGAGTGCGTACAGGCTCGGTGGCTGCCGCCGGGGCACTTTGACGTGGCGTTCCGGCTGCTGCGGGGGATGTAGTCGTCTGTTGTGATGTCTGGGTTGTCTGAGTTTGTTGTGCTGTTTGAGTTTTGGTTGTATATATTGTTTGTGGGTCTGCCGGTCTGGGACTTTCTGTGAATACAGGGGCAGGGCGTGTCATGCATTCCACAGGGTTATTTTTGGCTGCTGCCGAGAGGATAGCAATTACATCCACGGCATCAGCGCTCTGTATCCGTCCGTCATTTATGCGTATGCGTGTGGTCGGGGCACCGACACGTACTTTCATACCGGTCATGTTTTCAAGACGCTGGTTGAAACCGTTGAGCTTGGCACCCTTGCCTACTATGATTATACCTCCCGGAAGCTTCTCGGCATTGAAGCCGGCATATTTCAGCTGCTCGTTGATGTTGGCAATTATCTCGCCCGCACGTGCTGCTACATAATTGTTGATTTGTGAATAGTCAGCGGCGGCATTGCTGTAAACCACGTTCTGCTCTGTTGTTGGCAGAGCGTTACCACCCATGATTTTAAGCTCTTCAGCCCGTTCTTCAAGATGGTTGAGGGCTGTGATGTCACGAGTGATATTGCGTGAGCCCATCGGTATGGTGGTAAGATATTCCAACACACCGTTTTTGTAGATAGACACAGCGGTGGTCTCAGCTCCGAAGTCCACGAGCATACATCCGAGACGTTTTTCCTCGGAGAAAAGCACAAGGTCGGCTTCGGCGAGCTGGCGCACAAACACATCCTGCACCTTCAGCTGCAGACGCTCGTTAAGCACATTGTGGAGATTGCGCATCAACTGGTTGCGGCAACTGATAAGGTTCAGGCGGGCAGATATGTGTGAACCCATCATGCCTACCGCACGGGTCGTGGGAGCCTTGTCAACCCGGAACTCCCTCGGTGTCACACATACTACGCTGCGCTCATGCAGCGGTTGGTTCAGAGCGTCGTTAATGATGTCCGATATCATCTCCATGGTGATCTCAGTCTCGGTGGCAAAACGGCGTTCTACCTCGATTGCCTGAGAATTAAGAGAGCGGCCGCCTACCGATACATACACACCGGTGACCTTCCGCTGCGCTTCACGCTGCTCAAGGCGTGAAATCACACTGCGGATGGCATTGGCGGTTTCCACCACATTGCGTATGCATCCGTAGCGCACTCCGTCAGAGAGTTTTTCTTCTTCGACAGATTTTACACTCAAGGCTCCGGCTGTATCAACGGTGCCGACAGCTCCTTTTATTTTTGAGCTCCCTATTTCGAGAGCTACGATATATTTTTCTTCCATGGACGGTAGGATTGGAGGATTATAATTTGCAAGTTATGGTTTCGGAGTGATAATTTGTTTAGGGATCGGTTTTTCGGAGTGAGCTTCGATTCCGGGCATCGTCTGTCCCGGGGCGACATCATCGCCTGCAAGCATTGTCCCGGTATCTACTGCTTCCTCGTCCTCATATTTCATGAATTCCACCGGTGCGGAATGTCGTTTTCGTTTACTTGCCACTAATTGTCCGCGCCATTTGAGGGTCAGGGTGTCATATTTTTCCCAGCCCTGCTTGGGGAGGACTTCCGTATAGAACCGTTTCAGACGGCTGAATTTATCGTCGAAATCTGCCGGTGCTCCGATGTTTATCACATGTTCCTTTATGTTGGGAACAAGGATTATGTCGGACGGCGATTTGACTTTGATCATAGAGATGAATGTGCTCCACACTGAATCGGAGGCTATATAGTCGATCAGCGGGAGAAGTGACTGAGGGGTGAACACCGTGTCAGCCGGGTCGAAATGTCCGGCTATCACCGGCACATCCTTATGGTAACGGGCATTGGTTGAGACACGTTTACCTATCTTGTTGATGTAATATGATTTCCCGTTGTCAAATATTCTCGCCACAGGCACTATCGGCTGAGCTTTTATCTGGATAGTTCCGTCGGTCATACGCACAACCTGCGCATCTTCCACTTTGTCTAAAGCTAAAAGTGTCCGACGGATATCCTGCGTGTTGATGCTTGTGAGCTTCATGCCGGTGGCTTTGTCGGGCAGATCGCCAATCTCATGCGCAAGTTCCTCGGCTGACACGAATTGTCTGTCAGAATCGCTCCCAAGCACAGAGATGTGTATACCACGGCATGTATCGGCATCCGTCTCACCAGCTGAAAGAGTGAGAGCAATCACCAAATACGCCAAAAGCATAACTGAGAATATTATTTTGAGATAATTTTGCATCAAAATTAAAAAATTTCCATTGTAAACATTCCATTGAATAATTATTAACAGTCAAATCTTTGCAGAGCAAATCAGCAAAGCCGATAAGTCAACTGTCAACTGTCCATTGAAAATTGTCAACTGTCCATTGTCAATTGTCCATTGTCAATTGAATAATTTCCGGGATGTAAGTATTAATGTCACCTGCACCCACTGTCAATAGAATGTCAAAGTTACGATTTTTCAGTGTTTCCGCCAATTTTTCTTTGTTAATTACGATTTTATCATCGCATTTAACATCTTTGAAAATAATTTCAGAGGTCACACCGGGAATCGGTTCTTCCCTTGCAGGATATATGTCGAGGAGTATCAGAGTGTCAGCAGCTGAAAGAGCGTCGGCAAACTCGGGAGCAAAATCACGTGTGCGGCTGTAGAGATGAGGCTGGAACGCCACCGTAAGCTTCCTTCCGGGATAAAGAGCCTTCACGGAAGCTATGGAGTTGCGAATTTCCTCCGGATGATGGGCGTAATCATCGATGATTACACGTCCTGTGCCGTTATTCTCTTTTAACCAACACTCGAAACGCCGTTTTGTTCCACGGTATGAGCTTATGGCTTCACGTATCACGTCCGGCTCGAAAGCGTCGGTAAGAGACACAGCCGCTGCGGCAGCAATGGCATTCTCAATGTTAACTTCCACAGGCACACCGAGATTGATGTTGCGTATGGTGCCCCTTGGAGTTATGAGATCGAATGTTATAGTGCCCGGCTGGCGGCGTATATAAGCCGCATGAAAATCTCCTTTGTCACGGGAATATGTGTAGACTCTCACACCTTTTTGGGGGCGAGGTTTAAGTTTCAGCCCTTCGTGTACTATGAGTGCCCCTTCGGGTCGGATAAGTTCAGTGAAGTGAGCGAAACTTTCTAGATATGCTTCCTCTGTACCGTATATATCGAGATGATCGGGGTCGGTAGCAGTGATTACCGCGATGGTCGGAGTCAGGTGGTGGAATGAGCGGTCATACTCGTCTGCCTCAATCACGCTATAGTTTGACGATGGTGTGAGTATGAAGTTGGAGTTATAATTTTTCAATTCGCCGCCGAGAAATGCGTTGCATCCCACCGAACCGCTTTGCAGTATGTGCGCAGCCATTGATGACGTTGTGGTCTTGCCATGTGTGCCGGCGAAGCAGAGTGAACGGGAGTCACGAGTTATGATGCCGAGTGCCTGCGCGCGCTTCATCACCTCAAATCCGTTTTCACGGAAATAACGCAATATCGGCAGATCGGCAGGAACCGCCGGGGTATATATCACCAAAGTGTCTGCCGGATTGCGGAACTCTTCGGGAATCGACTCCGCACTCTCGTTAAATGATATCTTTACACCTTCAGCCACAAGCTCATCGGTCAGTTTGGTGCTTGTGCGGTCATATCCGGCTACATTCTTCCCTTTTGCGAGGAAATAACGTTCGAGGGCTGCCATGCCGATACCTCCGGCTCCCACGAAATATATGTTTGCTATAGTTGATATATCTTGCATAAGTAATGAATGTTAAGAGTGTTATTTTGCGACTATTTCATATACTTTATCTACAATTTTTTCATCAGCCGAGGTGAGAGCCATATCTTTTATGTTGGCTGAAAGGCGATGCCGGCGATCCTCGTCGTTGATAAGCTCGACCAAGGTTGACGGAAGTTGTGCCACGGCATCGACATCGAGAATCATCACCGCTGCGTCACGGGTTGAGAGCGCTTCGGCGTTGTGTCGCTGGTGATCCTCTGCCACGTTAGGTGACGGGATGAGTATCACGGCTTTTCCGAGATTCTGAAGTTCCGATATTGTCCCGGCTCCGGCTCTTGATACCACAAGGTCGGCGGCACGATAGGCGAGGTCCATGCGGGTTATGAAGGTTGTGGCTTTGACGTTGGGATATTCCTTGGCTTTCCCTTGGAACATGTCTGCCCCGTAGCGTCCGGTCTGCCAAAGCAGCTGCACATCTTCTTTGGCAATGGTGTCGAGCGATGCTGCAACGGCTTCGTTTACGGTGCGTGCCCCGAGGCTGCCACCTACCACTAATATAAGCTTCTTTTCAGGGTCAAATCCCAACTCTTTTTTAGCCTCTGCAGGTGTGAGTTTGCATCCTTCGAGATCGGTGCGTACCGGGTTCCCGGTCTTGACAATCGACTCTGCGGGGAAGAAACGCTCCAGCCCGTCGTATGCCACACAGATAGCTTTCGCTTTCTTGGCGAGTAGCTTGTTGGTGACGCCGGGGTATGAGTTCTGCTCTTGCAATAGTGTGGGGATACCATTTTTCTGAGCTTGTTTAAGCACGGGACCACTGGCATATCCTCCCACTCCGATGGCTATGTCGGGTTTGAATTCACGAACTATCTTGCGGGCTTTACGGAGGGATTTCCATAGCTTAATGAGCACTCCGAAGTTGCGCCATAAACGTTTACGGTCAAATCCTGCAACCGGCAGACCTTCAATCTTATATCCGGCAGCGGGAACACGTTCCATCTCCATACGTCCCAATGCTCCCACAAATAGAATCTCGACATCGGGATTTCTTCTCTTTATAGCATTGGCGATAGACAACGCCGGAAATATATGTCCCCCGGTCCCACCCCCGGAAATCAAAACACGAGACAATGGACAGTCGTTCAATTGACAATTGACAGTTGACTTATCGGCTCTGCCGCTTTGCTCTGCAAAGAATTGACAATTATCCATTTGATTCATCGGCTCTGTCGCTTTATGATTTTCTTTTTGTTGCATCTCGATTCTCTTTTGAAGTCTTTACAATTGCATACGGTTTTCGTCGCGGAATTGTTCGGGGAGGGATTCAAGCTCGTCGCGGATTTCTTGTTTCTTGTTACCCTGTCGGGTGGCGGTGCGACTTACTGAAAGCATGATACCGAACGCCAACGCAGTTACCACTATTGAAGTTCCACCTTTGGATATAAGCGGTAGCGGTTGCCCCGAAACAGGGAACACCCCGCTGACGATACCCATGTGGAATAAAGCTTGAAACGCTATCATCACAGCCATACCCATAACCATAAGTGCCGGATATGTGCGGTTGCAATGCGAGGCTATACCTGAAGCTCGTCCCAACAGCCAGAGGTAGAGCATCAGCACCACCAATCCACCTATCAGTCCGAGTTCCTCTATCACGATGGCGAAAATATAGTCGGAGAAAGCGAGCGGAAGGCGTGATGCCTCACGAGAATTACCCGGACCCACACCGTAGATACCGCCGTTCGCCTGAGCCATATACGACAAAATCTCCTGACGGTTTTTGCCGGTTGCCGGTATCTCCCATTTAGGTATTGAATCCGAGCCGTGACGGTCAAGACGTGCCATCCATGTGGCTATTCGTGATTCATGCTTTGCTCCTGAGCCGGTGGCAAGCTCTGTTTGTTGCTCTGCGTCGGCTGGAATCTCCCGTACCTCCGATATATACAGATACCCGATAAACAGTCCGCCGCACACGGCATAAAAGCCGGTGAGAGCGAGGAGATGCAGCAACTTCACGCCACCGATTATCATTATTGAGTAACTTATGGCAAGCAGCAGCAATGTGTTGGTCAACCCCTGCTCTATAAGCAATCCGCTAAGCCCAAGGACTATAAGCCCTGAATAGATGACACCTCGGCTGGTGATGCCGATATCCTTCGGATTTTGGTTCCATGTCATCACCAAAGCTATCATGAGCACTGCGGAAATCTTGACCATCTCGGCAGGGTAGATACCTATACCCAATATTGTGAGTGAGCGCCGGGCACCGTTGACTATATCACCGAAAAACATCACATAAAGCATCATCGCAACTGAAATGGCTGCGAATCCTATAGAGAACGGTATGAAATAGCTGTAATGACGTCGTGAGAAGAACCATACGAGCACAAACCCGCCCAACAACATGGCAAGGTGGCGGAGTATAGGTCCCATAACGCCTATCGACGAGCTTGCCACTTCTCGTGATGAAGCGCTGTAAAGTTCTATGACGGATATTATGCATAGCGCAATAAATATCCCCCATATATGCTTATCGGCTTTCGCCACTGCCTGAGGTTTGGCAGCCGGTATGTTGTTTTCCTCCGTCAGGACGGGGTTGAGTTCTACAGCCATTATTTTAAATTTTTCACAAGTTCTTTAAATTGCTCGCCACGATCCTCGTAACTTTTGAACAGGTCGAAGCTTGCGCAGCAGGGTGAGAGTAACACGGTGTCACCCTCGTTTGATATGCGTCGTGCGGTGTCGATGGCATCCTTTATTGAGTGGGTGTCATAGATCTCTGCCACTTCGCCGCTGAAGAAATCAAGCAGTTTCTGATTGTCCTTACCCATGCAGATGATTGCTTTGACTTTTTCCTTGACAAGTGGGAGTATTTCGTTATAGTCATTACCCTTATCCTTGCCACCGAGTATCAATACGGTGTTGGCAGGCATTGATTCGAGAGCATACCAGCATGAGTTGACATTTGTAGCCTTGGAGTCGTTGATATAGCGCACTCCGTTAACAGTCCCGGCATATTCCAACCGGTGCTCCACACCTTCAAAGTCGCTCAATGCCTCCCGTATCTCGTCCTTGTCTATGTCGAGTATACATGCTGACAGAGCTGCCGCCATGGAGTTATAGAGATTATGCAGTCCGTTGAGCGAAATTTCGGCTCGTGGCATGTTTAGCGATGTCTCGGGGGTGGTGATTACGAGGTCTGACTCATCGTCAACGTATGCCTTCGCACCCTCCTCCTTATGTTCCGCAAATGGGAACAACTGCGCTTCTATGCGTATCTGTTCAAGCTGACGGCGTATCACAGGGTCATCCTGCCAATATATGAATGCGTCTTGCGGTGTCTGGTTGTTGAGGATACGGAACTTGGCGTTGATATAGTTCTGCATCTTGTAGTCGTAACGGTCGAGGTGGTCGGGGGTGATGTTGAGGATTACAGCAATGTTCGCACGGAAGTCATACATGTTCTCCAGCTGGAAGCTCGACAGTTCTATCACATACACGTCATGCTTGTCACGTGCCACCTGCAAAGCCAAGCTCTGCCCGACATTTCCGGCAAGTCCCACGTTGATACCTGCATTCTTTAATATGTGGTAAGTGAGCAGGGTGGTGGTAGTCTTTCCGTTACTACCGGTGATACATACCATCTTCGCATTGGTATAGCGTCCTGCAAATTCGATTTCCGAAATCACGGGTATGCCTTTCTCCATTATGGCTTTGACTACCGGAGTGGTAGGTGCGATGCCCGGACTTTTCACCACTTCATCGGCGGCAAGGATGCGTTCCATGGAGTGTTTCCCTTCCTCCCATTCTATACCTTCGTCGTCAAGCATTTTGATATACTTGGGAGCTATGGTGCCGAAATCGCTGAGGAATACATTCATTCCTTTGACTTTTCCGAGGATTGCAGCGCCTACGCCGCTCTCACCTCCACCTAATATCACGAGATTTTTTGTCATTTTTAGCGGATTTTGAGTGTTACGAATGTGATTACGGCAAGGAATATGCCGATAATCCAGAAGCGGGTCACGATTTTTGATTCAGGAATGGCTCGTAAGGGCACCTGTATCAAGGCTTCGATTCCTGAGTTGCCCGGTTTTTGAAAATGGTGGTGCAGCGGTGTCATCTTAAACACGCGTCTGCCGGCACCGTATTTTTTCTTGGTAAATTTGAAGTATGCCACTTGAAGCATCACTGAGAGATCCTCCACAAAGAAGATTGCGCAAAGGATGGGTATGAGCAATTCCTTGTGGATGAGGATGGCAAACACGGCTATGATACCCCCGATGGTGAGTGAGCCGGTGTCCCCCATGAATACTTGTGCCGGATAGGCGTTATACCACAGGAACCCGATGAGTGCGCCGATGAATGCCGACATGAACACCACTAATTCCGACGACTGCGGTATATACATTATATCTAAATATGTGGAATATATCACATTGCCGCCGAGATATGCCATGATGGCGAGTGCCACGCATATTATTGCTGAGGTTCCCGCACACAGTCCGTCGAGACCGTCGGTAAGATTGGCTCCGTTGCTTGTTGCGGCGACTGCGAGTATCACCACTAATATAAATAGTATCCATCCGCCTGTCTGCGCATTGTCACCCATCCATTGTGTGAGATACGCATAGTCGAAGTTGTTGTTTTTGACAAACGGGATAGTGGTCTGTGTCGATTTTTCGTCCTGCGTCTCCTGAACGGCTACACTCTCCGTGTCAACTGTCATTGACTCACGCACCACCGATACCTGACGCTGGGTTATGTCAGGGCTGAGATACATGGTCAGACCCACCATAAGTCCAAGACCTACCTGACCTATGATTTTGAATTTCCCCTTCATACCCTCCTTGTCATGCTTCTTGACTTTGATATAGTCATCGCAGAATCCGAGAGTGCCGAGCCAGATTGTGGAGATGAGCATCAGCAGCATGTATATATTGCTGAGGTCGCCCACAAGGAGGCATGGGATGATGATGGATATGATTATTATGACGCCACCCATAGTGGGGGTGCCTTTCTTCTGCATCTGTCCTTCAAGTCCGAGGTCACGGATAATCTCACCTACCTGCATCAACTGCAATCTGTCAATGATTTTCCGCCCGAACACCAATGCGATAAACAGCGACAGCAGCAATGCGGCTCCTGAGCGGAAGGTGATGTAGCTCATGAGTCGTGATCCGGGGAAGTTATAATCCTGTAATAAATCAAATAGTGAGTAAAGCACTTTTCTATCGTTATTTTTTCGGTTCTACCTATACGTTCTCTTTAATAATCTCCATTACTACCTCTCGGTCGTCAAAGTGATGTTTCACACCTTTTATCTCTTGGTAGTCCTCATGTCCTTTTCCGGCAATCAGTATCACTGTGCCCGGTTTGGCAAGCGCGCAGGCGGTTTTTATAGCCTGACGGCGGTCGGTGATGTGGAGTGTGCGGGTGCGAGCCTCTGCGTTCAGTCCGGTTTCCATGTCAGCGAGGATATCTTCTGGTTCCTCGAAGCGGGGATTGTCGGATGTCAGTATCACCCGTTCGCTGCGGGCGGCTGCTTCGCGTGCCATGATGGGGCGTTTCCCTTTATCACGGTTGCCGCCGGCTCCGACCACGGTGATTATTTCACCCTCTTTGCCTATCACTTCACGTATGGCGTTAAGCACATTCACCACTGCGTCGGGAGTGTGTGCGTAATCCACTATGGCTGTGAACCCCTTGGGCGAATGGAATGCTTGGAAGCGTCCGGCTACAGGCACGAGCCGTGAGATGTTGCGTAACACCTCTTCTTTTTCCCAGCCGAGAAGTATAGATGCGCCATATACGGCAGTGAGGTTGTAGGCATTGAATTTGCCGGTGAATAATGTCTCCACTTCACATCCGTTGAGCGATAGCAGCGTTCCGTCAAGCCGTTGTTCCACGATTTTACCTCTGAAATCAGCTTCGCTGCGGAGTGAGTAGGTGTATCTCCCGGCAAGAGTGTTCTGGAGCATTACTTCACCCACCTTGTCATCATCGTTGGTGAGTGCGAAGGCTGAGCGTGGAAGCATGTCAAAAAATGATTTCTTTGCCTCCAAATATGCTTCAAAAGTCTTGTGGTAGTCAAGATGGTCGCGTGTGAGATTGGTGAACACACCCCCTACAAAGTGCAGTCCGGCGATGCGGTGCTGGGCGGCTGCATGAGAGCTTACCTCCATCGCCGCATATTCGCATCCAGCTTCCACCATGCGGTGGAGCATTTCGTTGAGCGTAAGCGGGTCGGGGGTAGTGTGGTCGGTAGGATAGGGGGTAGTCTCCACATAATTGCACACTGTGGAGAGCAAACCTGCCTTATGTCCCATTAGACGAGCCATCTCATATATTAATGTGGCAGTTGTGGTCTTGCCGTTTGTGCCGGTCACACCCACCAATTTGAGCTTGCGTGAGGGGTTGTCCCACCACTGTGAAGCGAGGTATCCGAGAGCTATTGCCGAGGATGATACAACTATATAGGTGACCAAAGGTGAAAGTGTCTCCGGAAGGTGTTCACACACTATTGCGGAAGCCCCTTTCTCCTCTGCCATGGGGATGAATTTGTGTCCGTCCACGCTAACACCGGGTACGGCTATGAAAAGTGTGCCCGGCTCCACATTTCGGGAGTCGGAGGTCACATGCGTAATCTCTTTATGGTCATCGCCGACAATCTGTTCTATGTCAAGCGGGGAGAGCAGCTCGTTTAATGTTTTCATATCTCTGATGGGGATAGGTGAGTCGATTTTAATTTCCTAAATTCAATGCTACTTCGGTGCCTGCAGGGGCTTTGGTCCCTGCCGAGGGCGACTGTGACCTCACGAAGCCTGTGCCTGTTATCGACACGTTGTAGCCGGCACGTTCGAGAGCCACGATGGCATCCCTGATACCGTAACCTTTGACATTGGGTATACCTTGCGACACTGCCTCAG
This sequence comes from uncultured Duncaniella sp., assembly GCA_910577335.1. GTDB lineage: Bacteria > Bacteroidota > Bacteroidia > Bacteroidales > Muribaculaceae > Duncaniella. The sequence goes on along the minus strand of CAJTMJ010000005.1, from coordinate 100,970 downwards.
GCGATTTAAGCCCTCGCCGAGAGGGAAGCGACAGCTCTGTGCGCAGATTTTCATACCGTTTGTTGCCGGGAGTGGCGTAGAATGTCGGACCGTTGACCTCTGCCGTGGTCTCATTATAGTCTGAGCTGTTCCCGAGCATACCTCGTGAATAAAGCTTCAACGCTATGTTGCGGAGCACCTGACCGGAGGTGGTGGCGGCTCCGAAGAAGTTTTTGGTCGGATGACAGGTCAACACCACGCAGGAGTATTGCGGTTTTTCAGCCGGGAAAAATCCACAGAATGCGAGACGCTTCTTGCCGGTGTTATAAGCACCGTTCTCGATCATGTAGCATGTACCAGTCTTGCCGGCGATTTTAACAGTGTTGTTGCGGAGGAATTTACCAGTGCCATGATCGCCCCACACAACATTGGTGAGCATCTCACGCATTATTTTGGCTGTCTCCTTTGAACATGCTCTGCCGTTTCCGATATGCTTCACGGGGAGTATGGAGTCAATGGTGCCGCGCAATTCCTTCACCAATCTCGGGCGAACAAATTCTCCGTCGTTGGCTATGGCATTGTATATCGCTAACGTGTAGAGCGGCGGTATCTCTGTGGCATAACCGTAGCTCATACGGGAGAGTGCTATTCTGCCGCCACGGTCGTTAGGCACACTGTCGAATCTTGGGGGTACCTCACCGGCTATACCTGTGTGAAGCGGTTCAAGGAATCCGAGCCTTTTGACTCGTGAATAGAATTCTCCGGGCTTGCTGTCATACTCCTTTGTGATGATTCTCGCCATACCGATGTTTGACGATTGCTCTATCACATCGCCTACTCTTATGGCAGATGAATAGTGCGCATCGGTGATGGGACGACCTCCGGCGTATGCCCATCCGTTTCCGGTGGGGAGCATTTCGTCAAGGTTGGTGACTATGCCGTCCTCCACGGCTATCATCATGGAGAGTGTCTTCACCACGGACCCCGGCTCGTAACCCATCACGGCTCGGTTTCGTGCCTCGATGTAACCGGCTCCTCTCGGGTTGCGTTCCAGATTGGAGATGGCTTTTATGTCACCGGTTTTTACATCCATCAGCACGGCTACGCCCCAGTCGGCTCCACATGTGTCAAGGACGTTGTTAAGCTCGTTTTCCACGATGTCCTGCATGTTGATGTCAATGGTGGTGACAATATCGCTTCCGGGTACGGCGGGCACATCTGTCCAATCGGTTATCTTCTTGGTCAGGTTTATCATTTTGCTATACCCGATTTTGCCGTAGAGCAGGGAGTCCAAGGCTTTTTCAAGACCTGAGATGCCATGTATCTCCTTGCTTTCGGTGGTCTCTCCGACACCGCCGATGCTTCGGCGCGCCATATCGCCGTAGGGGTTGAAACGGCGCATATATTTTTCGAATGTCAGTCCGTTGCGGTTGCGGTTTTTTATGCTGAAAAACGGCATTGTCCTCAGAAGCTCCATATCGGCGTGTGAGAGTCCGCTCATCAGTTTGTAGGCTCTCGGACGCTTGTTTTTCTCTTTGTCGAGCGGCTTAAGCAGATGTTTGCGCCATTGCTCGGCGTTCCTCATGGGGAAATTCTTCGCAAGTTCGGCTGCGAGATGTTCTATAGTGTCACGGAGCATCTTTTCATTGAATTTCTCCGCGCGGTAGTCTATACGGGCTGTGTAGAAGTTGAGGTTGGTTGCAAGCACGCTTCCGTCGGCAGCCAGAATGTTGCCTCGGCTCGGGACTATCACCTTTGTCTGCGACAGCCATTCGTGGGCTTTGGCATTCCACTTGTCTGCATCAACGATGGTGGTGTCACACAGCTTGACCACAATCATGGCGGAGAATATGAGAATCACCACCACGATAAATCCGTAGCGGAACAAAATATTGCTGCGATTGTCATTTTTCATTGCTGCTGATGCGTAAGGGGGTGATGAATTGGCTTATTTGGGGATTTTATACGGCGGTTGCGGCTGTACTTTCAGGTTGAGGTGGAGCGAGTCAACCAACTGCTGCATGGAGGTCTCTCGTATTCTGCCCATGAATGCGCTGCGCTCTCGGGCTTTCTCGTTGGTGACTATCTCAAGTTTCCTTTCGAGTGCGGCTATCTTCTCCATGTTGGTCTGGCAGGTGTACTTGGTGGTGATGTATATCATGATTACCAAGATAGTGATTACCACTGGTAGCCAGTGCCGGGCGAAAAAGTCGCTTGAGATCACCTGACCTCTGAACAGCCTTACGATAAACGACTGCCGTTTCTGATGTTTTATGTTGTTATCTTTCTTTGATGCCATGTCGGTGTGATAAGTGGAGAGGTTCGGATTAAAGTTTTACAGCCACTCGCAATTTTGCGCTACGTGAGCGGGGATTGCGGTCTATTTCTTCGTCCGAAGGGACTATCGGGCGATTGTTCAGGGCTTTCATCGGGGCTGATATGCGTCCGAAGAAATCCTGCTCTACCTTTCCGGTGAAATTTCCGGCTTTGATGAAATTTTTCACCAGACGGTCTTCCAAGCTGTGGTAAGTTATGACGGCAAGTCGTCCGCCGGGCTTAAGGACTTTCAATGCTCCCTTCAGAAGTTCTTCCAATGCTCCCATTTCGTCATTGACCTCTATGCGGAGTGCTTGAAACAGCTGTGCAAGCTCTTTCTTCTCCTTGCGGGGGTCTATGTGGGGCTTCACTGTCTCGATTAACTTCCCGATGGTGTCTATGCGTGTACCCTCGTTGCGAGCCTTCATGATAGATCTTGCTATGGCTCGGCTCTGTTTCAGTTCGCCGTAGATGTAGAAAATGTCGGCAAGCTTCTCCTCGGGATACTCGTTGACAATTTCTGCTGCCGAACGTGCTGCCGAGCGGTTCATGCGCATATCGAGTGGTCCGTCAAAGCGGAATGAGAATCCTCGCTCAGTGTCGTCAAAGTGATGGAACGATACTCCGAGGTCGGCAAGCACTCCGTCAACCCCGTCCACGTCATAGTAGCGCATGAAGTTTGTGATAAAGCGGAAGTTGGAGTATACCATGGTGAAGCGGTCATCTTTCATGGCTCGTTTCACCGCATCCTCGTCCTGATCGAAGGAGTAGAGATGTCCCCCTGCAGAAGCGTCGAGATGCTCTATGATGGCTCGGGAATGTCCTCCCCCTCCGTAGGTGGCATCGACGTATATTCCCCCCGGCTGGATGTCAAGGGCTTCAATGCATTCGGGGAGCAATGCCGGGATATGATATACTTCTTCTGACATGGGATAAGTAGTTAGTTGCTGTTTAGTTAATCAGGGTGTAAAATTACAAAAATTTGCAAAACTAAACAGCAAAAAATACCCACTTTTTTTAAGAATTTATTAACATTGGTGTAATGCGCTGAAAAACAGCATAAATGTGATATTTGCAAATGCAAACCGAATGGTGGCTGTGATGACGGTAGAAAATCACACAAACAGCAGTGTTGCAGCCATTACCGCCATACCAGCCACTACGCCTCCCAACGCTATGTGATGGTGCCCGTAGCGTTCGGCTCCCGGGAGCAGTTCGTCAAATGAAATATACACCATAATTCCCGAGACGGCGGCAAGGCAGACGGCGTTGACCGTGGGCGACCACCATGGCAGCAGGAAGGCTATTCCGGCAAGTGCCCCGATCGGTTCAGCAAGCCCTGAAATGAGTGAATACAGGAAGGCTTTCCCCCTCTTTCCGGTGGAATGATATATCGGGACAGAGACGGCTATACCTTCGGGGATGTTGTGTATCGCTATGGCTATGACTATAGGCAGGGCTAAGTCAAGACCTTCGAGTGCTGAAACGAATGTTGCCATACCTTCGGGAAAATTATGGATACCGATGGCGAGCGCAAGCATCATCCCCGTACGTTTCAGGTGATGGTTCCCGGGCGATGAAAGTTCACCCATAGTGTGCATCTCGTGAGGGTTTTCATCCTCCGGCACAAGCTTGTCAATCAGTGCTATAAGCCCAAGTCCGCCGAAGAAGGCTATCAGCGTGACTATCTGTGCCATGCGGTCCGTATATACACCTTCCAATGACTCCATGGCGTGTGGCATAAGTTCCATGAACGACACATATACCATCACCCCTGCCGACAATCCCAATGCGCCTGACAGTATCCTCGTGTCGGTGCGACGAGTGAAAAAAGCCAATAGCGCACCTATGCCGGTACTAAGTCCCGCAAACACCGTCAGCCCCAACGCCAACCATATATTTTCCGATGATAACATACTCTATATTTTTCGAAAATAATAGACTTTATATTTCCGCAGATAGCATACTCTACCAAATGCTATATACCACTAACACCAACATCCCCATCTCCCAAAAAGTTCTACCCATGCAACCGGATGTTGGGAGCAATATCTTTGTAGTACGAATAAAACCAAACATAGTGCATCAATGATTCCATTATGTTTGGCACAGAGGAAATCTGTTCGCTAAATATTATCCTATCAGCAGATTCTGTGTCTCCGTGGTTCTTTAATAGCGTTTCGATTAATTTAAAGGGTGCGTTTATTATGGCAAAATATGCAATCTCGGGAGGTGTAAGATTATTTATGCTTGCGAGATACCATGTCATTCTTATGGCTCGTAGAGTGTTTGTGTTAAGATTAAGAATTGCCGGAGTGTCACTTATGATTATTTTCCCGGTGTCATTAATCACGAAGCAGGTGCCGTTTGCGGCGTAATATAACGTGTGCGTGTGCGCTAAACATATAGGGATGATTTCGGAGTTATGGCGATGATTATTTGCGTCGCAATATGCTTCGCCGGTTCGATTATTTACCTTGCAAGTTACCACAAGATTGGCTAAGGCTGTGTTATGTGGAAAAGCTGTGGTGCTGCTTATTGCTCCCTGGCTTGATGGGGTTGGAAATAACCGTGCGTGGACAACTCTATTTGACAGTTGAGGTGCATATCGGTAATAATTAGCGACATCAGCCTCATTTTTCAAATTTCTTGGGATAACATGCTCCACATCACATTCTTGAGCTGTGATTCTCCTCATGCAATATGCGCATTTGCCGTTTTGTTCTTCCAGTAATAGTAGGAGCCAAGGTTCTGTCAGGCGCACAGGGCTTATCGGTCCTCGATATTTTTTATCGCAGAAATTAGTATATGATGTGTCGCTGCTAACATTCGGGATAAATGTTCCGTCTTGTTGCAAGCAGTCGGTTAGGAATTTTCGATTTACGGAGTTTTCCCGAGGGACATATCGGCTTTTGTCAATAAATTCCATGGATGTCAATCTATTGTTTTCAGTCGTTGAAGTATCTCCGAATCGGTTCCGATAGCATCTTCAAGCTTTTTACGGAGTAGTTGCATCTCCTCTTTCAAACCTATTTTGGCGAAAAGATTATATTGCTCTACGAGGTGCTCCACTATGTTGTTTCGTGAAGGAGAATGCATGAAATTATCGAGAATCGTATTGACATCAAGACTTGATATGTTAGGCAAGGTTATAGCCTCACTATCATTGGGTGATATGGTCATGATTCTGTTTGTGCCGGGCGCATTTTTAAGATTTGAAAGCACTGCGGCTGAATGAGTTGAGAGAATGAATTGTATTTTGGGGAAATGATTGGTAAGGGCGGTTACAACTGTGTTTTCTAACAATGGGTGAAGGTGCAGGTCTATCTCATCTATAATAACGATACCCTCCTGCTGGGAGGTGCTATGATTGGGACCATTTAACAGGAATGCTCTATAGGATAAATCTAACATCATTGAGAAAAGGCGTCGATATCCTGAAGGAAGCTCTTTGAGAGGAGATTCATTATGATTGGCGAACGTGAATATCAATTCATACGTTTCGTTTTTGCTCGGACGGGGGTGTATTGATAGGAGCTTAAAATCGTCATCGTATGAAATCTCATTTGAAAAGGATTTTAGAGAGCTTAATATGAATTGTTGCTCTTTCTCCATCGGTTTGATCAGCTCCAATAAAGCCCCTTTTTCCTCAGGTCTCGAGCTTTTGATATTGTTATCCATTGCGAATAACCTTGTCATTATTGAGCCAAGACGAGTTTCCCATACTGTAGTGCAAGCTCGGTCATTATCCCATTGATAATATGCAAAATTTTTAGGGAGGGATAGGTCATGAACGCTATCTATAACCCATTGTGGGACTTTTACATGCAAATGTGGATAAGAATCAGAATAGTATGCTAAGACCGGTAATGGCGCACCATTGTCAATGGCAGTTATAAATTGCATATATGCATCTGAATATTTGGAATATGCAAGATATTTGGAGGTGGAATGTGAGAACATTGACCAACTGATAGGTCGGTTGTCAAATTCACCCTCTTTAACTTCGATATTTGCGTATGGAGCAATTGTTTTCTCAGCATAATTTCTCCAAAAGTCAGATTGCTCATATCCTTTGACTTTTAAAGTGGGATTTCCTGCTGCAAGTACTGTTATATCTTTATCTTTGGGTGCGGTGAAAACGAAGCTCAAAGCTTTTATTAAGGCATTGATTAAAGCAGATTTACCAGATCCGTTTTTACCGATAATCACGTTTGTTCCGGAATTGAGATTTATTGTGAAATCCCTGAAACAACGAAAATTTGTAATATGTAGAGTATTGAGTTTCATTTTAAAAGTCTGTCAGTCGGACAAAAATACTAAAAATGTTGGAAATCACCGCAAAAAGTTAAAAAAAATCGGGAAGGACATGTCGCATGCTCTTCCCGAGTCGTTAATCACTTAAATCCTTAAGTGTCAATAGTAACATAATTAAATAGTAACTTAATTGTTAACTTGGTCTTATTTTTTATTTTTAGCCATAAGGAGACGGTCAGATGAATCCTATGTCGGCTAAAAAGCTAAGACGGGATATATTTGAACATCACATTAGGTGTTTATAGAGTCATTATTTGCAAACGGTCAATAAATTTAAAATAAGCATAGGTATCTGTTAAATAAATTTTTTGCAAATATACGACCAAAATTACCCCCCCCAATTTTTTAACAAAGATTAACTCTCGCCGGGCTGACTGACATGATTTTGCCTAAATACAATGCTATTTTGCTCAATTCGATTTCGCTTTTTATATTCTCGTCAAATATCCGTATCTTTGTGAATTGAAATTAGATATATGTTATGAAAGAAATAGTATTTGCTACCAACAATCAGCATAAACTCAATGAATTGCGAGCCATAGTCGGTGACCGCTTCCGTATCCTTTCATTGGCTGAGATAGGCTGCCATGACGATATCCCGGAGACAGCCGACACGCTTGAGGGGAACGCCCTTATGAAAGCACGCTATGTGAAGGAGCATTATGGTTATGACTGCTTTGCGGATGATACCGGACTGATGGTCGATGCCCTCGGCGGTGCCCCCGGAGTGTATTCAGCCCGTTATGCCGGTCCGGGGCATGACAGTGTGGCAAATGTAAACCTTCTGCTTAAAAATATGGAGGGGAAGACCGACCGTTCGGCTCGTTTCATCACTGTGATTGCGCTAATCATGGGCGATGAGGAATATACATTTGAGGGACGAGTTGAGGGGCATATTTTGACTGAGCGTCATGGCGAAGCAGGCTTCGGCTATGACCCGATATTTCAACCCGTGGAGAGCGACTGCTCTTTCGCCTGTATGTCATCGGAAGCGAAAAATGCCATTAGCCACAGAGGGAGGGCAACGGCAAAACTTGTAAAAAAGTTGACTGAGTGAATATACGGAACAACATAAATATACCGGGTAATCTGCTGCCGGGATGGCGCTCCCTGCGTGACATGGTGGCGGCTATGTGTGTGCGTGGCTGGATTGTGGCACTACTATTTTTAGTGCCTGTCTTTGCTTACGGGCAAATGGCACCCGGCAATTGGCAGCTCTTCCCGGTATTCTCGGATGTCACTCAAATTATTGAATCACCCCATGACGTGTATTACGTCAGCGGTGGATGTTTATACCGATATGATAAAGATAATGAGGAAACACGGATATACAACGGTGCCGGTGACCTCAGCGATTTCGGGATAAGCGATATCTATTACAACTATTCAAAAAATTACCTCCTCGTAGCCTATACAAACTCCAATATCGACATCTTGTACCCGGACGGGGAACGGATAAACCTTCCTGATATTAAAGTGGCGCAGCTTGATCATGCCAAGGGTATCAATGATGTGAAATTTTGTGGTGACGAGATATATGTGGCGACCGAATTTGGTGTAGTGGTATTCAGTGACACACGCCATGAGGTGAAGCAGTCGGGGAGATATGGCAAAAATGTTGTTTCAATTGCTCTGACCGATGGTGATGTGGTGATAGCGACTGACGACAATACACTTTATACTGCGCCAAAAGGTGAACGCCTTAATAGTTTTGATCTCTTTACCAAGGAGGGGAAATATCCCGGAACTATCAGTGAACTACATATCCTTGACCCCGCCGGAACATTGCTCGCCCTTGAGTCCGGACATCTGAATCTGATTAAAATACCGTCAGGCTCAGCTACCCCGGAGTCCTCTGCAATAGGAAATTATTCAAAGGTCAGCAATCTCATACCTACCCCTGAGGGGATATATTTCCGCAACGCAGATAAGCTATATTTTATTAATAACAAGGGAGATATTACAGATGTCTGCTCTATCCACGAACCTTTGCGAGACTCCCGCCTCGCCACTCTGCGTGGAGCATCCTCTATATGGGCGGCTTCTGAGGAAGGCGTGGGAGAATATAAAGTGGAGGGGGCGAATCTCTCTGTACTGCACGACCGCTACCTTCCATCCGGCGCAACATCTTTTGGAAATATATGCAAAATATCCCCTTTGCCGGGTGATGTGTCGGGCTTCTATATATGTAATCTTGGCATGAACCAGCTTCACCCCGTAGGGCTTAATGAAGGGTATGGCGTAAAACTACATGCTGATATTGTGACCCCCGAAGATGTCACTGCGCTCGACCTCCGTACCCGTGACGGCAAGGAGATAGAGAACCCGACATTTGTCATCGGCGATCCGGAGGACAGTTCGGTGATCTATGTCGGTTCGGCTTCCGGTACCGGGGTGGTAGTGACCCGTGACGGCGTGGAGACAGGTAGATTCTCAATGGCGAACGCTCCGATGCATACCAACCGTCCGTCATCCGCATATATTGACTCGGAAGGTAACTTCTGGCTTGCCGAGTTCACTGCCGACACATCCTTACCTGCGATGTCAATACTCCCCGCATCCCGTCGCCTTGAGGATCCCGCAAAACTTACTGTCGCTGACTGGGTGCAGCCCGATCTTGGAAGGTATCTACTGTCAAAGGATGTGCGCATGGTGGTGTGTGAAAGCAGCAATACTTGTGTGCTGTTTGACTCACAATACCGAGGCGGTATCATCGGCTATAATTACGGAAAGCGTGTTGAAGATGTCTCGGATGACAGCTACGTGATACATAATCCGTTGTATGATACCGACGGCAAGTCTTTCACTCCCGATTTCTTCTATTGCGGTGTTGAGGACAAGCGGGGAAGGGTATGGATAGGCACTTCCGCCGGTGTGGCTGAAATTTCCCGCCCCGCCGAACTGACTGACCCGGCTATGAGGGTTCGCCATCTTAAAGTGCCGAGAAATGACGGCTCAAATCTTGCCGACTATCTCCTTGGCAGTGAGGATGTGTATGCTATCGCCGTCGATAACTCAAACCGGAAATGGCTCGGCACGAAAAATTCAGGGCTTTATCTTGTGAGCGAGAATGGCGATGCTATAATAAGCCATTACACCGTTGATAATTCCCTTCTGCCATCAAACACTATCACGGCACTATATGCCGACCCGAATTCAAATTCGATATATGTGGGCACCCTTTCCGGGCTTTTAGAATTTTCATCTGACTCATCCCCTGCCAAACCCGATTATTCCGAAGTTTACGCATACCCTAACCCCGTAACCCCTGAATACACCGGATTTGTGACCATCACCGGTCTTATGGACGGCTCATTAGTGAAGATTGTTGATGCGTCAATGCGACTTGTGGCGCAACTCTATTCCGAAGGCGGGATGGCACAATGGGATCTCTCCTCGCTGTCAGGCGGCAGAGCCAAAAGCGGTGTGTATTATGTGCTTGCTTCCACTCGCCCCGATATGCCCGAAGCCGGAGAGGTGGTCACGAAAATTCTTATTGTGAATTAAAATTGTTTAAAAAACTTAGATAAGGCGTTTTCTGTTCATACTTATAGAAATTTTTTATAAATTTGATATGAAAAAATAACCTGATAACATATATGGAAAATCTTAAATATAGCGATGACAATGACCGCAGTTACGGCGCAGCCGGTATGGCTATAGGATTGGTGGTTTACGATGGCGAGGATATGCTTGCATCGATTACTCTCGACGGCGATCCTAACGACATGGTTAGCATGTCGCCCGATTTTTATTTTGCCGGCAATCCGGGCGTTTCGGCAAAGACTGCGTGGAATCAGATTCTGAAAAACTACAATCTCGGCATTGCGATGGTCATGTCTAACCTTCTCTGCCGTAATCTTGTCATGAAGCGCACAGGCTTGTCGGATGATCTTCGTGACACTCTCCATTCGCTTGCCGTTGAGGAGGGCCATACATCCTGCTCTTTGGACGATGATGAGATAGACCGTCTGTTTGATAAGAATCTCAACTACCTAACCCGTGTGTTCTCTCACCACGGTGTGCAGTCGGTAGCGCACGATTTCGCCTCCACTCTTCTGTCACGCCGTTCTCTCTCCCGTCTTGATGTCATAGAGCAACTTGCATCGTTGAGGATGCTTTAAAAAATCGCATTGAGGGTTTTTGCCCCTCTGTGCGTATTTGCTATTATGCAATCGATAATATAATGATAGACCAACCAATTCATTTCTCTCCATACCTCAAATCGGTAATCTGGGGTGGAGACAGAATCGCATCTTATAAAGGTATTGCGACCGATCAGCAACAGATAGGTGAAAGCTGGGAGCTTTCAGCCGTCCCCGGACATGTCTCAGTGGTAGACTGCGGTCCGCTTAAAGGTAAGAGCCTGACTGAGCTTATCGACGAGTACGGGGCTGAGCTTGTCGGCAAACCTAACTATGAGAAATATGGCAATAGATTCCCTTTATTGGTGAAACTTATAGATGCCCGTGCCGACCTTTCGGTGCAGGTGCATCCCAATGACGAACTGGCTCAGAAACGCCACCATTGCCCCGGAAAGACCGAGATGTGGCACGTCATTGAGACCATTCCAGACGCTCGTATATATGCCGGACTTAAGGAACAGATCACCCCTGATGAATATGAGAGCCGTGTGGCTGACAATACCATCATGGATGTGATTGCTGCATACGATTCGGCTCCCGGCGACACATTCTTTCTCCCGGCAGGGCGTATTCATGCGATAGGTGCCGGAAACCTGCTTGCCGAAATTCAGCAAACAAGCGATATCACTTACCGCATATACGATTATGACCGCCGTGACAAGGATGGCAATCCTCGTGAACTCCACACCGAACAGGCTCGTGACGCCATAGACTATACTGTCTATCCGACCTATAAGAGTAACCCGGTGGGCGATGACCTCGCTAACTGTAAATATTTCGATGTTAGGAAGATGAATCTTTCCTCCGAAGCCCGGAAAGTGAGCCACGACAGAGATTCATTCACCATTATAATGTGTCTCCACGGCAACGCAGAGGTGACATATAACATCCCCTCCGCATCATCAGCCGTCACTGAGTCGCAATTTGGCACAATCAAAATGGCGCAGGGAGAAACCCTCCTTTTCCCGGCAACCATGACCGATATCCGCGCCACCGGTACCGGCGAAATAATCACAGTCCAGAGCTAAAGTAGGGATGCTCCCACGGAGCATCCGATAGCCGACAGCCAAGGTCCCGTTTTGCGACAGCTTTTATTTTATCAACTCCTCCGCAGTCAGATTCAATATAGGGTGTCGCCATTCCGGGGCAAGCTGCGCCATCGGCTTCAACACAAACTCCCGCAGATGCATCCGTGGATGTGGCAACGTCAGTTCAGGAGTATCCATCACCATATCATCTATCGCTATAATGTCGATGTCGATTTTCCGGTCGATATAATTCCCCTCGGAGTCCCTGTGCGGCGACGCATCTATACCACGCTCGACGGCGGCAATTTTATGCAATGTCTGCAAGCACTGCTCCTCCCCCCAGTCGCCATTGTCAACAGTGACCGCAACCCCTATATTTAAAAATCTGTACTCCGATTCAAACCCCCAAGGCTCGGTCTCTATGTAATCCGACCGGCGAACTCTCGCCCCGGGGTATATCTCAGATACGGCGGCGACCGCCTGCTCGATCAGAGCATGGCGGTCGCCGTTGTTTGAACCTATGTTTAGGAATATTGTAGGCATTAGAGCGACTTCTTCACTTCAACCTCCTCGTATCCTTCTATGACATCATGTTCCTGAATGTCATTGTATCCGGCGATTGACAGACCGCAGTCGTAGCCTGAGGTTACCTCCTTGACATCATCCTTCATACGCTTAAGCGAACCAAGCTCGCCTGTGTAGCGTACGATGCCGTCACGTATCAAGCGCACTTTGCAGCCGCGTTTGAGCTTGCCTTCACGCACGATAGCTCCGGCGATGGTGCCGACCTTTGAGATATGGAATGTCTGAAGCACTTCCGCAGTACCGATAATCTCCTCCTTGATTTCCGGAGCGAGCATACCCTCCATCGCATCCTTGACCTCCTCGATGGCTTGGTAGATGACTGAGTAGAGGCGTATTTCAACGCCGTCATGCTCTGCCGCACGTCGTGCTGCCTGAGAAGGACGCACTTGGAAACCGATGATGATAGCGTCTGATGCTGCTGCGAGTGTGACATCGCTCTCTGAAATGGCTCCCACAGCCTTGTGGAGGACATTGATTTTGACCTCTTCGGTCGAAAGCTTGATGAGTGAGTCGGAAAGAGCCTCGATAGAACCGTCAACGTCACCTTTGACGATGATGTTAAGCTCGTGGAAGTTGCCGATGGCACGGCGGCGTCCGATCTCTTCAAGAGTGGTACGCTTGGCTGTGCGCAGACCGAGTTCTCGTTGCAGCTGTTCACGCTTGGTGGCGATTTCACGGGCTTCCTGTTCAGTCTCCATCACGTTGAATGTGTCGCCTGCGGTAGGAGCGCCGTTAAGACCGAGTATGAGTGTCGGCTCTGCCGGACCTGCTTCGGTGATACGCTGGTTACGTTCGTTGAACATAGCCTTAACCTTTCCGAAATGAGTTCCGGCGAGGATAGTGTCGCCCACACGCAGTGTTCCGTTCTGCACGAGCACTGTTGCCACATAACCGCGACCCTTGTCAAGTGATGACTCTATGATTGAACCGGTTGCACGGCGGTTGGGATTGGCTTTGAGGTCGAGGAGTTCGGCTTCGAGAAGCACTTTCTCCATAAGCTCGTCAACGCCGATACCCTTCTTGGCTGAAATGTCCTGCGACTGGTATTTACCGCCCCATTCTTCCACAAGGTAGTTCATCTGGGCGAGTTCTTCCTTGATCTTGTCGGGGTTGGCGGCAGGTTTATCTATCTTGTTGATGGCAAACACGATAGGCACGCCGGCTGCGGAAGCGTGGTTGATAGCTTCCACGGTCTGCGGCATGACATTATCGTCGGCTGCCACTATGATGATACAGAGGTCGGTCACCTTGGCTCCACGGGCACGCATCGCGGTAAATGCTTCGTGACCCGGTGTGTCAAGGAATGTGATATGGCGGCCGTCCGAGAGCTTCACATTGTAAGCACCGATGTGCTGTGTGATACCTCCGGCTTCACCGGCTATCACGTTTGCGTTACGTATGTAGTCGAGGAGCGATGTCTTACCGTGGTCAACGTGTCCCATCACAGTCACGATAGGCGGACGTGTCACAAGTTCGTCATCTGAATCCTCTTCCTGATGTATGGCTTCCACCACTTCTGCCGAAACATATTCGGTCTTGAATCCGAATTCGTCAGCAACGATATTGATAGTTTCGGCGTCAAGACGCTGATTTATCGACACCATAACGCCAAGGTTCATACATGTGGCAATGACATTGTTGATGGGTACATCCATCATCACTGCGAGGTCATTGGCAGTCACAAACTCGGTAAGCTTGAGTACCTTGCTTTCAGCTGCTGCTTCGGCTGCAGCTTCATTTGCACGGCTGGCGAATGCTTCACGCTTCTCCTTGCGCCATTTAGCGCCCTTCTTCTGACCTTTGTCCTTGCTGGTCAGACGTGCAAGGGTCTCGCGTACCTGTTTCTGTACATCTTCCTCGTTAACCTCGGTGTGGAGCGGACGTTTGTTGCGTTCTTTGTTGCGGCCGCCACGTTCGCTGCGGCGATTGCCGCCTCCGTTATTGCCACCTCCGCCATGGTTTTCATTACCTTGGTTGAGGGTCTTTTCGATGTCAATCTTTTCCTTACCCCCTATGCGGCGGCGTTTCTTGCGGTCACCTCCGGCACCGTTGGCTGCCTGTGCGGCACGGTCCTTAGCTATGCGCTCGTTACGGCGTTCCTCCTTGCTCTTTTTCTTCGGACGGGTTGACTGGTTGAGAGCCGAAAGGTCAATACGTCCCACCACCTTCGGGGCTGTAACTGTAGCATCGCTATTATAGCGGAACACTTCATCCTCTGCCTTGGCTGTCTCAGCGGGAGCGGGTTTCTGAACGGGTTTCTCCGCCGGCTTTTGGGCGGCAGGGCGGTTCTGCTGTTTCTGTGCTGGTTGCCCCTGTTTGGTTTCGGGTTTCTGTTGTTTCACGTTTGTATTTGTCACTGCGTTGTTTACCTGTTTTGCCGCTTCTTTCTTCTGGGTAGCGGCAGGAGCGGGCGCAGCCTCCTGTTTGGGCTTGGGCTGTTCAGTTTCCTGCTTGGGTGTCTGAGCCTGTGCGGGCTGCTTGGGAGCTTCCTGCTTTTTAGGTTCAGCGGCAGGTGCCTGTGCCTTTTCCTGAGCGGGCGCAGGTGTGGGAGCCGGAGCTTTCACTTCAGGTTTTTCGGCAGGCTGACTCTTCTCCTCCGCTTTAGGAGTCGGTTTGGGAGCGGGTGCCGGTTTCTCCTGAGGCTTTGTTTCGGCTTTAGGTTCCTGTTCCGCCTTAGGCTTTTGTACTATGGGATTATTATGATTGTCGAGTTCAATTCGCCCTATCACACGAGGTCCTGTGGTGGCTGGCTGGTGTGCTGTGGGCTCTTCCGGTTTCTCCTTCGCTGGTGCGGGAGCCGGTGCGGGATTCTCGCCCTTTCCTTTGTTGTTGCCATTGCGTATCTTCGCTATGCGGTCCTTGTCGGGTTGGAACGCATCAACCAAAATGGCGTATGAAGCATCATCCAGTCGAGTGTTGGGGCTGGTGGCGTCAATGGTTATACCCTTCTTTTGCAACTGTTCGACCACGGTTGAGATCGACACGTTGAATTCTTTTGCAGCTTGACTTATTTTTATTCTCGGCATTATAGGGAGTTTGGTTATTTTCTTAATTATTATTGAGTCGGGTTCGTCCTGTCGGGTCGGGTTCGTCCTGTCGGTCCGAATTGCCGTTTAGCCCTGTCTTATTCTTCCTCGAACTCGGCTTTGAGGATGCGGATCACATTGTCCACTGTGTCCTCTTCAAGGTCGGCGCGGTCGATAAGCTCCTGACGCGGGGTGTTGAGCACATTCTTCGCTGTGATGCAACCCATATCCTTGAGGGCGTCGATGACCCATGCGTCGATTTCATCCTTGAATTCATCCAAGTAGATATCTTCGTCAACCTGTTCGGGGGTGTCACGGTAAACGTCGATGGTGTAGCCTGTGAGCATTGAGGCTAGCTTTATGTTGAGGCCACCCTTACCGATAGCGAGCGACACCTCTTCGGGGTGAAGGAATACCTCGGCTTTCTTCTCCTCCTCGTCAAGATGGATGGTCGAGATTTTCGCCGGGCTGAGGGCACGCTGTATGAAGAGCGAGGGGTTGGCTGTGTAGTTGATCACATCGATATTCTCGTTGCGAAGCTCACGGACGATACCATGGATACGTGAACCCTTCACGCCGACACATGCGCCTACCGGGTCAATGCGTTCATCGAAGCTCTCCACTGCTATCTTGGCACGTTCGCCCGGGATGCGGGCTACGGCACGGATATTGATGAGCCCATCATGGATTTCAGGCACTTCACGTTCGAACAGGCGGCGGAGGAATGTGTCGTTCGTACGTGACACTGTGATCTTCGGGTTGTTGTTCTTGTTGTCAACGTTGGCTATCACTGCGAGCACTGTCTCACCCTTGCGGAAGAAGTCGCCGGGGATCGATTCGCTCTTCGGGAGAAGCAGCTCGTTCTTTTCGTCGTCGAGCAGGAGGGTTTCGCGTGACCATGTTTGATATACTTCGCCTGACACGAGTTCACCTTCCATCTCTTTGAACTTGGAGTAGATTGCCTCTTTCTGAAGGTCGAGGATCTTTGACTGGAGTGTCTGGCGGAGGTTAAGGATGGCACGGCGACCGAAGTCTGCAAAGAAGATTTCCTTGGTGTGTTCCTCGCCTATCTCAACATCGGGGTCATCATCGGCGCGGGCGTCACTGAGCGCTATTTCGAGGTTAGGGTTGGTGACCTGTCCGTCCTGAACCACTTCAAGGTTCTGGAATATCTGCACGTCACCTTTGTCGGGGTTCATGATCACGTCAAGGTTCTCGTCTGTGCCAAACATCTTTGCAAGCACGTTTCGGAACGATTCCTCTAACACGCTGATCATTGTTGCCTTGTCTATATTCTTAAGCTCTTTAAACTCAGCAAAACGCTCCACCATATTAGGAGCTTCTTCTTTTCTTGCCATATCTGGATTCTTTTAGAAAAACGGCATCGCTTAGGAGGCAATGCCATGGGTAGATTATTTTTTGAAATCTATTTTATTTAAAATCTATGAGGTAATTTACTTTTTTTGCTTCGGCGAACGGTATCACCATAGGCTCTTTGACCATTACGGGGCGTTTAGCTCCCGGTTCTTTGACTTTGCGCTCCACTTCTACTGTGAATGTGTCGTCGCCAAGTTCTGTCAGTGTCCCTTTAAGCTTTTTCCCGTCAGTAGTGAGGACTTCCACTTCATTGCCGAGATTTTTTTCATACTGACCTCTCACTTTAAACGGGGCGGTCAGTGATGCGGAGCCTACTTCAAGGCTGTAATCTTCATCGTCGCGGTCAAGGGCTTCGTTAAGCTTGCGGTTTACCTCGGCGCAGAAGTCAAGATCGATACCCGTGAGGCTGTCAAGCTCTACCACGATGTCGTTGGCGGCTGATACGGTTATATCCACCACAAAGGCATCCGTGTGGGCTATCGCTTCCTCCACGAGATTGGTTATGATTTGCTTATCTATCATTGAGTGATTTTATTGTCGTTGCTGATTTGTAATGTCGATACCTTTTAACGCTTTGTTTTAACAAGACGGTTTTATTACGACAAAAAGAATGGAGGAAGCTTGATGGCCTCCTCCGTGACTTTCGACTGCAAATTTAGCAAAAATAATGTGAATGTGCAACTTATACATTATATTAATATAAATTGAACATAATTATTTAACAATAATTAATACTTACAACCCATCCACAATTGACAATGGACAATTGACAATGGACAATTGACAATTCTCAATCCTCAATTCTTTGCCAATAAAACCAGCAAGCCGATAAGTCCCTTCTCCCTCGTTCCATGTCCATTCTCAATTTCAATTGTCCATTGTCAACTGTCAATTGAAAAAATTGTCAATTGTCAACTGTCAATTGTCAATTGAAAAAATTGCTAATTGTCTTCGTATGTTACTGGAAGCACTCGACTGATGCTATGGTCAAGTGAGATAAGGGTTTCCGTGCCGGTAACGCCGGGTATCATCTGTATTTTATCGTTAAGCAGCTCCATGAGATGCTCGTTGTCACGGGCAAACAGTTTGATAAGCATGGAGTAAGGACCGGTAGTGTAATGACACTCCACCACTTCCGGAATTTTTTCAAGTTCGGGTACAACCTCCCTATACATAGCGCCGCGTTCGAGGTTCACACCTATGAATGTGCAGGTACGGTAGCCGAGTACTTTAGGGTCAACATTATATCCTGAACCGGTGATCACATTAAGATCAATCATGCGTTGGATGCGCTGATGGATAGCCGCACGTGAAACTCCGCAGTCCTGTGCGACATCCTTCGATGCAATCCTCGCGTTTCTCATAACTATTTCGAGAATTTTTCGGTCTAAATTGTCGATTTTTTCCATTGTGGAAAGTATAATTTTGGCTCCGGATGGGGCGCGATTTAATACCCGGAGATTGTTACTGTGATATATTTGTGGCAAATATATAGATTTTTTTTGGTTTTTTAATCATTTTGCTAAGAAAACTACCATTTTTTGCTTAAATAATATGAATTTTACATGCAAAGTGACTTTTTCGCACTCTTTCGGCTTTTGGCGTTATTAACTTTGCGGTATAATTATTGAACTGATTTAAATCTATATGAATATGGAAACACACATTTGCCGTAATCTTCGTCCTTACGATTTTAACGATGTCCTCTTTCAGGTGGGACGCTCTCATTATGATGCTACAGTTTATAGTGATGTTCACACGGGCTATAACCGTCTGTTTAATGCGATGGATTGTCTGATGCTCCCCGGAAACAGTTTTGTAAAGAAAAACGGGATTCTCTATAAATTCATCTCAAGTAATAACACTATCCATGTGGCGTGGAACGATTCATGCTACGTGTTGGATCGCTATCCTGTTCCTCCTATGGGTATAGTGGCTTCGGGCGACGATATATTTGTTCTGCTGTCTGAGGGGTATGCGCCGAGAAAATATACCTTTACACCTCTTCGCAAGAGATATGAATGGGTCAAAGCCGATGATATTTCTGACTTCCCCGTCCCTTATTCCCTAAAACGTGTCGATACCGACCTCTATTCCTCCGCCATCCCGGCTATCTCACTTAAAGGTGATTACACTTCTCGCTCCGGCAAACTCACAGTGACTGATGCTTCGACTCTCGGCAAGGCTATGGGTGAAGCTTATTGTGCGCTTTCCGATAAGGCTATGACGGCACGGGCGTACATCCAGCCGGTGATAGCCCGCTATCGGGTAAGGGGCAAATTGGGCGATATCCTTTATACATCTGCGCCGGTGCTAATCACTCCCGATGAACCGCTGCAAGCTTCCGAGGTGGTGTTTACACTTTCAGGGGATAGTTTCAACCGTACATCCGAAACGGTGTTGACCGCTAAGGGTTTTAAACTTGAACTGTCACCTCTTGCGCCTATGGAGGATGTCAACGGCTGGAACAAAATCATATCTTCGGTTGAGATTTTTGTGTCACCTCAGTTCCATTCTTATATTCCGGGCGTTGCTCCGGCTCATTCGTTCGGCATGTTCACCTCTGCGTCAGGTGCATTGACGGTCAATCTTCCGGGTGTTGACCCTTCCCCGTTAGTGGCTCAGAAGGGTTCCCGTTTGGAAACTCGTGTCGCTTCGGCGCTGTCACGTATAGATGAGGTGTTACACCCTTATGAGTCGGAACGACCCGATACTCTCACCGAAATCAGCAACCTGCGCAAACTCTTGTCCGATTCCCTGCATGAAGTCGGGGCGGATTCCCGTATCCTTGCCGACTTCATACCTCCGCACGGCTTTTCGGCTGAATGTGCCGCCTCAGGGGGCGATGTCATAATGTGGGGAAATCTTCAGGCAAGGCGTTTTGACGGCTATTCGGTTGCGGAGATTGCTGCGAAGATCGATATTACGTCCGGTGCTGTACCGGCTGCAAGTATTGTCCGCTTTTCCGATGGATCGTCGGTGGTAAACTCGTCTATCCTGTCCCATCCACCTCTCTCTTTCTCCCCGTTGATAGTATACCCTCACCGTGATGCCTGTGAGGTGGAGATACGTGTGGGTGCCCGCTCGGTCAAATTGCCGCTTTCCCCAGCTCCGGGCGGCGAGTGGAGCTACTATCTGTCTCCGTCATGCCTCCCTGTGGCTTTCGACACCGATACGGAAGGGTTTGTAGTTCCGGCGGCTTCTCCGCCAACCATACGCCATCCCGACCTTATCGCTGTGTCACGGGCTGATGACCCGATGAGGTTGTGTGCCGTTGCCCGCTGCGGCGGTAAGGTGAACGCCCTCACACCTACGGCTTTGCCTGTAAGCTCATGGGATTTCGCACGAGCCAATTTCTATGCTTTCACCGAGGGTGGGATAAATGCCGTGACGGTCAACTCCCGCCGTGACTCCCTGTCGGCTGCCCGTATTGACTCCCGATGCGTTGAGTCGGCTGAAGCGGTCGCTTTGACCCCTGAGGGGGTGATGGCGATGGCTTCCGGTGACCTTGTGCGCATAAACAGTAACCGTGTCAGGACGCTTATACCCTCGCTGGGCGCTGATAGGGTGGGGTGGTCATCTCCGTTCGGCGAATTGTGGTGTGTCACCGATGGCGACCCGGTTATCCAAGTGGTTAATGCCGATGGCAAGCAGCTGTTCACTCGCGATGACATTTCCGTGGCTCATATCCACACATCCCCTTATGGGCTGTTTGGTAAATCTGCTGATGGTGAGCTGGTTGAGCTGTCATGGGAATCACCGGCTGAATCCACGGTGAGATATAAGGTTAGGCTCCCTGTCAAACCGTCGAAACGGCGATTGCTCCGTCTTGTCCTGCCGGTTTTTGCCGACAATGCGTCAGGAAAAGTGGTGGTGAGTGCCGATTTCGGGGATGCTTCGTCACACCCGCTTGCTACCCTTGATATTCAAGGCTCGCTCGCCCATCCTCTTGTCGCCACTATCCCCACGCCGGCACGTCCGTTTTACGCCATAGATGTCACCCTCACCGGTACAGATATCTCGCTCTCCGCTCCATCTCTAACACCTTTCACCCCTTGAAATAACTATAACCTTATATCACTATGAACAACTCAGCTCCCCCGGAGAATCTTGTGTCTCTGAATACCGAACTGAAAGCCGCAATCCGCCTTTCAGCTGAATATGACCCGCTCGACCCTAAGCGTATCCCTGAGGCTATGACCCGTGACCCGCGCTATCTTGTGGCGACTTCCGAGCATGACATGGCTGTCCTGAGATTCAAATATGATTTTGAATACTGGGCTTACCGCTGTGTGGTGATTACCGACAAGTTGACCGGGCAGGATATACCTTTCAAGCTTAACCGCCCTCAGCGTCGCCTTGTGGCTGAGCTTGAACGGCAGCGTCTCGCCTCGCAGCCGCTCCGTCTCATCATGCTTAAGGCGCGCCAATGGGGCGGATCCACCCTCGTTCAGGTATATTTTGCTTGGATACAGATTATCCATCGCCGTAACTGGAATTCGCTGATATGTGCGCATGTGAAGGACACCGCGGCGACGATTAGAGGTATGTACACCAAGATTCTTGAACGCTATCCCGAAGAGTTTTGGGAGGAAGAAACTCCCCCGTCTTTCCGTCCTTTTGAGCGGATGACCAACACCCGTTTCATCCCCGGGCGAGGATGCAAGGTGACCATCTGCTCAAGCGAGAATCAGGAATCGGCTCGTGGCATCGATTGTGCGCTCGCTCATCTCAGCGAAGTGGCTTTCTGGAAGGATTCCACGCTTCACAATCCCGCTGATCTGCTTCGTTCCGTGGCTTCGGGTATAGCCCGCAAACCGCTGTCGTTCATCGCGATGGAAAGCACCGCAAACGGGGTCGGTAATTTCTTCCATCGTGAATGGCTCCGTGCCGTGAGCGACAAGAGCGATAAGATACCTTTCTTCGTGCCGTGGTATGAGATTGACATATACACCGAGGAGGTTGATGACCCTATTGCGCTTTGGATGTCGCTTGATGACTATGAGCGTGACTTGTGGTATACCTATGGCTGCACGCTGGAAGCTATAAACTGGTATCATAATAAACGGCAGGAGTTTCCCGACCATCGCTCCATGATGGCTGAATTTCCTACCACGGCTGACGAGGCTTTCACTTCGTCAAGCTCCAATGTGTTTGCTTCGGTCGATGTCGAACGTTTGCGCAAAGGTGTGCGTGAACCGCTTGCGTGTGGCGAGGTGGTCGGTTCGTCCAAAGGTGATGTGGCTGACCTGTCGTCGCCGAGATTCATTCCCTCTCCCGACGGCTATGCCAAGATATGGGAATTTCCGAAGCCTGACAAGAGATATATCGCCTCGGTTGACATTGGCGGTCGTTCACGAGGGGCTGATTTCTCGGTCATAGCTGTGCTCTCATGCGGTGCCGGGTCTGAACCTCCTGAGGTGGTGGCGCAATGGCGGGGACATATCGACCATGATCTTCTCGCTTGGAAGGCCGCTGCCATGGGGCGATATTACAACAATGCTCTTCTTGTGGTGGAGAGCAATACGTGGGAAACCTCTTCCGAAGGGCATGGGGCGTACATCCTCGACACTCTTTCAACGAGTTACCCAAATCTTTATCGCCGTGAGAGGTCGGCGCAGGATTCTGCAGGTCAGAGTCTTGCCCCCGGATTTCATACCAATACCCGCACGAAACCTGCTGTCATATCCAATCTCATAGCTTTGGTGCGTGAGGGTGGTTATGTAGAGCGTGACAGTGAGGCATGTGATGAACTGCTGCAGTACGAACTTCGGGCTGACGGCTCGTATGGCGCACGGCGCGGTTGTCACGATGACATACTTATGACACGTGCTATTGCGCTGTATGTTAACCTTTCAGGCAGCACACCGCCTGCTCCCTATCGCATGAAGCCCGGCGAGTTGGAACGGTTGCTGTCTATCGGCGGATGGCGATAATCCCTCCTGAGAAGGGTATAAAAAACACCGTATTCCAACGGTGACCGGTCATCAGTCGCTTTGGAATACGGCGTTTATATAAGTTTCGACGTTGGTTATTGCAAATCGGTTACTTATTTAGAGGCGGAAATAGAATCCTTACGGAACTGCTTGAGAAGCTTTTCGAGTTCGAGAGATGCTTTGCGGGCACGTGCGCCGGCAGCCTTGTTACCGTTTTCTACTTGAGCTTGTGCGTCCTTTGCGAATGCTTCATAGCTTGAAGCAATTTGTTCTACGAGAGTTTTCATTGTTTGTTGGGGGTTAATAATATAATTGATTTTTTAGCGTACTCTATACTTTATATGTTTTCACGAATGCAGTTACGAAAAAATACTATCCTTCTTTAAAGGCAAATGTGAAATGTGGAAAAGTTTGTGTGCAAATATACACAGAATAATTTGATATTTCCAAGAATTTTTATAAAAAATATTTGATTAACACGTTAATTTATATCGAATTCTATCGATACACCTATATTTATTATATTATGGTCGTTTATTTGCTATAGTATGGTTGTTATTCAATAAGATGATTGCCACTGTGCGGCTCTGTCTATGGCTCTGTCTGTAGGCTCTTTGTTGATATTCCGTCAAAAAATGCCTAACTTTGGCGTCGCTTTCATTTTCGGTATAATTTCAGTATAATTTCTGGCTGATTTATCATGATTAACTATTCGCGATTTTCCCTTGACAACGGTCTGAGAGTCATTCATAATTATGACCCCTCCACCGCAATGGTTGCTGTCAATCTATTATATAATGTCGGTTCCCGTGACGAGGATCCGTCAATGACCGGTATTGCCCATCTTTTTGAGCACCTGATGTTTGCCGGCTCGGCTAATATCCCCGATTTCGATGCGGAGATGGAGCGTGCCGGAGGGGTTAACAATGCATGGACCTCTAACGATTTCACAAATTTCTATGACGTTGCACCCATGCAGAATCTTGAGACGCTTCTATGGCTCGAAAGCGACCGTATGCTTGCGCTCTCGTTCTCCGACAAAGCTCTTGAAATTCAGCGTAATGTGGTGATTGAGGAATTCAAACAGACTCATCTTAACCGTCCCTACGGCGATATGTCGCACTATCTCCGTGCGCTCATCTACAAGTCGCATCCCTACCGTTATCCAGCCATCGGCAAGGAGATTTCGCATATAGAGAAGGTTACGGAGCAGGATATACGTGATTTTTTCTATAGCCACTATGCGCCTAACAATGCCGTGCTGTCGATATGCGGTAATGTAACCCTCGACGATGCCCGCAGGCTTGTGGATAAATGGTTTGGAGATATTCCAAGCCGTGAGATAGCTGCAAGACGTTACAAGCCCGAACCACCCATCACTGCCCCGCGCCGTCTTGAAGTGAGAGGTAAAGTGCCTTACCCCGTGATAGTTATAGCTTTCCCGATGCCGGGATATGGCGAGAAGGGATATATCGAGTGCGATCTTCTCACCGACATTCTCGCCTCAGGACATTCCTCAAGGCTCTATCGCCGGTTGGTAATGGATTCCGAACTGTTTTCTGCTGCCGATTCATCTATAATCGGAAGTGAAGAACCGGGATTTCTGATGCTTAAGGGAACGCTCAACGACAACTCGGATGACACTATCCGCAAAGCCGAAGAGATGCTCCTCGCCCAAGCCCTCGAACTCACCACCCTCACAACTACCTCTCCAATCTCCCTTTATGAAACCCAGCGAGCAATAAACCGCTTCACCAGCGACTTCACATTCTCAAACGTCAACTACCTCTCCCGAGCCCAATCCCTTGCCCTCGCCGAAATGCACGGTGAAGATATAAACTCCATCGTCCCCGCATACGCAGCAATGACCCCCGAACGCCTCACAGCCACCGCCACCCGCATCATCAACCCCTCCCGCTCTTGCACCCTCATCTACCGCCCCGAGTAATCCCATAGTATGCAATCATATAGGCGGAAAAGTTTAGTTTGAGCTAAACTTTTCCGCCTGTTTCCTTGTTTTGTAAGTTGAAACATGCTATCTTTGCACTTGAATTAATCTCTCTGGCATGAATGACCAAATAGGAAATTACCCGGTATGAACTTGTGAATAACGGGATATACCACTTTAAAAAATTGACTATCGATGGCAGATGCCACATACAGGAATTTTATGATTCCATAAAGGATAATCCGAAGTTGCTTGACAAATTCGATGCCATCATTAGTTATATGGATAATATGAGTCCACAGATTCGATATCCCGATACCAAGTTCAAGCACATAAATGATGTTGGTCGATCTGATGTATTTGAATTCAAGAAGAAACCCCTACGTGTTTATGTGGTTAAGCAAGAGCCTGATATCTATGTAGTGCTTGGAGGCATGAAAACTGACCAAAAGCCTGATATAAAATGGCTGAAAAAAGCACTTAAAGATTTTAAAACAAACAAATCAAACAATGAGTAGAGAAAGAATCCTGAAATCACCGGCATATTGGATAGCGAAAGTTCAACTTGCTTTATTTAATTGCGCCCAGTCATTTATGGAACGCAATGGAATGAACCGTACCCAGCTTGCCGCCCATCTTGGTGTGAGTAAAGGGTATGTATCACAACTCCTAAATGGAGAGTTTGATTATAAGCTATCCAGCTTGATAAAGCTCGCTTTGTCATTCGGATATGTGCCCTCCATAGAATTTCGCCCTGTGTCCGAGGTTGTAGAATCTGACAAGATTTCAAGTTGCAGCGTGACTTTCACGCCAAATTCTTCCAAGTGTGTTACCACTATTCCATACATTCCTTCAGGAATGAAGAAATCAAACACTGTCTCATTTGACACTTCAATGTTCTTGATTGAAGACGGCAATAATGACGTTAAAAAGACTGCGTAATGATGAGGTTTAGAATGGCACGTATCAATATTGACCAGTTCGCAATATTGACCGATATAGTACCTAATGGCTCCTTAGAGGTGAATGTGACGCTATCGTTGAAGTATTCGATGGATGTTCGACGGATAGCGACAAGTATGTCATTTGTCTTTGGCGAAGAGTCCGAAAGGATATTAATGCTGGAATTAACTTGTGAGTTTGAAATCCATGAAGAGGACTGGCTCGCCGCCATCGACGGTTCAAAACTTGTGATCCCCAAAGTCATGTTGGAGCATTTTGCCGTGCAGACAGTCGGCACTGCAAGAGGAATCCTGCATTGTAAGACGGAAGGTTCCCAATTCAATGGGATTATCCTACCTCCTGTCAACGTGACGGAACTCGTCACGGAGGATATGATTCTTCCAATTGAGTAGGAACTGCGACAGAGCCGCTATTCTTCTGGTTGTTTTTCTTTTTCGGCGGTGTCGAATTTTTCGTAGGCTTCGACTATGCGCTGGACGAGGGCGTGGCGGACAATATCTTTTTTGCCAAATTCCACTTTCCCGATACCCGGCACATCCTTGAGCACACGCAATGCCTGTATGAGTCCTGATGTTACAGAGCGTGGGAGGTCGATCTGCGTGGCATCGCCGGTGATTATCATCTTGGCGTTCATGCCAAGTCGGGTAAGGAACATCTTGATCTGATGCACGGTAGTGTTCTGCGCCTCGTCAAGCACAATGACCGCATCGTTGAGGGTGCGTCCTCGCATGAATGCGAGCGGAGCTATCTGTATCACATTAGTCTCCATGTATTCTTTGAGCTTGACGGGTGGAATCATATCCTCCAATGCGTCATAGAGCGGCTGAAGATACGGGTCGATCTTGTCCTTCATATCGCCGGGGAGGAAGCCGAGCTTTTCGCCGGCCTCCACAGCCGGGCGTGAAAGTATGATCTTACGAACCTCACGGTTCTTAAGAGCCTTCACTGCCATGGCGATTGCCACGTAGGTCTTACCGGTACCTGCGGGACCGAGGGCGAATGTGAGGTCATTCTCGTTGAACGCCTTGACAAGCAGCGACTGATTAGTGTTGCGAGGTCCGATAGGCTTCCCGTTCACGCCATAGATTATCACGTCGTCACGTTTCGGCTCCGTGGGCGACTTCCCTTTCACTATGTCGAGTATGACATCCTCGGTGAGCTTGTTGTACTTGATGCAATACTCTTCGAGTTCCTTTATCTTCTTTTCAAATTCCGCAGTCTCGGCATCGTCACCTATGACCTTTATCACCGAACCTCGGGCAGCCATGCGCAATTTCGGGAAAAGATTGCGGATGAGATGCATATTAGAATTGTTGACTCCATAGAAGCTTACCGGATCCACGGAATCGATGATTACGATGCGTTCTATCATATTATCAAGATGGTTTTAAGAACATCCTTTAATTAAAGGGTGTCGGGTGGAGGTGGTGTTTTTTTATGAATCGGGATAGTGTAGATCAACGAGAAATTTCCGGTGATGGAAGAGGATCGCTTGCCGTAGCCGGGGAGATACATCGGCTGTCCGTTCGGATTGGTCGTCTCGTGGAGTATGGAGTGGTAGACGATATGCCATCCAAGCGAGAATTGTTTCACAATCTTGACTTTCAGCCCGAAGGTCACTTCGAGGTATCCTGCGGTATGTTTCTGGTCAGTGAGCGAGAAGTGTGACGGGTCGCCCCAGTAGCCTTCATCTACAGTCACATCCTCCAAACTCCATTTATAAGTGGTGAAGCCGTAGCGCAACCCCATCTGCAGTTTGTAGTCAGGGTTGGAGTTGTAGAGGAAATTATATGACGCTCCTATTTTGAAATATGGAGCTATCGGGGTCTTGAAAGTGTAATTTTTACCTGCCGGAGTGTCATTGCAGTTGCCGAGACCGAGGGCGAAATATGGGAAATAGCGGTTGTGCAGGCTCACTTCGCCCCAAAAATCGCCGAGTCCGTATTTCTGCCCGAAGGCACGCATGGCGACATCCCAGAAATTGAATCCCACTATAGCCTCATGGAGCAGGGGATATTCCATCTTCGGGGGAGCCTTCAGCAGAGTGGAATCCACATACTCGCTACCGCTGACGGTATCCACGAGGATGATGTTGCCGTTGGCATCGCTTTTTTCGACAAGGCGTGAACGGTCAAATTCCTCCTTTTTCTCTTTTTTCGGAGTAGTGCCCGGATCGAGTGGTACCACAGGAGTCACACGGCGTTGCGCTGAGAGGTCGAGCGCAACCGCAAGCATCAGGGCTATTATGGGGAGCAACCTAAGTGCTCCGTGATGAATAAACTGTTTCATTTGCCGAGCTGTTAATCCGTGATGTCCGATAAATTTCTTCCGGTACCTTCATCGGGATTTTGTCCCTCGTCCGGGTCGTTAGTGGCAGTTCTGAAGAATATCTGAATGGTCTCCCGGTCGATGTTGGTGATCAGCGAGTCGGTCATAGCCACAGAGTCAATGATGTGGCGGGTATAGTCAAACCGAGTCACCTTATAATGATACATCGCACCGCACTCTTCCGAAGCGAAGTAGGGTATCGCATCATAGTCGAATGTGATGGTATCGTAAATTTCCGGGAAGTTGAGACTCTTTTGCCTGTACTGGAAGCAGAACGATGTCGTAGGTTTGGTGCTCCTGAACGGAAGGTAGAGCTGCGACACACGGGCGCCGGGCGAAAGAAGCAGGGAATCGTTTGGAGCCCCGACACCCTCCACGGCAATGGAGTCAGGTGTGATTTTTTCTCCGGTAGACATGGAGTAGAATCCTGCGAGCGGCAGGGAGTTCTGATTGTCGGTGCAACCGGTAGCGCTGCAGCTTACCATCAGATGCAACGCCGTCACCACACAGATGATATAAAATAAATATCTCTTCAAATTCAAAATCAGTGTATATTTTATAGCCTTATATATAGCGGCTGTTAAACCGCTTATACTTTTTTAACAGATATTAGAGCTGATGGGTTTGCCGGGGCGTTAAAATTTACCCCATTTCACAATTTCGTCAAGCGATTTACGCTTCTTCGCAGGTATTTCCAGCCCCTCGGCAGGATAACCGATAGGTATGATGGCTATAGGCTCGACATCAGCCGGGAGATTGAATGCCTTGGAAATCACCTTGGGGTCAAAGTTGCACACCCAGCATGTGGCAAGCTCCATCGCTGTGGCTGCAAGGCATATATGCTCGATGGCGATAGAGAGGTCAACATCGGTATGATCCTTTC
The DNA here is from genome assembly GCA_910577335.1 of uncultured Duncaniella sp. GTDB lineage: Bacteria > Bacteroidota > Bacteroidia > Bacteroidales > Muribaculaceae > Duncaniella. The sequence continues at coordinate 72,139 of CAJTMJ010000005.1, read as the reverse complement.
CGTCGAAACTTCTGTGCCATGCCTGAGTGTGGAGACCGCAGGCGATGATGAATTCCGGGGCGGTTCTTATCCACTCACGGTCGTAGCTTTCGAATATGGCGTTGCGCAGCTCGTCGCTGTCGGCGATGAGGAACATCCAAGGCTGCTTGTTGCAGGCGGAGGGTGCGAGACGCGCCACATCCATCACTGCGAGAAGTGTGTCACGGTCAACGGGACGGGATGAGTAAGCACGGCATGAAAAACGATCGCGGGAGAGTTCGTATAGTTGAGGATAAGCGTTTGATTGCATTTTAAACAGCTGTCTAAATAGTTTATTCGTTATCAGAGATAGTCTCTTTGATTTCGTAATGATTTCGTGAGGGTGAATTGCGCACTATCAGCTCACCGATGAAACCGGTGAGGAAGAGCATAGTGCCGAGCACCATTGTGGTGAGGGCGAGGAAGAAGTAAGGGGAGTCGGTCACGAGGATATATGGGTCTCCGTTATACATGTGGTACAGTTTGCCGAAACCTACCACCATCACAGCGATGAAGCCGATGATGAACATCAACGAGCCTAACAGACCGAAAAAGTGCATCGGTTTTGCCCCGAATTTTCCTGTGAACCAGAGTGTGGCAAGGTCAAGATAGCCGTTGACGAAACGGTCGAGACCGAATTTCGTAGTGCCATATTTGCGAGCCTGATGATGCACCTCCTTCTCGCCGATGCGGGTAAATCCGGCATTTTTGGCGAGGTAGGGTATGTAGCGGTGCATGTCGCCGTATACTTCGATATGCTTAACCACGTCAAGGCGGTAAGCCTTCAGTCCGCAGTTGAAGTCATGCAGATTCTTGATGCCGCTGACCTTGCGTGCGGTGGCGTTGAAAAGCTTGGTCGGGATTGTCTTCGACAGCGGGTCATAGCGTTTGCGCTTCCAGCCTGACACGAGGTCGTAGCCGTCGCGCATTATCATTCTGTATAGTTCGGGTATCTCGTCTGGGGAGTCCTGCAGGTCAGCGTCCATGGTGATGACCACATCGCCGGTAGCGGCTTTGAAGCCGGTGTTGAGCGCCGGTGACTTGCCGTAGTTGCGGCGGAATGAGATGCCTCGCATCGCCGGATACTGCTTATGGAGCTTGTGAATCACTTCCCATGAATTATCGGTGGAACCGTCGTCAACGAATATGGCTTCGTAAGAGAAGTCATGCTCCTTCATCACACGGTCAATCCATGCGGCGAGTTCGGGAAGCGACTCAGCTTCATTGTATAATGGGATTACGACTGAAATGTCCATTTTGTCAGGTCGTGTAATATATTGATGAATCGTTTTTATTTATCGAGAAATCTTTTAAGCGCGGCGCGGCGTCGGATGGTGAAATATGCGCTCAGGATCATGGATAGAATCGAGCCGCTGACTATCGCCGCCATGATCAGCTCGGTGACTATGGCTATGGGCGAGGGGATGAAGTTGGCTTCTATCATCTTGTCGGCTAAATCGGCAAATTCCTCCAGTGTCGGGTTGCCCGATTGCGCCCCTGTCTCGGCGAGTGTGCGTAGCTGGCTAATCACATAGTCGGGTTCTATCCATTTGAGATATATCACCAGAAAAGCGCCTGAGATAAGGATGCCGCAGACGAAAATCACCACACCCTGCATCCACAGCATGGGGAAAGTGGCAAATTCCTTAAGGGCGGCGTTGAACCGTCGCATGAATAAGAAAATCACCACAGGGACACACGCCGCCATTACGATTGTGACGAACGATAATTCCGGTATGCGGGTGGTGAGAAGTGATGCGAGAAACATAGCCGAGAGGTATATTCCGAATATAAAACCGTCGTCGGCACCGCGTCGATATGGTGAGGGTATCATATATTTGTGATAATGAGATGCAAAGTTATACAATTTTTGGCAGTTAATCAAGAAAGTTGTAACTTTGTAGTGATGAAATCATTTAATCTATATTTTATCCTGCGCTTTGCGCTTATGGCGCTGGTGGCGATTCCGCTTGGCGGATGTGTGCCGACCTTCACGCTTAACGGTACAGCGATAGACTATTCGGTGTACAAGACCATCTACGTGTCGCAATTCCCGATACGTGCCTCATTGGTGTATCCTCCCTTGCAGCAGACATTTGAAAATGAGCTGCTTGACTATATATCACGTAACACCCGACTGAGCACCGTTGACGGCGCTGCCGACATACAGATGGAGGGTGAAATCACCGGCTACAGCCTTTCGCCTCAGGCGGTGACTGAGAACGCATACGCATCCAAAACCCGTCTGACCATACAGGTGCGTGTGAGATATACCGACAACAAAAAAGAGGATAAGGATATAGACCAGACATTCAGCGCCTACCGAGACTTCGACAGCAGTGAGATGCTCACAGATGTGCAGGACCAGCTGTGTCAGGAGATCTCAGAGGAGCTTGTGAACTTGATATTCAACGCCACGCTCGGCGACTGGTAACCGAGGGGGCGGACGGAATAAAGAATGTGCCATGAAAGAGGATTTGCAAAAATTCATAGATATGCTTCGCGACCCGTCGGCTCCGGTGGATGCCGATATGGTGTGTCGTATCTGTGACACATATCCGTTTTTCACTCTTCCGGCGGTAGCGTTGCTCCGCCGAGGTGGAAATGCCCTCGACCCCGGCGTGAGGAGCTCGATGATGGAACGGATAGCCCTTAACGCACCTGACGCAGAAGCGCTTTTCATGCTTACCGACCGTGACAGGGACTCATGGTTTCACTTCTATCCCGATGAAACGCCCAAGGAGGTCACGACCGATGACGCAATAGCGACATTCCTTGAGACATACGGGCACTCCACACCGCAGGAGGACAAACTGCTGGAACGCCTGATATTCAATCCCACTCCCGACTACTCCACCATGCTTGCCAAGGAGGAAGAGGAGAGCCTACCGCCGGAAGTGGATCCTACGGACAATTCGCAGGATGCCCTTATCAACGCATTTATCCTCAAATCAAAGACTGAGGGGCAGCACCGCCTGCCTGAACTTGCCGATGCGGAAAGTCAGGAGGATGAGCTTCCGAAAGTAGAGGTCAAGCGTCCCGAGCCGCCCACCGAGATGTCGCCCGAAGACCATCCGAAAGAGGTGACGGAGCGTCAGGATGACTCCTCGCTGCGTGAAAGTCTCGCAAAAATATACATAAAACAGCATCGTTACGACAAAGCATTTGAAATTATTCACAGTTTGAGTTTGAATAATCCAAAAAAAAGTGTTTACTTTGCAGACCAATTGCGGTTTTTGCGTAAATTGATGCTAAACAGCAAGTATAGTAAATAAACAAAATAAACATTTTCAATAAATTATGTACGTTGTATTGATAATCCTGACACTCATCTGCGCAGTGCTCTTGATTTGCGTGGTGCTTGTTCAGAAATCCAAAGGCGGAGGCCTTTCATCATCATTTGCCGGTTCTAATCAGATTATGGGTGTTCGCCGCACCAACAGTTTCATCGAAAAGCTCACATGGGCTCTTGCCGGTGCTATCTGCTTGCTCGCCATACTTTCCACATTCTGTATGCCGAAAGCTATCAATGCCAACTCTTCACGAGTAAACGCACCCGCCGCTACCGAACAGACTGTTCCCGGTGACTTCAACACTCCCGCGCCCGCTGCTCCCGCACCCGCTGCTGCCGAGCAGGCTCCCGCATCTGAAGCACCTGCCGCAGATGCTCCCGCTGATAACAGTGGCGAAGCTCCCCGCTAAGAAGCCTGACTTTTGAGTCGGGATAAGAAGAAAATATAATCCCTGCCTGCTCTGACACGTGTATACATACCCATGTCGGCGCAGGCTTGATTTGTTCATATAACGACCGGTTTAAAACAGTACATCAAATAGACTTCTAACTAAATGAAAGACTTCTGGCATTTGCTACTCAGGTTTGTACCCCCATACAAGAAATACCTGATACTTAATATAATCTTCAATTTCCTTGCGGCTTTCCTGACCCTATTCTCGTTTGCGCTTATCATCCCTATCCTTGAGATGCTTTTCAAGGTCAAGGAGGCTGTGTACACATATATGCCGGTGGGCAGCGCATCGTTCAAGGATGTGTTGATGAACAATTTCTACTGGGTGACGCAAGAGTGCATCGTGAAATGGGGACCTGTGGGGACTCTCGCCGCGCTTGCGGGGATGCTTGTGATAATGACGGCATTAAAGACCGGAGCTACATATCTCAGCTCATATTTCGTGATACCGATGCGTTCGGGTATAGTCAGGGATATACGCAACTATGTGTATGACAAGATAGTGACACTCCCGATTTCATATTTCACCACCGAGCGCAAAGGTGACGTGATGGCGAGGATGACGGGCGACGTGGCTGAGATAGAGAACTCTATCATGTCGTCGCTCGACATGATGTTCAAGAATCCGGTGATGATAATCGTGTGTCTGTCGATGATGATCATGATATCATGGCAGCTCACGCTGTTTGTGCTTGTGTTGCTTCCGATAGCCGGGGTGGTTATGGGTAAGGTGGGCAAACGTTTGAAGCGCAAGTCGTTGCAGGGTCAGCAGCAATGGGGCGTGCTGATGAGCAATATCGAGGAGACTCTCGGAGGTCTGCGCATCATCAAGGCTTTCAATGCCGAGGATAAGGTAAAATACCGTTTCCATGAGGGTAATCAGAGGTATTACAAGATTACAAATTCTGTGCAGCGGCGCCAGTCGTTGGCTCACCCTATGAGCGAGCTTCTCGGCACCATCACCATAGCCATAGTGCTTTGTTTCGGCGGCACTCTGATACTTTCCGGCACGTCGTCGATGAACGCAGCTTCGTTCATATATTATATGGTGATATTTTACAGTATCATCAACCCTGCAAAGGACCTTTCGAAGGCTATGTACAGCATACAAAAAGGTTTGGCTTCAATGGTGCGTGTAGATGCGATACTTGACGCTACGAATCCCATACGTGACCCGGAGCATCCGCAGGAATTGTCGGATTTCAAGGGTAATGTGAAGTACAACGGTGTGACTTTCGGCTATGACACGGATGTGCCTGTGGTTGACGGCATCGACCTTGACATAAAAGCCGGTGAGACAGTGGCTTTGGTGGGGCAGAGCGGTAGTGGAAAATCGACGCTTGCCGACTTGCTGCCACGCTTCTATGACGTGCAGCAAGGCTCGATAACCGTTGACGGGAAGGATATACGTGACCTGAAGGTGCATGAATTGCGCGGACTGATGGGTAATGTGAATCAGGAGGCGATACTATTTAACGACACGATATTCAATAACATAGCATTCGGTGTTAAGAATGCCACCAAGGAGCAGGTGATTGAGGCGGCTAAAATTGCCAATGCGCATGAGTTTATCATGGCTACGGAGCATGGCTATGACACCAATATCGGTGACCGCGGCTGCCGTCTGTCAGGCGGTCAGCGTCAGCGACTTTCGATAGCCCGCGCCATACTTAAGAATCCGCCGATACTTATACTTGACGAGGCGACCTCGGCTCTCGACAGCGAGAGCGAGAAGCTTGTGCAAGAGGCGTTGGAGCGGCTGATGAAGAATCGTACAACGCTGGTGATAGCCCACCGCCTGTCTACCATCAAGAACGCATCGCAGATATGCGTGCTCCATGAGGGTAAGATAGTGGAGCAGGGCACTCATGATGACCTGCTGGCACTTAACGGGTATTATACCCGACTGGTGGAGATGCAGTCGATGAAATAATCGGAGGGATCCGACTAATCGGACTAATCAGACGAATCGGACCTATCGGACAGATCGGACGAATCGGATAAGTCTGATTTGTCAGATTGGTTCGGAATTTTGATTGGTCGAAAAGGGAAATAAAGAGGGTGATTTAGCTAATTTTACATTTTTTATTGCTCCAAAGTTCCATAATTGTTAAAATCATTTGGTAACTTTGCATAAATTTTTATTAAGCATCCGGCGACGGGTGCTTTTGAGGGTTGTAAATCTTACAAAATAAAAGGTTTAAATCAGTTCAAGCTGAAATTGAATTCAGAGATTATCAAGCTACTCAAAAAGAATAATAATCCAATTGCGATAAATAACAAAAATTAGGTATAATAGAAAAGAAAAAAGAAAAGAAATGAAAGTCAAAGCGTTATCGACAGCCGGCATTTCCATTATGCTCGCATCAGCGATGGTGCTGCCTTCGTGTTCAAAAGGTGACCAGCAGCAGCGTCAATTAACCGCTCCCGAAATCGCAACTATCACTCTTGCACCGCAAGCAGCTGATCTGCAGACTACTTTCCCTGCCACAATCAAGGGTAAGACAGACATTGACATCCGTCCTCAGGTGACAGGATTTATCACCAAGGTGCATGTTGACGAAGGTCAGCGCGTGCGCAAAGGTCAGGTGCTTTTCACATTGGATCAGGTGCAGTTTAACGCTGCCGTTGATCAGGCTCGTGCGGCAGTCAACTCGGCACAGACCGCTGTGAACACTTCACAGATGACTGTGGACAACAAAAAGGCACTTCTAGACAAGAATATTATCTCGGACTACGAGTACCAGATGGCTCTCAACAGCCTTCAGCAGGCAAAGGCTCAGCTCGCCAATGCCAAGGCTGCTCTTGTTACCGCCCAGAAGAATCTGGCATATACCGTGGTGACTTCGCCCAGCGACGGCGTGGTCGGCACTATCCCCAACCGTGAGGGTTCGCTTGCATCACCCTCTTCAGCTCAGCCGCTTACCACAGTGAGCGACAATTCACAAGTGTATGCTTACTTCTCGCTCACCGAAAAGGATCTTCTCAACCTCGTAGGCGAGGGTAGCCGCTCAATCGACGCAGCTATCAAGGATATGCCCGAGGTGAAGCTTCGTCTTAACGACGGCACCATGTATCCGCTCACCGGTAAGGTGGCAACTGTTTCGGGTGTGATCGACAACAATACCGGCGCTTCAAGCGTACGCGCATTGTTTAACAACCCTAACGGAGTGCTCCGCAGCGGCGGTACAGGTCAGGTGATCATGCCAAACGTTAAGGAAAACGCTATCATGATACCTCAGAAGTCTACATTTGAGCTTCAGGACCGTCGTTTCGTATATGTGGTTAACGATTCCAACAAGGTGGTTTCAACCCCCGTTGAGATCGACCCCATCAACGATGGCAAATCATTTGTGGTAACCGCAGGTTTGAAAGCCGGCGACCGCATAGCAGTGGAAGGTGTAGGCACCAAGCTTCAGGACGGTATGACCATCAGCCCGGTTGCACCCAAAGAAGCAGGCGCTCCCCAAGCCCCTCAGGCAGCACAGGCAGCTCCCGCCGCAAAATAAGTGACAGGCAAACAAGTCACTATTCAGAAGTAACAAAACAGTAATGCAAAAAAGATGAAATTAGATACTTTTATCAATAGGCCGGTGCTGTCAACGGTGATTTCAATTTTCATCGTGTTGCTGGGTCTTATCGGACTTTTCTCACTCCCCGTAACCCAGTTCCCCGACATCGCACCTCCTACCATCCATGTATCGACCACGTATATGGGTGCGAACGCCCAAGCGGTGCTTAACTCCGTGATAGCTCCTCTTGAGGAGTCGATCAACGGTGCGGAAGGTATGACTTACATGGAGTCAACCGCCACCAATACCGGCTCAGCCGACATCACAGTGTATTTCGAACAGGGTTTTGACCCGGACATGGCTGCCGTTGACGTGCAGAACCGTGTGGCAAAGGCTCAGAACCTTCTTCCTGCCGAGGTAACCCAAGTGGGTGTGTTGACGCAGAAACGTCAGACCTCAATGCTTCTCATGGTTGCTCTTTATGACACCGGCGACAATAGATATGACTCGGAGTTTATCGACAACTATGCCAAGATCAACATGATCCCGCAGTTGCAGCGTGTGTCAGGTGTGGGTGACGTCATGAGTTTCGGTGCCGACTACTCAATGCGTGTGTGGTTGAAGCCTGAGGTGATGGCGCAGTACGGACTTGTGCCTACCGACATCTCATACGCACTTGCCGAGCAGAACATCGAGGCTGCGCCCGGTGCGTTTGGCGAGCAGGGTGACCAGAGCTTCCAGTACACCATGAGGTATAGAGGCCGTCTTACCACTCCCGAGCAGTTTGAGAATATCGTAGTGGCAGCCAAGCCTACCGGCGAGGTGCTTCGTCTCGGCGATGTAGCCAAGGTGGAACTCGGACGTGTGACCTACGGCTTTGCGAACTCACTCAACGGACATCCCTCTACCAGCTGTATCGTGTTCCAGACAGCAGGTTCGAACGCTACCCAGATTATCAACGACTGTCTTAAGGTGGTTGACAATATGAAGAAAGAGTTGCCTGACGGACTTGCATTGGCTATCCCGATGAACAACAACGACTTCCTTAACGCGTCAATCCACGAGGTTATCAAGACCCTTATCGAGGCGTTTATCCTCGTGTTCTTCGTGGTTTATGTGTTCCTTCAGGATATACGTTCTACCATCATTCCCGCCATCGCCATCCCTGTGGCACTTGTGGGTACATTCTTCTTCATGAACCTTATCGGGTTCTCAATCAACCTTATCACTCTTTCAGCACTTGTGCTTGCGATTGCGATTGTGGTCGATGACGCGATAGTCGTCGTCGAGGCGGTCCATGCCAAGCTCGACGTGGGATACAAGAGCGCCCGTAAGGCGTCAATCGACGCGATGGGCGAGATCGGCGGTGCGATTATCTCAATCACACTTGTCATGATGCTCGTGTTTATCCCTGTGTCATTCATGTCGGGCACTACCGGTGTGTTCTACCGCCAGTTCGGTCTTACCATGGCAATCGCCATCGGTCTGTCGGCGCTTAATGCATTGACCCTGTCGCCTGCGCTTTGTGCCGTGTTCCTGAAAGGTCATGACAACCATGACTCGCTTAAGGAGCGCATGGGTAAGGCATACGGAGCCGCAGCCGACGCTGTTAAGGCAAATGCCAAGCGCCGCTTCACTCTCGACCTTCCCCCGTTGATTACTTTCGCATTCCTCGCAGCCACCATTACTTTCATGGTGCTTGGATGGTATAACCTCGAACATCCCTTGCAGCTTATCATCGCCTCTGTCTGCGCTATCATCACCATACTCGGTATATTCGGAAAGCGTTTCCACAAAGGTTTTGAAATAGGTTTCGGACGAATCCTTAAGGCTTACAACAAGTTCTCGGGATGGTTCATCAACCATAAGATCACTTCATTCTCTATCGTTGCCGCATCTGTGGCTATCCTCGTATGGCTCATGAACGTTACGACATCTACCCTCGTGCCTAACGAAGATACCGGCGTATTGTTCTGTATGGTCGATATGCCTCCGGGCACATCACAGGAACGCACAGAGAAGGTGCTCGATGACCTTGACAATATCCTCGCTCAGGTTCCTGAAATCGAGTACCGCCAAAAGATTCTTGGCTATAGCTTCATGGCAGGTCAGGGTGCCACTTACGGTACATTCATCCTCAAGCTTAAGAACTGGGAGGACCGTAAGCGCGCCGACCAGACTTCAGCGGCTATCCTCGGCAAGCTTTATGCAATGACCTCGGTCATCAAGGATGGACGTGTGATGATATTCGCACCCCCTATGATCACAGGTTACTCACTTACCAACGGTTTTGAAATCAAGATGCAGGACCGTACCGGTGGTGATGTCAACGCATTCTTCGCAGTGGTTCAAGGCTTCCTCGGTCAGCTCAACCAGCAGCCGGAGGTACAGGCGGCTTATACCACCTTTAACCCGACCTTCCCGCAGTATCTTATAGATATCGACGCCGCAAAGGCAAAACAGGCAGGTATTTCACCAAAGGATATTCTTACCACCCTTCAGGGTTACTACGGCGGTATGTATGTGTCGAACTTCAACCGTTTCGGTAAGATCTACCGTGTGATGATGCAGGCAAGCCCCGAGGCACGTGTAAGTCCCGAGACACTTTCGGCTATCAAGGTCCGCAACGGCAAGGAGATGGCTTCGGTGTCAAACTTCGTGACTCTGACCAAGGTTTACGGTCCTGACTTGCTCAACCGCTTCAACATGTTCCAGTCAATTTCAGTGACCGGTCAGCCGGCTCCGGGCTACACCTCCGGTGACTGTCTTGCAGCCATCGAACGAGTGGCTAACGAGACACTTCCTCCGGGTTACGGTTATGAATACTCAGGTATGACACGTGAAGAGGCAAGCTCGGGCGCAGGCAGCACCACCGCTGTCATCTTCGGTCTCTGTCTGCTCTTCGTTTACCTCCTTCTGTCAGCGCAGTATGAGAGCTACATCCTTCCGTGGGCGGTTATCTTCTCAATTCCGTTCGGTTTGATGGGTACATTCATCTTCGCTCAGATATTCGGAATCTCCAACAACATCTACCTGCAGATTGCGCTTATCATGCTTATCGGTCTTCTCGCGAAGAATGCCATCCTTATTGTGGAATTCGCAGTTGAACGTCGCCGCACAGGTATGTCGATCGTCAACGCCGCTATTCAGGGTGCCACCGCACGTCTGCGACCCATCCTTATGACCTCGTTGGCAATGATCATCGGTCTGTTGCCTATGATGTTTGCGACAGGTGCAGGTGCCAACGGTAACCGCGCACTCGGTGCCGGTTCAATCGGCGGTATGCTTATCGGTATGATTCTTCAGGTGCTCATCGTGCCGGCACTCTTCGTAATCTTCCAGAAGATTCAGGAGAAGTTTACTCCGCTCAAGTGGGAAGATACCGACAACGAGGGTATCGAGAACGAAATCGAGCAGTATACACCTGTACAATAACCCAATATATCACGAACTGAAATGAAAATCAAGAATATATCATTGATTCTCGCAGTGGCAGTGAGCGCTTCGGCGCTCACCGGCTGCGGAATATATCAGAAATACGATCCTGAGAAGATCAACAGCCGTCTGGTGAGCGAGTATGCCGAGGCTTTGAAACAGGAGGAGGATGCCGGAAGCTTCGGTAACCTCGCATGGGAAAAGGTGTTTACCGACCCGATGCTTGCCGATCTTATCAATCAGGCACTTGCCAATAACAAGGATCTCCGTAACGCAAAACTCAATGTGGATATAGCCCATGCGCAGCTCAAAGGTGCGAAACTGAGCTATCTCCCTTCAGTGACCTTCCAGCCTAACGGCGCAGGCGCATCGTATGCCGGAAATGACATGAACTGGACTTACCAGTTGCCGCTTGCTGTAAATTGGGAGATCGATGTCTTTGGCAAGATACTTAATTCAAAGCGTGGCGCGCAGATGGCTGAGATGCAGACCCGTGCCTACGAGCAGGCTGTGCGTTCACAGATTATCGCCGGCGTGGCTCAATGCTATTACTCAATCGCCGCTCTTGAGAGCCAGTTGAAACTCTCGCAGGAGACTGCCACTTTGTGGAAAGAGAGTGTCAATGTGATGAAGAACCTTAAGGAGGCTGGACGTCTCCGTGAGGATGCGGTAGTACAGAGCCTTGCTCAGTATTACAGTATCGAAGCTGCCATCACCGACATAGAATTGTCGCTTCACGAGGCAAACAATACCCTCTCGCTCCTTCTTAACGTGATGCCTCAGAAGTGGACTATCTCACCTGAAGCATCGCTCAATGTGCCCGAAATGAGACGCACCGCTATCCCGATGGCTGAGCTTGCAGCCCGTCCCGACGTGCGTGCGGCTGAGATGGGACTTGCAGTGGCTTATTACACCACAGCTTCTGCCCGTGCGGCATTCTATCCGAGCCTTAATATCACTGCCAATGGCGGTTTCACCAATCTTCTCGGTTCGTTTATTCAGAACCCCGGTGACTGGTTCGTACAGCTCGCAGGTAGCCTTACAGCACCTTTGTTTGCCCGTGGTCAGAACATAGCCCGTCTTGAGGCAAGCAAGGCTCAGCAGCAGCAGGCTCTGAATAATTTCGAGTATACTTTGATGAGCGCGGCTGCTGATGTCAGCGACGCTTTGACCGCTTACGAAAAGAGCGTTGAGAAGCAGCAATGGCTGACTCTTCAGGTGGAAAATCTTGTGAAGTCTGTCGATATAACCAACGAATTGTTGCTGTTTGACGGATCAACCACTTATCTTGAGGTATTGACCGCCCAGAAGAATCTTTTATCAGCACAGACCGCCCAGATCACTACAAACCTTACGGCAGCCCGTGCGGTAATCAATCTTTACCAGAACCTTGGCGGTGGCAGATAAGCCACTCCATGGGACAAATATTTGATCATCTTAACACATGAAAAATTATGATTAGCGAAAAAGCACATATCGATCCCTCAGCCAAAATTGGCGAGAATGTGAAAATACATCCGTTCGCATATATCGACAAAGATGTCGAGATTGGCGACAATTGCGTGATCATGCCTTTCGCAAGCATTATCCGCGGCACTCGCTTGGGTAAAAATTGCAAGGTTTTTCAAGGTGCTATTGTAGGTGCTGATCCTCAGGACTTCCGTTGGAAAGGTGGTTTCACATATTGCTATATCGGCGATGATGTGACTATCCGTGAAAACGTGATTATCAACCGAGGCATCAATCCCGAGGGTGGAACCAAGATAGGCAGCGGGTCGTTCCTTATGGCTAACTCTCATGTTGGTCATGACTCTCACCTTAAAGGTAAAGATGTGATTGGTAATAATGTGTCGATAGCCGGCGACGTGGAGATAGGTGAATGTACCATTCTCTCATCGAGTGTTGTCGTTCACGAGAATAGCCGTGTGGGCGACTGGGTTCTCATAAAGGGCGGTTGCCGTATCACCGGTAATGTTCCTCCTTATTGCATCATGGCGCACAATCCTACTTCCTATTTCGGTGTGAATGCTATGATTCTCCGCAAGCAGGGTATGAGCGAGGAGAGAATCGATGACATTGCCAAATGTTACCGTCACGTATATCAGACCGGTACTTCGGTGTTTAATGCCATGCGCCGAATCGAAGCGGATGTCGAGCCGACTCCCGAACGCCAGAACATCCTTGACTTCATCAACTCAGTCAAACTTCGTATCGTGGCAGTACCCAAAGATCTGGAACAGTAATAATAACTGATATTGCTATAAGTCAGCTTCATGAACATATTCGTGGAGCTGACTTTTGTTTTATAAAGCCAAAATCATTATTTTTGCGTTATAAACATACTATGATGGATGAAAAAGATATAAAATCCTATTTGCTTCAAAAGCTTAAAGATGAGAATTGCTTTTGGTCATATAGTGAGGTGTCAGCCGAAGATGTCGATGATGCCACACTAATAGAGAAGACTATGCGCCATCTTGACATAGATGAAATAAATCTATTGTTTAAGCTTTTCCCATACTCCATGATAAAGAGAGTATGGCTTGACAGGCTTGTGCCTGAGGGAGAGTATATCTTTGCGTTAAACAGGCTATTCGCATGGTATTATTTTAATGCTAAGAAACCATCCTCGTATGTTAGAGCAATGGCTACCAGACATTTTAACAGGAATTTCACATGAAAGGATTAGCTGAAAAAACAGCCAATATTTTTGATGGTATATCAAAAATGGAGTCAATAAAGCCTTATACTTTGGTTGGCGGTACTGCTTTGTCCTTACAAATAGGGGCGAGGCTAAGCGAGGATCTTGATTTCATGAAATGGAGGAAAAGTGCTAAAGAGAAACCTGAGGTTGAATGGGCTAAAATAGAAAAAGAGTTATCAACAATAGGTGAGGTCCAAAATCGAGATATATATGATATCGACCATGTGGAATTTTTAGTAGGCGGAGTGAAAGTTTCGTTTTACTCTTCTCCTAATTATTGCCCTGTTAAAGAATTGATAAATATATCCAATAATCTTAATGTGGCAGACCCAATGTCAATTGGTGCAATGAAAATGGAGGTGATGTTGCGCAGGAGTAAATTTAGGGATTACTATGACATTTATGCCTTATTGATAAATGGGTATGATATAAATGAAATGATAGATTTGGCATTGTCATATTCAAGGCATAGATTGAAGACTAAAAATTTACTTTCAATGTTGACGAATGGAGAACGATTCTCTTTGGATAGAGCCTTCAAAGATCTTGAACCAATATATGATGTATCGTCTGAGGATATAGAATCGCTAATAAGAAAAAATTTAATTGACGGCAAGAAGTTATGAAGCATAAGAAACATAAGGTGTTGTTTGTGTGTCTGGGGAATATATGCAGGTCTCCGGCGGCTGAGGGTGTGCTTAAGGATATTGTGGCTAAAGAGGGGCAGGAAGATGAATGGATTATTGACTCTGCCGGTACAGGTCGTTACCATATAGGTGAGCTGCCTGACACAAGAATGAGAGTACATGCACGGCAGCGAGGTTTGGAGCTGACGCATAGATGCCGACAGGTCGAGACCGAGGATTTTGATAAGTTTGACTTCATAATAGGTATGGATGCAAACAATATCAAAAATTTGAAACGTATAGCACCAAGCCCTGAAGCCGAGAAAAAGATTGTGCCGATGGCGTCATTTTTCAATCCGGGAAATCGATGGGACTATGTGCCCGACCCATACTATGAGGGGTCGGAAGGGTTTGAATTAGTGCTTGATCTCCTTGAGGAAGGGTGTCGTAATCTGTTTGATCGACTTACCGAATAAAATGGTGCGTGAGGGTCTGAATTAAAATATGATATTATGAAAGATTTTGAAATAAGTGTGCCTGTAAAGGTGGCGACATACGGTGAATTGTCGGAAATGGACAAGAGGCTCGTAGGGATGGCTCGTGAAGCTACCCATAGGAGCTATGCTCCTTACAGCCATTTTTGTGTCGGGGCGGCGATACTGTTGGAGGGTGAAATAATAGTCACCGGTTCGAATCAGGAGAATGTGGCATATCCATCAGGTACATGTGCCGAGCGTTCGGCATGTTTTTATGCTCATTCGCAATATCCCGAGTCCAAATTCAAAGAGATAGTTATCGCGGCACGTGGCACCGATGGGGAGTTTGTGGATAATCCTATAGCTCCATGCGGGGCTTGTCGGCAGTCGTTGTTGGAATATGAGACGCTTGCCGGGGATGATGTAAAGGTGATACTTTGCGGTAAGGAGAAATTTTTTATCCTGCAATCCGTGAAGTCATTGCTTCCGCTTGCGTTTGACGAATTTTAATTTACCTGATATGCAAATTAACTGCCAGATATGGTATTGAAATAAGGCATTTGATATGATGAACTGATTTAAACTTTTTATAAAATGTTAAACTCAGGCTGAAAATTACCTTGTTTTCAATCTTTGAAGCTATTTTCGGCTGAATTATCAGCATCTCTTCGGTCACTTAGCTCGCTAAGCTCCCTCATCGAGCTGATAATTTATCTCGAAAATAGCATCAAATCTTAAAAAATAAAAAGTTTAAATCAGTTCAACAGATAAGCCCTAAAGTCGCAGGACTGTTAGGGCTTATCTGTTAATGGGTAATATATTCGAGTAATATTTATTCCGTTATCTCGGCAGAGTCCTCCTCGTCATATTTCTGGAAGAGGAAGTCGTTGTACGGGAAGCGTGTCAGGTGGATTTCCTTTGCACGTTCATAAAGCATCTGTTTTAGCTCGTCAATGTTGGTGCCGTTCTTTGCAGAGATAAACACACAGTCGTGGGGCATACGGCTCATCCAGCTCTTTTTAAGCTCTTCAAGCGAGATGTTTTCACGTGTGCGGGGTGTGAGGTCATTCTCATCCTTAGGAGTGTATGAAAAAGCGTCGATTTTGTTAAATACCATAATCATCGGCTTTTCAGCACCGTTGCATACCTCACGCAGGGTCTTGTCAACTACCTCGATCTGTTCTTCAAAATTGGGATGCGATATATCGACCACATGCACAAGAAGGTCAGCCTCACGCACCTCGTCGAGGGTCGATTTAAACGAGTCAACAAGGTGAGTCGGGAGTTTTCTGATGAAACCTACGGTGTCGGTAAGCAAAAATGGAAGATTGTCAATGATTACTTTACGGACAGTGGTGTCAAGAGTGGCGAAAAGTTTGTTTTCGGCAAACACATCGCTTTTGCTGAGAAGGTTCATCAGAGTGGATTTGCCGGCGTTGGTGTAACCTACAAGTGCCACACGTGTCAGCTTGCCACGATTTTTGCGCTGCACGGCTTTCTGTTTGTCGATAGAGCGCAACTCCTCTTTCAGACGGGCTATCTTATCAAGTATTATACGGCGGTCGGTTTCGATCTGTGTCTCACCGGGTCCACGCATACCGATACCGCCTCGCTGACGTTCGAGGTGAGTCCACATTCGGGTGAGTCGTGGGAGCAGGTATTGGTATTGAGCCAATTCCACCTGAGTTTTAGCATTTGCGGTACGTGCCCGTTTGGCAAATATGTCAAGGATAAGGCTTGTGCGGTCGAGAATCTTCACTTTCAGCTCCCGTTCGATGTTAAGCACCTGCTTTGAGGTCAGGTCGTCATCGAAGATAGCCATTCCTATGTCGTTGTCCTCTATGAATTCACGGATTTCATCGAGCTTGCCTTTACCTACGAAAGTGCGAGGGTTAGGGTAGTCAAGCCGTTGCAGGAATGTCTTGACGGTTTCAGCACCTGCCGTGTCGGCAAGAAATGCCAACTCGTCAAGGTATTCGTTAGCTTTAGCTTCGTTTTGCTGTTCGGTGATAAGTCCGACCAATACGGCACGTTCTGTTATCTCTTCGTTTAATATCTGATCAATCATATTTATTATATAACCATGCAAATATAACACTTTTTGCCGATATTTTATTCATTGAAATATCGGCAAAGGTGCAAATATATGTGTATAAGATGGGGTTTATATCTGTTGTTATGATAATTTGCGTTTTGCGATTAAATGTGAGAGCCACATATTGGCAAAAATCCATATCACAATGTCAAGCATCACAACGATGTTTAGATTGATAAATGATGAAAGCCACAGGTTTACCAATGTGAACGCCGCTGACACGGATATGATGGTTATCATGGCAAGACGCGGTTTTAAGCCGGCTGCCAAAAGTTTGTGATGGATGTGTGTCTTATCCGGTAGGAACGGGCTGCGATGCTGGCGGATACGGAGCATATATACTCTCACAACGTCAAAACAAGGAACAATTAGCGGCGAGAATGCGAGCACAATGGGGTTGAATGAAAGCTCGCCCGGGTTGGCTGTGAAAAGCTTGATACCAAGGATAGATAAAATCAGACCTATGGTCAGCGAACCGGTGTCGCCCATGAAAATCTTACTATGTTTTTTTACATTGCCAAATACATTATAATAGAAAAAAGGACAAAGCACACCTAATGTTGCGAACGACAGGGCTGCGAGAGCGTATTCGCCCAATATGCAGAATGATACGCCATATATTGTCACTGCTATTGAACTGAGTCCTGACGCAAGTCCGTCGATGCCGTCAATCAGGTTTATAGCGTTGATTAGGAACACGATGATAACTGCTGTGAAGGGGTAGCCGATGATCGGATGAAGGTCATGGATGCCGAAAATGCCACCCAATGAGTCAAACCAAACACCACCGCATATAAGTAGCACGGCACAGATGATCTGCGCCACGAATTTAGCACGATATTTGATACCGATAAGGTCATCTGCGATACCGATAAGGTAAAGCATCAATATGGAGCAGAAGGTAGCTATCAGCAACAGGCAGTCGGTTACAAGGGCTGTTGAGAAGTTGCTGTAACCGAGCATGATGTTTCCGCCCAGCACCAATGCGATGGAAAGCATTATCACCGGTTGGAACGCAATTCCGCCTAAACGGGGGATAGCTCCTTTATGGATTTTTCTTTCGTCAATTTCATCGAATAGATTTTTACGGTATGCGATGAGCAGGATTTGGGGTATAAGCACTCCCGCCAGCAAAATGCAAAGCGAGAAGATTATAAGAAGGTTAATTGTCCAATAATAAGTCATGTGACGAATGTATTCAATTAATAACATGTGTGTTACTAAGGAAACGTAATAGGGCAAGATTACATTTTAGAGGGACAACATAGCCGAAGTGGAGAGTATGATTATAATACAAGGGCATGTCACGGGGGCATTTCGTACGCAAAGGTAGGTATATTTATTAAAAAAGCAAAATTACCGACTAAAATTACCCCCCCCGATTTTTGTTAACAGGTGTTAACGCATTTTCAGCACGTATAAAAATGAAAAAGGGAACATGTCTTGCACGTTCCCTTTTATTGTTAATGAATGTAATTTATTCTTTAGATGGCGTCGTCTTCGACGTTTTCGATGGCGTCAGCTTTAGCTGCGGGGGCTGGCTCATCGGAGGTTGCAGCTTCGAGTTTCTTCATGATAGAGAAAATGAAGGCTGCGGAGATGAGACAGATTACAATGAGGATTCCCCAAATAGCGGCAACTGAGATTTTGCCCCAAAGAAGCATCGGGATAGACACGAGGTAGTTACCGATAGCTGTGGCAGCGAACCAACCCCCCATCATAGAACCTTTGAGTTTCGGAGGAGCAACCTTGCTGACGAATGAGATACCCATCGGTGAGAGCAAGAGTTCAGCGAAAGTAAGGAGCAGGTAGGTTGAGATAAGCCAGTCGGGTGACACAGAGCCGTTGGTGCCGACAAGGCTGAGAGATGCGACAACCATCACGCCGTATGCAGCACCTGCCATTACCATACCGTAACCAATCTTGCGGGGAGCTGAAGGTTCTTTACCTTTCTTGCCGAGCCATGCGAACAAAGCCATTGAGAATGGTGTGAGGGCAACTACATAGAACGGGTTGAATTGCTGATACATTGCGGGGTCAACACCTTCAACGACAGCGGGAGTGATCGAGTAGATATACCAAAGAACACCGATAACGGCAAGGAGGATAGCACCGCAGATGACACGTGTCTTAGTGGCTGTGCTTTGTACAAATCCGAAGAAAGCGTAAACACCGGCAGCGATTGCAACGAGCGCCCAGATGTTGAAGCCGATACGGGTCCAGCCTGTGGCGTCAGATGAAGTACAGCTCTTGGCAAATTCTGTGAGAGTCTGACCGTTCTGGTGGAATACCATCCAGAAGAAAATCACAACTGCGAACACGAGAAGAAGAGCGATGACACGCTGCTTGGTCTGTTCGGGAGTGAGCTCCTTGACATTCTGAGCGACAGCCTTCTTGCTTGAGTCCTTCTTATCGGTGATAATATGTGCGTAAGTGCGACGTCCGAGCATATATATAAGGAAGCTCACAATCAACGAACCGCAAGCGAGGGCGAAAGCGTAGGAGCAACCTGTAGAGAATGAAGTGATATACTCGTTGGCAAATGTAAGGAGTGAGTCAAATGTCACATTACACTGAGAAGCGAAGTTTGTGAGGTATTGGCTGAGGAATGTAGCGAGATCGCCACCGGCAGCCATGCCGTTCTGAGTCGCAAACTCTGTCATTGTCTTGATCTTTTCGGGGTCTGTAGGCATGTTGGTGAAATTGTTTGTGTCAATACACCAGTTACATACAGTGGCAGCCATCGGGTTGTTGGTGAGGAAGCCGGCGTTAGAGAGTGCGAGATTCTTAAGTCCGACGGCAGCTTTCGGAGCGAACATCGAACCAAGGTTGATAGCCATGTAGAAGAGAGAGAACGCGGCGTCACGGCGGTCGCCATAGCGTGAGTTGTTGTAAAGGTCACCCACCATAACCTGTAGATTACCTTTGAAAAGTCCTGTGCCGACAGATATCAAAAGAAGAGCGGCAAAGAGAATCATCATAGAAGTGTCGGAACGCACGGGGGTAGGAGCGGACATCAGGGCGTAACCGATGAACATAACGGCGATACCGGTCACTACACATTTGGAGAAGCTCCATTTGTCAGCGAGCCAACCTCCTACGAGGGGCATGAAGTAAACTAAGGCAAGGAAGATCGAGAAAATCTGACCAGTCCAAGTGGCATCAAAGCCAAATTTTGCCTGAAGATAGAACAGGAAGATGGCAAGCATGGTATAGTAGCCGAAGCGTTCGCCTGTATTGGCCAACGACAGCACATATAACCCAGCCGGTTGGTTTTTAAACATAATGTAAGAAATTGTTAATTCAGGTATTATTCAAATTGCTTACAAAAATACAAAAAATCTTATGAAATCCATAAAAAGTCGGAAAAAAGAGTGCAATAAGGATGGTCAGTGCGATGTTTCTTTATAAATTTGCAGCATGATACCTAATATTATCCATTATTGTTGGTTTAGCGGAGAGGAAATGCCCGAGGTGGTTAAGCACTGCATGGCAAGCTGGCATAAGTATATGCCGGATTACGAATACCGCCTTTGGGATATGGATGCCGTGCGGGATATAGATGTCCCGTATCTTAAGGAGGCGCTTGAATGTCGGAAATGGGCATTCGCCGCGGATTTCATACGCCTATTCGCAGTGGAGAAGTATGGAGGAATTTATATGGATGCAGATGTCGAGGTCTTTAAGAGCCTTGATGAATTCCGTTCGGACGAAATGTTTATAGGACGTGAGATTGGGTTTCATGTGAGGGGTAACCGTCCGTGGAATTTCCTCACGAGCCATGCCTTCGGTGCGGAGGCGCATCATCCGTTTCTACAGTCATGTCTGCGCTACTATAATAGCCGGAAGTTTATCCTTTCAGAGGACACATCGCTCCCCTTGGAATTTCGTTATGACCTGCGCATATCGCCTGAGATAGATGCAGTGATAGCGCATCAGGAGTATGGCTATGATCCTTTTCTGAGCAGCGACCGGTTGCAGTGCTGTAAAGACGGGTTGAAGATATATCCGTCAGAGATATTTGACGGAGCTTTCCCTTCGGCAGCCAGTGCGTGCCGACACCTGTGTCTCGGCGGATGGAGGGATAAGAGTAAAGGCGATGCTGTGGATGAAAGTTGTGAGACATCCATTCCGCTGTTCGGTAGAGTGATTGGCTCTCCAAGGCTAAAGTTTAAATTTTTCAGAATATTCAATAGATTAGGATATATATTTATGAGGATATAAGCCAATAGGTTTTGCAAATGGAAAAAAGAGAATATATAATAGGTTTTGACAGTGAGAGATTGGGATATGGGAGTGTTGTATTAGCGAATCCTTATAAATTAGGGATTCCGAAGGAGGTGACAGTGGTGCTTGGTCCGAACGGGAGCGGGAAGACCACCCTCGGTACGATACTTGAGAAGGGAAGATACGCCTACGGTAACAGATTGCGGTTTGCCAAAGAGGGGATGAAAGTGAAGATGCTTTCATTCACCGATATCCATGCCTTAAGCGGGATGGAGGTGCAGTACTACGAGCAGCGGTTGGAGGCGACGATGAATGATTTGGTGCCGACTGTCGCAGATGTCATGGGCGATAAGATCAACAGCCGGGAATGGGATTCGCTTACCGGGACACTTGGACTGAAGGATGTGGCTGATAAGAAAGTCAACTACCTGTCGAGTGGCGAGCTGCGAAAATTACTTATGATTAATGCGCTCATTGGCGTTCCGGATGTGTTGGTGCTCGATAATCCCTACATAGGTCTTGATGCTGGTTCCCGTGTTGAATTTGATGAGACAATCAAAAAAATAGTGGCAGCCGGAGTGTCAGTGGTCATGCTGCTGTGTGACGGAGCGGATATACCGGAGTATGCCCACGCAGTCATAGTCATGGATAATTGTGTGATCAGTTCTTTGGCTACTGACAAAAAAGAGATAGACAGTTTAAGGGCTGATGCTGTAGATGTCGGTTTTGATTCCGGGACCTTACCCCATCCGACTTCGCAAACCGGCAAGATGGCTGACCATGAGGTGACATTTGAGATAAGGAAAGGGCATGTCAGATATGGCGCCAGAGAGATATTGCGAGATATAGACTGGTGTGTGCGTCATGGGGAGTGCTGGTCGCTCACAGGACCTAACGGGTCTGGAAAGTCGTTGCTTCTCAGTCTGATATGTGCCGATAATCCTCAGGCATACGCAAATGATATCACACTCTTTGACCGCAAGCGCGGCTCAGGTGAGAGTATATGGGAGATAAAAGACAGTATAGGCTATGTCTCGCCCGAGATGCAGCTGTATTTCCGTTCCACCTCCTCAGTGCTGGATATAGTGGTGCAGGGTATGCGCAATTCCTTGAACAAGTTTAAGGCCGCAAGCGAGGAGGAGAAATCGGAAGCACTTATTTGGTTAGAGCTGTTGGGAATATCACACATTGAAGAAAGGCGGTTTTCCGAACTCTCGTCAGGGGAGCAGCGTTTAGTATTAGTGGCAAGAGCGTTGATAAAACAACCGCCTCTGTTGGTGCTTGACGAGCCGCTGCACGGGCTTGACAGCAACCGAAAACAGAGGGTGAAGTCGATAATAGATGCGCTTGTGTCACGCAACGGCTCGTCACTTATATTTGTGACGCATTATACCTCTGAGATACCTTCATGTGTGACGCATACTAAAACGCTTGTGAAAATATAGCATATATGGCATTGCTAATGCTATATTTTGAACGCAGTTTAAATAGTTTTTCGTACCTTTGCACCCAAGAAATAAAACTTATAAAAATTCCAATAACATCATGGCTAAAAAAGCATTGTTAATGATTCTTGACGGATGGGGAATCGGTAATCACTCAAAAAGTGACGTGATATTCTCCACTCCCACTCCCTACTGGGATTATCTTATGGAAACATATCCCCACAGCCAGCTTCAGGCATCAGGCGAAAATGTAGGTTTGCCTGACGGTCAGATGGGTAACTCGGAGGTGGGTCACCTCAATATCGGCGCAGGACGTGTGTTGTATCAGGACCTCGTGAAGATCAACAAGGCTTGCAAGGATGGTTCAATCCTTGAAAATCCTGAGATTGTCAGCGCCTTCACTTACGCTCGTGATAACGGCAAGGCTATGCATTTCATGGGTCTTACCAGCAATGGTGGCGTTCACTCTTCACTCGATCACCTGTTCGCACTTTGCGACATCGCAAAGCACTACGGACTTGAAAAAGTATACATCCACTGCTTCATGGATGGCCGTGACACTGACCCCCGCAGTGGTAAGGGCTTCATCGAAGAGATTGAAAACCACTGCAAGCAGTCAACCGGAGTTGTCGCTTCGATCATTGGTCGTTATTACGCCATGGACCGTGACAAACGTTGGGAACGTGTGAAAGTGGCTTACGATCTTCTCGTCAAGGGTGAAGGTAAGCAGGCTACCGATATGGTCAAGGCTGTTCAGGAAAGCTATGACGAGGATGTGACCGACGAATTTATCAAGCCGATAAACAATTCCAATGTTGACGGTACTATCAAGGAGGGTGACGCAGTGATCTTCTTTAATTACCGCAACGACCGTGCCAAGGAGTTGACCATCGCTCTTACCCAGCATGACATCCCCGAAGCAGGTATGACCACAATACCCAATCTGCAGTATTATTGTATGACTCCTTACGATGCATCTTTCACCGGTGTGCACATTCTCTTCCCCAAAGAAAATGTTGAAAACACTCTTGGAGAGTACCTTTCGTCACTCAATAAGAAGCAGCTCCATATTGCCGAGACTGAGAAGTACGCTCATGTCACTTTCTTCTTTAACGGTGGTCGTGAAGCTCCCTACGAAGGTGAGGAGAGAATCCTTGTAGCTTCACCTAAGGTTGCTACCTACGATCTTAAGCCTGAAATGAGCGCTTACGAGGTTAAGGATCAGCTTGTCAAGGCTATCGCTGAGGAAAAATATGATTTCATCGTGGTTAATTACGCTAATGGTGACATGGTAGGTCATACAGGTGTATACGAGGCAATCGAAAAGGCTGTGAAGGCTGTTGACGAGTGTGTCAAGGATACCGTTGAGGCTGCCAAGAAGGCTGATTACGAGGTTATCATTATCGCTGACCATGGTAATGCCGATAATGCTGTCAACGCTGATGGAACCCCCAACACCGCACATTCACTCAATCCCGTGCCTTGTATCTATGTTACTGAGCGTAAGGATGCCAAGGTTGAGAATGGTAAGCTTGCGGATGTGGCTCCCACTATGCTGAAGATAATGGGCTTGCTCCAGCCGAAGGAAATGACGGGGCACGCTCTTATCAATTGACAATTGACAATTAGCAATTACTACTATAATTAACAATTAATCATTGACAGGTGACAATTTATAGATAATGGACAA
Source organism: uncultured Duncaniella sp. (assembly GCA_910577335.1). Lineage (GTDB taxonomy): Bacteria > Bacteroidota > Bacteroidia > Bacteroidales > Muribaculaceae > Duncaniella. The sequence goes on along the minus strand of CAJTMJ010000005.1, from coordinate 48,165 downwards.
TTGACAGGCGATAATTGTCAATTGTCCATTGTCAATTTTCCATTGGATAAATTGTCCATTGTCAATTTTCAATTGAACTGATGGAATCGATTAAGCAGTTATATAAGATAGGTCATGGTCCGTCGAGCAGTCATACTATGGGACCGCTGAAGGCTGCGCAGGAGTTTGGCGATAAGTATCGCGGGGCTTCGACGTTTGAAGTTACTTTGTATGGCTCATTGGCGGGAACCGGCAAGGGGCACATGACTGATGTGGCTATACTTGACGCTCTGAATCCGATAGCGCCTACTTCTATAGTATGGGAGCCTGAGATATTTCTGCCGTTCCATCCGAACGGGATGAAGTTCCGTGCGCTTGACGCTGACCGCAATGAGATAGGGTGTGACATAGTTTACTCCATCGGTGGAGGTGATATTCTTCATGAAGGTGAGGAACGCCGCCCGAAGGAGATGGTCTATGACATGTCTAAAATCTCTGACATACTTGAATGGGCGGAGACTTCCGGACGGAGTTTCTGGGAATATGTGGATATGAAGGAGAACAGCGATGTCTGGGATTATCTGCGTGAAGTATGGCAGGTTATGCGTGAGGCGGTGGAACGTGGCATAGATGCCGAGGGTGTCCTCCCCGGAGGTTTGGGCGTAAGACGTAAAGCCGTGTCGTATTATCTTCATGCTGCCGGGCATAATGATTCGCTTCGAAGCAGAGGACTGGTGTATGCATACGCTCTTGCCGTCAGCGAGGAGAATGCTTCGGGTGGCAAGATAGTCACTGCTCCGACATGTGGCTCATGCGGTGTGTTGCCGGCTGTGCTATATCATCTTTCGACTTCCAAAGGGTTCTCGGATAAACGAATACTGCGTGCGCTTGCGACAGCAGGTCTATTCGGCAGTGTGGTGAAACACAACGCTTCCGTGTCGGGTGCTGAAGTCGGGTGTCAGGGTGAGGTTGGCGTGGCTTGCGCAATGGCTGCTGCTGCGGCATCACAGTTGTTTGGCGGCACTCCGGCTCAAATAGAGTATTCGGCTGAGATGGGACTTGAACATCACCTCGGGTTGACCTGTGACCCTGTGTGTGGTTTGGTGCAGATACCGTGTATCGAACGCAACGCATACGCTGCCGCACGTGCGCTTGACAGTAATCTTTATGCCTCATTCTCTGACGGACGCCACTCTGTGTCGTTTGACCGGATAGTGGAGGTGATGAAACAGACAGGACATGACCTGCCGTCCATCTATAAAGAAACCGCTCAGGGCGGCTTGGCTGCGATAAAGTAACGATTGCAAATAAGACATAATACAAATAAAATAAAAGGGGCACGTTTTTCGTGTCCCTTTTATTATTACGTAGGTGAAAATTCGTTAGATTTCGACTTCCTTGAGGTCGGAGCCGGGGATGCAGAGTGTGCCACGGGCTTTTTTCTTGTCGGCAAGATATTTTTTCCAGTGGACCTTGCTCCAGTCGAGTTTGTCGGTTGACTGAGCGACGGGAATATGCGGAAGCGCAGTGCCGTCCTTAACCATTATGACGATGGGTAGTTCGGCAGTTTCGATATGGTTCCAGCCGGGTGAATATGTTTTGCCGGTCTGATAGTCAATCCATTTGTCTTTTCCGGGGAGATATACGTCACGGGAATTGCCATCTTCAAGCATCGGGGCAACAAGCATTGACTCACCAAACATATACTGGTCGTCTACCATCCATGCACCGGGATCATCGGGGAATTCCACGAGGAGTGCGCGCATCATCGGTAGTCCGTGACGGGTGCATTTTGTGGCTTGTGCATAAACGTAGGGCATGAGTTTGTATTTAAGCTCGGCGCATTTGCGGAAATAGTCGGTGAATTCCTTTCCGTAGTGCCAAGGCTCGGTTGGGGGAGCACCGTGAACACGGCTGTGAGAGGTCAGGAAGCCGTAGGGGAGCCAGCGGCGATATAGATTTTCGGGGGAGTCAGTCACGAAACCGCCAATGTCGTTTGACCAGAAACAGAATCCGCTGAGACCGAGCGACAGACCGGCACGGATAGTGCCGAGGAAACCGGCGTTGGTAGTAGCAGCGTCACCGCCCCAATGGAGAGGATAGCGCTGTGAACCAGCCCATGCCGAACGTGCCCAGATGATGTTTTCGCCATGAAGTTTCTTGGTGATTTCAGCCACGGCACGGTTGTAGCGCACAGGGTAGAGGTTGTGTTCATACAGACCGCTGCGACCGTTGGCATATATAGCGTCAAGTGGTGCGCCTTCGCCAAAATCAACCTTGATGGCACCCACACCTTGGCTGATGAGGTTGCCGAGTTTGCCTTGGTACCAGCTTACTGTCTCCGGATTGGTGAAGTCGAGCACGACATCCTCGTAGGGCAGCTCGCCTCTGCCGTTACGCACATACATGCCACGTTCCACCAGTTCGGGGAAGAATTTATTTTTAGGTGTAAAGTATGGTAATTGCCACAGGCAAGTGCGGAAGCCCTGATCCTTAAGGTCGGCAAGCATCTTTTCGGGATTGTCGAAGCGGTCGGCTGCGAATGCGTAGTCGCATTGCCAGTCAACGCCAAACCATCCCGTGTCGAAATGTATCACATCCGATGGGATTTTATTTTCACGCAATTTCTGAGCCACTTCTCGTCCTTCAGATTCGCTGAAATAGGTGATACGGCTCATCCATGTGCCGAACGACCATAACGGCGGCATTTCGGGACGACCTACAAGAGCTGTGTATTCGCCAAGCACTTCCTTGGGGTCGCCGAGGAAGAGGAATATATCCATAACTTCATCAGCCATAAACAGTTTGGTGGCACCGACATAGCTTGCGCCGAAGTCGCAAGTCACAGGGGCCGATGTGTGCATGAACATTCCGTAACCTCGGTTGGACATGAAGAAGGGTATCGGCTTGTACATGTCGGGGGTCTCGGGACCCTGCGGGTCGGTCACGAATAGATTGACCTTCTGTCCCGCCTTGTTGAGCGGTGTTGCGCTTTCGCCGCAGCCGTATATGCGCTCACCCGGCATTAAGGAGAACACGGGATTGATTGAGCGGGAGTTGTCCGAGCCACGCTTTATGAAGCTGAATGGGGCAACCTTAACCTGCGTTGAGTCGTTGTCGCTCCACACACGGCTCTGAGTCATCACCTTGCCGTTGGCATCTTTGAGCACGAGTCGCCATGGGTGACGCTTTATTTCCAATGAACCGTTGGCTGAGGTATATATCACGGCGTCCTTTGTCTCGCTTACTTTCCATGCGTTGCGGTCAACAGCCGGCGTGCCGACAAGCATAGGGTCATCCTCAAGCTCTTTGGGTATGACCGGAGAGGTGTACATCCTGATGCGCAATGTGCGGTCGTTAACGGGGTCAATGCTCATGCGCAGTTCCGGGTCGTTGTCGTAGGCGGTGTTGGGGAAGTCGAGGGCAGTGAGCGGCTGGTGGAGATAGGTGTTGGCGTTGAAAGCCTGACGCGGCATCAACTGTCGGCGCACCCATTTCACGGTGGCGGTTCCGGTAGCCGGATCGAGCGATACCAGACTGTCGGCAAAGAAATAATGATTGCTGAGGTCGGAAAAATCCTGACTCATATCCTTTGACTGCGACAGGAGGTATTGCACACCTCCGTTAGTGCGCAGCTGTGCCTCGATGGATTGCGAGAAGACGCATCCTAAAGCCATGGTGGCTAATGCGGTTAAGAATTTTGTTTTCATGCTATGATTGGGATTATTTTTTTATCGGATTAATCGGACTGATCGGGGGGATCGGACTAATCTGAGTGTGGTTTAGATTATATGCAAAAGTACTTTTTTTATTATTTACATGAAAGATGAAATGTAAATATAAGGGTGATTAAATGATATTTGTAGGGATAAAATATCGGGTTGTATCCTTATTTACTGCAAAGATACAACCCGATTATGCTAAATCAGTGCGAAAAAGTCAATTTAATTCGAAAAACTATTCGGCAATTTGTAGAGGTTGTTTGGCTGAATGGGGATGATAAAAAAGTCAACAATATCAGGTGTTTATTTCGGTAGCATGGGGATGGGCTGGATTGTAGATGTATTTTGATTTTGCAAAAGTAATACAAACTATCCAAATTCCCCCCCCCGATTGCTAAAAGATGTTAATATGTTGAAAGTTAATGTTTTTAGCATGTTACAGAGAATGAAAAACAAGTCCAATAAAAATTTTGTTATTGAATAAAAAGGTAGTAATTTTGCGAAATAAACAATAGGTTTTAACTAAATATTAGTAATCATGTTAAACAACAAGATTCAAGACGCTCTTAACGGGCAAATTAATGCCGAACTTTGGAGCGCATATCTCTATCTCGCCATGGGAATGCATTTTGAAGCAGAGGGACTTAGCGGAGTGGCTAACTGGTTTAAAATTCAGTTCCAGGAAGAACAGGCTCATGCTACAATCTTTATGAATTACATCAACCAGCGTGGTGGCAGAGTTGAGCTTAAGGCTATCGACGCCGTGCCCACTTCTTGGGCTTCACCTCTTGATGCATTCAAGGCTACTCTCGAGCATGAAAAGAAGGTGACCTCTCTTATAAACAATCTCTATGCTCTCGCTGAGGCAGAACATGATTATGCAACCCGCGATCGTCTTGCATGGTTTGTGTCTGAGCAGGTTGAGGAAGAGGATAACTGCCGTCAGCTCATCGACAAGTTCACTCTTATCGGCAATGACGGTATGGGTCTCTATATGCTTGATCAGGAACTTGGTGGCCGTACCTATACAGCTCCTTCTATTCTCGCAGAATAATAAGCAATATAGCATATAAGTTAAAAACCGCCGGATTGTATTCCTTCAGAGGTTGCAATCCGGCGGCTTTATATTTTTAGGCGGCTTTATATTATTATAGGTGTGTTATAGCTCTCCAAGCTCGACTTTAGTGGCTATGCGTTCGATTATAGCATCTTTGCGATCTTTGTCGGGCTTGTAGGTGGTTTTGAGATTCACGCCGAAGAAGCGTCCGAATGTCTGCCAGAACCCGGCGCGGAATGAACCGAGAAACGCTTTAAGAATATTGTAGCTCGACTGGTTAGTCTCGCGGTTGATGAGCTTTATGAGCATTTGAGCCTGCCCTTTCGTGAATTTTTTTAATGCCGGCTTATACTGCTCGAAAACAGCGCCTTCCATCTTTTTCAGATGGCCTTCACGCTCTTTCTGTGTGGGGAAGGTCTCGATATACTCGTAGGTTTCTATTAGCGTTTCGCATATAAGCTTAGCGTAAGGCAAAGCCTTTTTCACATCACGCACTGTGCGCCAGTAAAATTCCTCCTCCTTTTTGTTTTTGAACTTTAATGGTGGGAAAACCTTAACCTCCGCAAGCACCAGCATCAATCTGTCCTCACCGTCCTCTTCGAATATATAGTAGCCTTGCAGCGGTTTTATCCTCCCGTCGCCGGCTTTGACTTCCGGCATAGGTATATCCTGACCAAACGCACATAAGGCGCATAAAGTCATGATAAAGGATACTATATATCTGTAAAGTCGTGTCATATAATTGTATAACAACCGAGTCGGTGAAAATATTGTATGGCAGCGGATTGTTTTGAGGTTACTGTTCGGCGTTATGCGGCACAGGCGGATAGTCAACAGTGTAATGCAATCCTCTTGACTCCTTGCGTTCCTTAGCCTGACGCATTATAAGGTATCCCACATTTATTATATTTCGCAGTTCGCAGATTTCACGAGATGCTTTTGAGCATTTGAAGAGCTTCTCGGTTTCCTCATAGAGGATGTCAAGGCGGTTCCATGCACGGTCGAGACGAAGGTTAGAGCGGACAATGCCCACGTATGTGCCCATGATCTGGTTAACCTCCTTGATGCTTTGGGTTATGAGCACCATCTCTTCAGGATGGCGTGTGCCTTCGTCGTTCCATTCCGGCACATCGGTACGGAAATCGTAGTGCGATATATTGTCCATGGCGTGATGTGCGGCGGCATCGGCATAAACCACAGCTTCTATGAGCGAATTTGAAGCAAGGCGGTTGCCTCCGTGGAGACCTGTGCATGAACATTCGCCAACGGCATAAAGACGCTTGATGGATGATTCGGCATTGGTGTCAACCTTTATACCTCCGCAAAGGTAGTGGGCGGCAGGAGCCACAGGTATGTAATCCTTGGTTATGTCTATGCCGAGTGACAGGCATTTGGCATAAATGTTGGGGAAATGCTTCTTGGTCTCTTCCGGATCCTTGTGTGTGACGTCGAGATACACATGGTCGTCGCCATAGAGCTTCATTTCCGAGTCGATGGCTCGTGCCACTATGTCGCGGGGGGCGAGAGATAGACGGGGGTCATATTTATGCATGAATTCCTCACCTTTCTTATTGCGAAGCACTGCCCCATAACCTCTCATAGCCTCTGTGATAAGGAACGAGGGACGGTCGCCGGGATGATAGAGGGCAGTGGGGTGGAACTGGATAAATTCCATATCCTTAACAGTGCCTTTCGCACGGTAGACCATTGCGATGCCATCGCCTGTGGCTACGAGCGGATTGGTGGTGGTCTGATATACTGCTCCGGCACCTCCGGTAGCTATGAGGGTGATGCGTGAGAGGAATGTGTCAACCACGCCGGTCTTAGTGTCGAGCACGTATGCCCCGTAACATGTTATGTCAGGGGTGCGACGGGTGACTATTTTTCCCAGATGGTGCTGGGTGATGATCTCTATCGCGAAATGATGCTCGTAAATATCAATATTCTTGTTAGCCTTCACCGCCTCGATAAGCGATTGCTGAATTTCAAAGCCGGTGTTATCGGCATGGTGAAGTATGCGGAATTCCGAATGTCCCCCCTCACGGTGCAGGTCGAATGACCCGTCATCTTTTTTATCGAAATTGACGCCCCAGTTTATAAGTTCATTTATCTGTGAGGGAGCGTTTTTGACAACCATCTCCACTGCCGCAGGGTCGCTGAGGTAGTCTCCGGCTATCATTGTGTCCTTGATATGTTTGTCAAAATCGTCAACTTCAAGGTTTGTCACCGACGCCACACCTCCCTGAGCCAAAGCTGTGTTGGCTTCATCGAGAGTTGTCTTACAAACGAGTGCCACGGTGCCGTGTCCCGCCACTTTCAGGGCAAAGCTCATGCCGGCAATGCCTGACCCAATTACAAGGTAATCATATTTTCGTGTCATGACTTCGGAAAAATCAGATATTTGTTTGCAAATTTACATAGATTCTGCCAAATCTCCGTAAATTTGCAGACAAAATTGACTGAATTGTCGGACAAGGTTAAACTTATATGCAGGAAATCACGTTGAGCTAAGTAGAAGTTTTTATCAGTTCAACACATGAAGCGATTTCTATCATATACACTGCTTATTATTTGTGCGGTATCGGCGTATGCTCAGGTTCAGGTTTCCTCTGATTACGTGGCACCCTCGTCACTCATAGATTGTGACGGAAATGACCACGGAAACGGTTCGATGGCAAGGGTTTCAGCCATAGCCAATCTGCCGTTTAAATATGAGCTTGACGATAACCGCCAGATAGTGAGAATGTGGGCTATAACACTGTCAAGCAAGTATGCCAATCTCAACAATACAGGTTTGGCGGGGGTGTATGTGCCTGACAGAATGTTGAATATGAGCCTTAACCTCACTCATATACGTCCGCTGAGCGAGCGTTGGAAACTGATGGCTTCACTTGGCGTGGGTATATACTCGCGACCTAACCATATAGTGTTTAAGTCGCTACTTGCAAACGGAGGCGCAGTGGCTGTCTATAAGGTTCGTGACAATTTTGACTTGGGTATAGGCGGAGGTCTTACCAATTCATTCGGTTTCCCTGCGATACTTCCGATGGTGTATGTCAACTGGTCGCTGAAAGGTGACTACCAGATAGATGTGTCGATGGTGACCGGCTTGAAGATCACTGTAAAGCGTAAATGGAACGAGCGTCTCGCCACATCGCTGACCGCACTGGATATGGACGGTATGTCGGCGGTGTTCCGAAAGGAGGGGAAGTGGAAGATATACACCACGACTCTGATTCGCTCGCACTTGGAGTTTGATTATAAATTCAATAATCATTTCTCATTTTTCGGAGGTGTGGGTGCCGTGTGGAAACGCTCGTCACGTCTTGCCGACCGTAAATTCAAAAATTTCTATAAACTGTTTCACAGTGATGATAAGATGCATTTCAATCCTGCGTTTATGGTAAGGATAGGAACCAATATCACATTATGACGATTAGAATTAGTTAGATATAAGCAATGGAAAATATTAAAGAAAAACGTGAACGGTTTTGCTCGCTTTTGCGTCAGACCGAACGAGAAAATGTTGAATATGTGATCGAAGACCTTGAGTCGTTCGGATTTTTCGAGGCACCGGCATCGGCACGCAATCATTTCAATCATCCCGGAGGTCTGTTGGAACATTCGTTGAATGTCTATGACATGGCGATGACACTCAGGGAAGGTGTCATCAAGCTTCGACCCGAGATGGAGAAGCAGCTCCCGGTTAATTCGGTGATACTTGCCACGCTACTGCACGACACATGCAAGTCGAACATCTATCGCCGTGTGATCCGGAAACGTAAAAATGAGATAGGTATCTGGGAAGAAGTCGAGGAATACGAGGTGGACTACTCAGGGCTTCCCATAGGGCATGGCGAGAAGTCGGTGGTGATGCTTCTGCGCATGGGGCTTGACCTTGAAGATGAGGAGATACTTGCCATACGCTGGCACATGGGCGCATGGGATGTTGACCGCAACAGCATAGAGGAGGATAAGTCGTACCGTGAGGCTCAACGTCAGTCGCCACTTGTGGCACTCGTACATTCTGCCGATACGCTTGCGGCGCAGATACTCGAACGTGACGGACAGAAAGGATAATAGAACTGATTTAAGCTTTCTATGGAAAGTTCAGATAAGCTAATAGCATAAGAAGAACCCCCTTTATCCTCCTTAAAGTGGAGTGATAGAGGGGGGTCTTCTTGTGGTTATGTCAAACCCGAATATTAGTTTTTGGGCTTGTTGGTGTTGTTGTTCTCTTTATAGATAAGGTATTCAAGAGATGCGTTGACAATGTATGTGCCTTTCTCGCCAAGCACACATTTGAATGACACGTTGGCACCGGTGCCGTTTACAGCGCTGATGATGAGGTTGTTCATTGACCAGCCTTCAACATCCTTGTTGCTTGTGTCATATATTGAATATGCCTTGTCGGTGCGGATCAAAAATCCGTTTCTTGAGAATTCAACGGGAAGATCTTTTACACCGAATGTCTCCGGACCCATAGTGGGAGCGAATTTGCCGTTGTAGACACGGAGCACTGCCTTATTTGTATTGGGGTCGATAGACACGTTGTAGGCAACATCCTCGTTTGATTCGTTTGAGCTGCCGTCTTCAGACATTGCTTTAGTGGTGCCGAAATAGAAGTTGTTCTTCTGATATACCGATACCTGATAGCGGTTGTTCAAAGTGAACTCAACGCAATATACAGGCTGCGCCAGATTGTTATATGCACGGTTGGGTATTGACTTGAATGAGAATTTGTCGAACACGTATGTGCCTTGTGCGTTGACGGGAGTGAGGTTCTGACCGCTGCAGGTGTAGAAGCCTTTCTTAGTGTCGAGAACCAAGGTCATCGGGGGGAGTTTGAAAGTAAGACCACCGAAATTGGGCGCAAGCTGAAGATTGGCGATCTCAGGCTGAATGGTTCCGTCGGTGAAGTTGAATTTGAAAGAATAAGAAGCACCCTGTGTGGTGATGGTCTCCTGTGTTTCCATGTCATATACACGTGCGAAACATTCCGCGCTGCCAAGGGTGGCGGTGTATACATTCTCAGAATTGGAGGTACTGAGACATGAGGTAAATGTGAGCGCAGTTGCAAGAAGTGCGCAGAAGGTTAAGAAGTATTTCTTCATAATTAAATTGATGTTTATTTCGTCTTATAATATGATTCAATAATTGGCAAAAGACTGCATGAGTATGCAATAAATTTCACATAATTCAGGCATCTCTATTATAACGGACTGATTGATTGAATATTGTGTTAAATTATATTTGTTGGTATGAAATAAGTGTTAATTAAACGCCAATCTCAATGTCACGCCACCTCTTGCCGGGTCGCCACGCTGGAAGAATGAATTTCCGATGGATTCATAGCGGAAGGTGTCAAACTTGGTGTCGGTAAGGTTCTTTCCCCAGATATCCAATGAGAAATTCCGGTATTCGAATCGGACTGACGCACCCATCTCGGCATAGAAAGGCTGACGGAATTCATTTTCCTCGTCCCAATATATGCTTCCCACACCACGGCAGTTGAGGTCGAAGCTGATGGCGTCAAGCCATGAGCAGCCTTTGACCGGAAGTCGGTAACCTCCGCTTACAAACAGGGTATTTTCAGGAGCGTAGGGCACACGGTTTCCCGAATAGTCGCCTTGCGCATCCTTGAAGTGACGGAAGGTGGCATGAGTATATCCGTAGGCTAAGTTGAAAATCCAGCGAGGGGTGGGTGTATAGCGAAGGGTCAGCTCGGCGCCAAGGCTGCGGGTCTTGCCGGCGTTTGCCATCACTCGTCCGGTCACTGTCCCTTCGGGATACATGGTCACCTGCTGGTCACGGCAGTCGATGAAAAATGCCGCAAAGGTAGAATAGACTCTCCCTTCATCGCAGGTTATGTGTCCGCCAAGCTCGTAGTTCCAGCTTATCTCGGGCTTGTAGGATACGTAATCGTCCACGCTGTAGCCACCGCCGTCTTGCCCCATCTCTTCCATCATGCGCTGCTGGAGGAATGTGCTGAACATCTGTGTGTTGTAACCGCCAGATTTGTATCCTTTGGCTACTGAGAGAAACACAGCCGAGTTTTTGAGATTGTAAGTCACGCTGAGTTTCGGCAAGAACTGGGTAAATGACTGCTTGAGCCGTCCGTAGTCGTCGATGTTTATCTCCTGTGTCTTCATCGGCTTGGGATTAGCCGGGTTGGCTATGTTCCACATTGTCATCGATGTGTTGCAGTGACTGCGGTATGACAGGACAGTGTGTTCGTAGTCAAGACGCATACCCAAGGCGAAAGTGAATTTGCGCCAGTCGTATGAGCTTTGGTGATATATTGCCGCGCCCTTCACCGGCTGTCGGAAATCACTGCCGAGAATAAAGGCGTCGTCATCGCATTTGAGCCTCATAAATGGTGGTATGACTGAATTGGCATGTCCTAATATGAGGTTCTCGATACCGTCCTCCTTGAAAGTCACAGGGGCACCCATGTTGGAGTGCTTATAGAAGCCGAACACACCTGCGAGCCAGCTGTAACCACCGGTCGAACCTTTGAGCACTATGTCCTGAGTGATGCTGCGGTCGTTCTGCTTCTGGGTTAGAGTGAAGTAGCTTGCCGGGAGGAAGTCTTGGTCAAGGGTCATGTTGTCGTTCAGATACTGGAAGCCGGTGATAGAGGCGAGGGTGAAATGCGGGGCTGTCCAAGTGACGGTGACGCCATCGGTGAATGATGTGCGCTTATAGAAACATGTGTCGTTGTAATTTATCTCACCTGTTTTTTCGTATGCGTAGGGGTAGCCATGCTGCACGGAGTGTCCGAACGAGGCGATGTTTTCGATGTTGACAACGCTGCTTGCTCTCCATAATGTTTTCCAGCGTACTGACTGGTTGTCACGACGGTCGGCGCGTGAATTGTTGTAGCGGTTTTTGAAAAATCCGTGCCGATAGTCACCATAGAGGGATAGCGACATACCTAAACGGTCGTTGAGCTTGGTATATCCGGCGAGCGATGCCTTGAAATTGCTACCGGTGCCACCCTCGACCATCGCCCTCACTCCCTGATATTTGAGAGGGGAGATTGTGTAGATGTTTATAAGTCCGGCTATAGTGTTTCGTCCGTAGAGCGTTGATTGGGGTCCTCTCAGCACCTCGATACGGTCGATGTCAGCCATGTCAAAGTCATAATTGTCTTTGTTGAGATACGGGATGTTGTCGATGTTCAATCCCACTGCGGGCTGGTCGATACGTGCGCCGATACCTCTCACATAGATTGATGATGTCATCTGCGAGCCATAGGATGGCATGTAGAAGTTGGGGGCTATCTCCGACACCCCTTTCATCCCTGACACATTTAGACGTTCTATCTCAGCTCGCTTTATAGTGGTGACCGTTACCGGTTGCCTTAGCAATGAGCGTGACTGTTTTATGGCAGTGACTCGCACCTCCCCAATGGTAAATGTCGAATCATAACTTTCCTGTGGTACCGTTACGGCACATAGCTTGGATTGTACTAATAATAAAAAAAATAACGTGAGGAGTGTGCGTACCTTGTTCACAACGTAATAAAATTAATAGTTACTTAATTGAAAATCATCGGCAAAGTTACATTAATCCTCCGTAATCTGCAAATAATAGAACGCAATACCTTCTGCTTGCCGACTATGCCGTATAATCAGTTTATGAAACGGCTATTCCGACAGGAAGCTGATCTCTTCGAGCATGGAGCGGCACAGGCTACGGGTAAGTGGCGAGTTGGAAGCGTATTCAGCTTCGGCAAAGGGCTTGATGTCGTCCGGGCGGCTGTAAAGGAGGTTGAACAGCAGACGGAATGCCGTGTAGCGTTCCATCTCTACATCGGAGGTGACATATTCCATCGCTATCTCCCATGCCTCAGGGTGCTTTCGTAATAATGAGTGGCATAATATGTCGGCAACCTCGGTGACAGCGACCTCTTTTACCCATTTTAAGGCTGTGGCACGGTCAAGTTCCTGTACCGGATAAAGCATCGGGGCAAGCAACAGACTTTCCCTTGTGCGTTTGTCCTGCCACATCTCCTCGGCGAGTTCGGCGGTGTGGGGTAATCCTTCGGCAATCTCCTTGATCTGTGGAAGGTTAAGCCCGAAAATCATTTTATAGTCGAAACCGGCTTTGCGGATAGTGTCAGCCACAATGCCGTTGCGCATAGCAAAAAAATGCCTTTTTATCTCTTGAATCTGATTGAATTTACTCATGACACTACAAAAATACACATCAATTGATAATTTTCAATGAAGAATTGTCACTTTTTTCGCTTTCGACCACAACTGTAACCTCAAATGTGTCTATTAATCGGGGACAATCGTCCGCCAAATCACCCTTGAATAATCAGAATTTCAGTTTTACGGTTGCCATGATTTCCCTACCTCGGAGCGGCAGGGTGTTTGTGGATTCATTTACGGATGAGAATTGCGAAAGTGAGTAGTGAGCCACATCAAAGAGATTGCGGGCGGTAAGTGAAAATGAGGCTCGTTTGAGCTGATATGTGGCTCCGAAATCGCAGAAAAAGTAATTGTCATGTCCTGATGAATAGCTGTCGAGCGAGCTTAGCTCACCTTTCAGGTCTATGGTGAGTTTGCTGACCGGGAAAAAGCTGAAATCCAAAGTGTGGAACCAGTTGGTCAGTGAGCTGCTTCCGAAGAGCGGGCTGCTGTTTCGCATAAATGCCCCCACAAGTGCATACTGAGCATAGAGCCAACCGAAATATCTGTTGGTGACACGCAGATCGGCAATATAATTGGTGTAATGGTTGCGTGTGAGCAGGTTCTGTTGCGCCACGTCTGCGCCCATGATCGAGAATGCCTGCGACAGTTTTACTGTGGTCTTTACCGTGGCGAATGACTTTGACACATCGCCGTTTATGTCAAATGAGTAATTACGGTTGGGGAGCTGCCGTGTGGTGACACAGCTCCAGTCGGATGTATTGTATGACGAGCTTACAAAATTGTTCTTGCGGTTGGCGTACATGACCATGAAATTGGCAAAGAGCAGTTTCACTGAATGGCGGTAATTGAGCGAGTAGTATGCTGAATACCCTTCGGTGTGGTTGAGGCCGCCCGAAGGGATGTAGATGTTACGGTAATTGGTCATGAACGGCGAGGGGAAAAATGGTCGTTCCCCTTGATAGCTGAAACTGCGTCTGCCACCCAACCGTGATTCGAGCCGTGACGAGAACCTATAGAAGAGCGAGAATGAGGGAAGAAATTTCACGGTGTGGTGGTGCACGTCCGATACCGTGGCTGAAACATTGTAACCTTTCACCTCGGGTGTGACTCTCAGTACCAGACTCTCATCCACCCAGCGGAAAGCTATCTCCGGCTCCACTCCATATTCCATTTTGGATATACGGCTGTTCACACCGTCGGCTGCGGGGAGTATCTCTTCAGGGATCTCCACGCCGTTGGAGTTGACGGTGAATTGCGGGCTGTAGCGGTCGAAGTTCACGTATGCCCCAAGCCCGATGCGGTGACGGAAGATGGAAAACGAGGTGCTGAGATAGTTTTTCATCGCAAACCGCTTCATGCGCATACGCTCACCCACGGCTGCGTCGGCTTTTGCCGGGAAGATGGCGTCAAGGCGTTCGGGTGATAGCCCGGCTTTGAAGTTGGATGAGAATTTGATGAGCTGCGAGCGGTTGAAACGGATGTTGGAGGTGAGTTTGTTGTAAAATTCTCTCGGATAGCTTGCCGCAGAGTAATCCACCGAGTCCGATTGTGTCATCATCATGGAGCTTCCCCGCTGTCGCTCGGACAGGAAGCCGAATTCATCACGCACGTATGCCCGTGAGGCATTGTATTCATATATGCCTGACAGTTTGAGGTTGTCAAGGCGTTTATGGGTCATGGCATTCTCGAAAAGGCTGAGAGTGTTGCCGTCGCCGAGCATTATCGACCGGCTCATGTCGTAACGCTGGCGCATACGGTCGGCTGTGTATATGGCGTTGATTTTAAGTTCCGACTCTTTCCCGGCGGGGAGCAGGAGGTTGACGCTCCCGAGACGTGAGCGGTTGAAGAGATAGCGTTGCAAGGGGATATTGATTGATCTGATGGAGGGTGTGGACAGCAACGGGGTATAGGAAGGGATGTATGTGTATGAACCTGACAGGTCGAATTTGTCAGCCGCCTCACTCCCTAAGTTCTTGCCGTAGTTGTTCCCTTGCAGGTTTATGAGAGCCTGCGGTCCGCGGGTGAGCAGCGTGACGAGCAGTCCGGCATCGTAAATGGGACCGTTCCCCGCACCGCCTCTGATCTCTCCGAAGGGGCGCACCATGAACTGTTTGTCAAGCTTAAGATTGATAGCCGCACGCTCAGACGGTTCCAGCCCTTGCAGACTTTTCACATGCTGGTTGTGCTCAATCACCTCCACCTTTTTCACTGCGTTCACATCGAGATTGTTGGATGCGAGCGTGTATCTTCCCTCCAAGAGGTCACGACCTTCGATATAGAATTTGTTTATTGTTTTACCTTGGTAAGATATTGCTCCGTTGTCAGCCACGGTAACGCCGGGGAGCTTTTTGAGCACGTCGGAGATATATCGGTCATTTTGCGACTTGAAGCTTGCCACATCATATATCAGCGTGTCGCCATGCTCACGTATGGGTGGTGCCTTGACCACAATCTCCTTTAACGCAAAGTCGGCGGCTGAGAGCTTGATAGTGGCGTTTGTGCCGACAGCCGACACCGGCATGGTGAGTTTGGCATATCCTATCAATGAAAACGATACCGAGTCCTTTGGGTTGGCTTGCAATGTGAAGCGACCCTCACGGTCGGTGAATGTGTAGGCTACGGGTGCTCCTTTGCCTCGCCTTATACTGCATAAGGCGTTGTCGATAGGCTTGCCGTTTGCGGCATCGACCACCTTCCCCCCTATCTTCACGGCAGCCGAGACCGTCCCCGCCCCGGCGAAAACCATCACAAATGTTATTAACAGGATATTTAAAATTCGATTCATATTTAAGGGGCAGGGGCGCAGTTGCAAAATGAGTCGTATGGGGGTTATTCCTTTTCAATCGGATTGTAGGAACGTGGGCGGTCTAATCGCTTTTCAACCTCCTTTAGCTTTTCAGGCTTCACTTTAATCGGACCATTGGCTAAGACGGCTACGGGGTTCTCTTTGTAATATGTTTTCAGGAACCGGAAATCTTCTCGGCTGATTTTTTCAATATTCTTGTTGTCAGTAATATCCATCGGGAATGGATTGGAAACTTTCTGGAACCCGATGAGGGTGAAATCATAATCACCCTCAGAGCTTGTAAGTTTTACTATCAATCCGGGCAACCCTGTGAAAAGGAACGGACCGCGAGGTATGGGTATCTCCTCCGTATACCATGCTGTATAATCCCGTCCGCGAAAATTGCAGGTGGCTTTATGACATTCATATCCTGCGATATTCTCCGTATCATCAGTTATAGCCCAATATTGTTTTGCTCCATTATCAATGTAGCGCTTTGCACCTCCTCCAATATATTCCTGCACTAATGAGCTGCCCTTCGTGGGATAATCCAGAACAATAACCTCATTGAATTTTTCGCCTTGTATGGCAAAAACCTTGTTAAGAGCTTCAACGTATGTCCCTCCTTTTGCCAAAACTTCAGCTCTGACACTATCCTTTAAGGCGTTGTAATAATCAATATAGAGTGCGGAATGTTTACCTGTGAGAAGCAATGTGCGACCATTTTTTCTTTTATCACGGTACAGAGTGTCAGGCAAGTAGTTAATCTCATATATGACTTTATATTGAGCTGTGTCTACAGTTAGTGTTTTATCTGGTCGGAGGTTTAGATTGCCGTTGCCAATCACAGCCTGAGCCATGACCGGAGAAGACACTCCCCCGATCGCACCTAATAATATGGCTATAACAATTATTATCCTGTTCATAATTTAAATCGTTACCATGACACTGTGATGGTTCATCTGCAAAACTACAATTAAATATTTGGTAATGCAATGTATTGGTTAGTTGATTAGACTTTTTTAACAAATAAATTGCATCCCTTTACAATCAGTATTCACTTGTAGAGGGTGCAATATATTGCGCTCCTAACGGGATCACTCTTTTTCAATCGGGTTGTAAGGGCGAGGGCGATTTAGTCGCTTTTCAAGCTCTTTTTGCTCTTCGGGAGTCATTTGTACTTTAACAGGTCCATCTGTCAATGTAGCTGCGGCATTGTCGTTGTAGTATTCTTTCAAAAAGCGGAAATCTTCTCGGCTTAGATTCTCAACAGCTTTCCCATTATATATTGATAAATCTATTATCTCATCCGGGCGTTCTATACCCACCATGTTGAAAACATATTCCTTGTTGGTGTCGTACAACTCTATTATTAACCCCGGCAGACCTTTGAAATAATAAGGACCGTATGGTATTGGCAATTCTTCGGCATACCATGCCTCATAATCACGTCCACGGAACCGACATATCGCTTTTCGGCATGTGTAGCCTAATATATCTCTTGTTTCATCCTTAATATCCCATTTTTGGATGGCACTGTCATCTTGATAACGTCGATAGCTACCTGACAGGTATGATTGGAATGTATTAATGCCTTTCCGGGGATAATCTAATAAGATATGTTCACTATATATTCCCAATATTTTAACATTAAATACCTTTTGCGACCTTTCAGCTCGTGACACTCCCATGGAACGCAGTTTGTCTCTCAATAAAGCACTTTCCAGCTCATATTTATCTACAAATTTCGCATATTTATTCCCAATAAGTGTTACTGTATAGCCATCTCTCTTACTATTAATATTGGCAGTGTCAGGGATAAAGTAACTGCTATATGTTATTTTATATTGAGCAGTATCAACTATTAAATAATTGCTTTTCTTTGGGGTGAAAGCTGTAGATTTATTGCTCACAGTCTCGGAATCATCAGATGTAACTATTATCCTTCCTTGCGACATTGCCGGAATTGATATTAGCATCCATCCAATTATTGCCCAAATTTTAATAAGTAGTTTGTTCATGATAATTATCGATTAATTATTTTACAATGGGTGGAAATATAACAATCTATGTAGGAGCGCAAAATTTTGCGCTCCTACTATTGCTATTACGGCAATTATTTCAACTTTCAGTACCGCAAACTTTATTATAGTAGTCCTTTTCAAACTCACCCACGAGGTCTTCTTCATCTTCTTGGTCAAGACCATCTTGAACAACTACATAATGGGAATGTCTGAAACCATCGGGGCATATTACTGTTAACCAGTATCCTTTTGCTTCAGCTATGGTTACTCCTGCGATTGCAAGAATTGCAAATAAAAATAACTTTTTCATTTGTTGAAATTATTTTAGTTATAAAGTTGCATTAACTTATCCTGTAATGCTTCAGGATATAATCGCAAGGCGTCTTTGGATTATCTGATTTATGGTTGGAGAGATGTGATGTTGAGGGGGATTAGGAGAGAATCTGTGTTGTGACACTATTCAGTAAGATAACCGATATAGTTATTCCCTTCGGCGGTTGAGATTTCTAACTGCAGAGTGCCGGAGATTTCACCGATATTAACAGTGAGGGGTGAAGAGGTTGAAAAGTTGAAAACGGAATAGTCGAAAGTGGCAAGATCCTCAACTCGAAGTGTGGCATTGCCCTCCGGTTCTTCGAAAGATACATATATTATTCCATCACAGTAATAACACTCGATGTCGGCTGCCTTCGCCGGCATACGTGGCTTTGTGGTAGGAGGGTCTATCTTTGTAATATGTATATATGTCCTTTTTTTCTTCTCTGTGGGAGTTTTTGTATCTCCATTATCTTCTGCCATTATTAGAGGCGATGCTGCAAAAGTGAGCAATAGAAATGTGATGATAAGTCTAATCATGATTTTTTGTTTTATTGGTTTAATGCAAAGTTAGGTATAAAAAAATTGAAAAAGTCAATAAAACGACAATTAAATATCATACTCACTTGGTTGTAAGCTCTTGATATATAAGAATATATGAATAAACAAAAATTACGTTTATACTCACTCTAATCGGCAGTCAAGTTGTCGGTGTTATGGGCTGATGTATCCTTGTTATTATCAATGTTTTGTAAGTCCTTTAAGAAATATTGCTTCGCTTTAAGTTTTTCCAAGAAAAGGTGCTTGTCAATGGCATTAGAGTTCTCAATCCGTTTTCGAAGACGTGATATTTTATTGGAAACACTCTGTAGATTTATATTAAATATTAGACTAATAGTGCGAATTGATAGTCCTGCGAATACCCAAATAGCAAGCTGATAATTGTTTTCATGACGTTCGTGGATTTGAGCGCGAAATTTAGACATAAGATTATCATCATACAGGTTAACCAGATCTTCAATAGACTTAAGAGTTTTTTGGTGTTTAAGATATTCTACCTCGTTTCCGGCAAAACGGTTAATAGCACTTTGCGAACTTTTAGTAGTGTCGGGATTTTGAAAGTAATGATCACCAAGAAGGCTTAGTAATCTGAAACGATGATGATAGGAAGAGTCAGCCTGATAACCTTCCAATTGATTGTTTTGATTATTGATGATTCCTTCATATTGTTTTATTTTTTCCCTTAAAGAATGGATTTCGTTAAGAGAATTGATTATTTCTGAATTTTTTAGTCTTGTTTTAAGCCTGTGGATTATTATACCTATAGTAATTCCTATAATCATGAAAATGATTGTTCCAATGATTATAATAATCATCTGATTGACTTTTTTCTTTGCAATAGACGCTTCTTCTCCATAATAATCCCTTTCGGTTTTAAGAGGAGAATTTACTCTCATACTATTAGTGTTGCTGATATAATTTTCCAATAGCTTGTGGAGAATTTCAAATCCGGTTTTATAATTGCCTATCGCTTCCTCATAGTGGGCTTGGATTAATAATATGTTTTCTTTGTCTTCCTCATTCTTTGCTAAAGAGGACGCTTCTTCTATCCATTTTCGGGCTGTTAGTAAATCACCTTCCATTATAGCCAATTCTGCATAATATGATAAATCCTTGGCGGATAATACGGTTAAATGGGTATAATCAGCTAATTTGGTTAGATTTTCGTCTGCGGTTAATATGTCATTTATATATAATAAGGTGGGGATAGATATTTTCAGACAATATGCCATTAATAATGAATCTGGATAAGTATTGCCACAAACGTTTGCTATGCTGTCAATTATTTGGATACTTTCGTTATAATTGTGGTTCTCGCTCAAAATTGCAGATTTTTGAGCAAGCGCATAGAGGTGGTTGAGTCGCTTTCCGGCTTTTTGATAGTTGACAATCGCTGTGTCAATATAGGGAAGGGCTTCATCCCATTGATAATTTTCATAGTAAATTTCGGCTATAAGGTCGGAAGTGCGGGCTACCCATAAGGGGTCGTTGATTTCACGGGCTAAGCCTGACGCTTTAAATGCATCGGTCTCCGCATTGTTGGCATTTAGCTGCCGGCGTATAAGGCTGCGGTAGTATAGCGACCGCATGAGTCGCGGTCGGTCTACCGGAAAACTGCCGAAATGCTTCACTGCGAGCGATATGGCAGAATCGGAGGGTATGGGAATATAGTTCTTATATTTTGCCTGACTGATAAGAAGATGGTATAGTGACGATTCTGCCGTTTCGGATAATGGAAGAGGATTTATTGAGTCAAGCAGACATAGGGCTGAATCAGGGTGCTCCTCCATAATTGACTCAATGGAGAGAAGCTTGGAATTATTAGGCACACCGCATCCTGACGGCAATACCATGATAGCCGAAACGAGCAAAAATATGATGTGCTGTATGATGCCCTGAGTTTTCATTGGGATATTTCTGCGAAGTTATGAATTAACTTTGAACTTAGATGGTGGATGGATTGTTAAAATGATATAAAGAGATTAAAAAAATCTCACTGTTTCAACTGTCATCACGTTAACAACGAAACTATTATGAGACGATTAGGGATATTAATGGCTGTAATTATAGCCATGATTTGCTGTCATGCTGCCGCACAAAAACGACAGTCGGTCGGGCTTGTGCTTAGCGGAGGTGGCGCAAAGGGTATTGCGCATATAGGTGTGATAAGGGCGTTTGAAGAGAACGGCATCCCTATCGACTATATCACAGGCACATCCATGGGCGCGATAGTGGGGGGATTGTACGCTGCGGGATACACCCCGGAGGAGATGATGGCGCTTATCGAGTCGAAAGGCTTCGCTTACTGGTCAACCGGCAAGATAGATCCGGCATATACCTACTATTTCCTTAACGATAACGGCACGCCGTCGTTTATAAATGTGAATCTCGGCAAGGACTCAACGCAGATAACCTCAGTGTTGCCGATGAGTCTTATAAACCCTATCCCGATGAACTATGCTTTTTTCGAGCTGTTTTCGCCATACACGGCGCAGTGCGGCGAGGATTTCAATAAACTTTTTGTGCCGTTCCGCTGCGTCACCTCCGATGTCTATGCCAAACATAAGGTGGTGATGAAGAGCGGACCGCTTGGAGATGCCGTGAGGATGTCGATGTCATTCCCGATGATATTCGAGCCGATAATGCTCAACGGAGTGCCGATGTATGACGGAGGGATATATGACAATTATCCGGTGGATGTGATGATGGATGATTTCAACCCTGACGCTGTGATAGGTATAAATGTGGGGTCAAAGGACGCTCCGCCGAGCAGCCGTAACATGATGGCGCAGCTTGAGGAGATGATAATGCAGCCCAACGACTATCCTTTCCCGACCGATAAGGGTGTGAACATAAGGATTGACCTCGACGAGTTCAGCTTGCTCGATTTTGAAAAGTGCAGGGCTATATACAAGATAGGCTATGACCGTGCGATGGAGATGATGGATTCGGTTAAGATGAAGGTCACGGCACGTGTCAACAGCAGCGAAGTGGCTGCCCGGCGATCGAAATTTAAAAGCGCAACACCTACGGTGAAGATAAAGGATGTGAAGGTCACAGGCGGGGCTGAGGATGAAAATTCATACCTCCAGTCGCTGTTTCATCGGAAGGGTCGCGAATACCTGACGCTTGAGGAGGCTCGTGATGCTTACTACAGGGCTGTGGCTTCCAAACAGATACAGAATTTTGTCCCGACTCCGGTCTATAATCCCGCCGACACATCGTTTACACTTGATTTCAAGGCGGTGGTAAAGGATAATTTCAATGTCGGGGTGGGCGGCTACATATCGTCGAGCACAAACAGTATGCTATTCTTTAACGGGGGGTACAACACACTCAATTACCGTTCGGTGAAGGCGAGCGCAAACGCATGGTTGGGGCAGAGCTACCTTGCGGCAGAGGGTGATTTCAAGTTGCTGTTTAATACCTACCGCCCATCGGAGCTGATGGTAAGGATTGTGTCATCACGGCAGAAATATCATGAGACGGACAAGCTCTTCTATCAGATACATGACCCTGATTTTATAATACGCTCCGAGACATTCGTACAGGCATGCTACTCGTCGGCGCTTACGCTTCGTTCGGTGTTTAATGTGGGTGTGGGCTACGGGCATCTCACCGACAGGTATTACACCAATATACGTGAGCATGACACACGCAACGGGCGCGACAAGGGGATATTTAACCTTGGCGAATTGGCTGTGCGCTGGGGAACAAACACATACGACAATAAATATTCGCCTACCGAAGGTTATGAATACTACGCCAAGGCGCTCGGAGTGGCAGGCAAGTATCATTACTATCCCGGAACGGAAGAGGGTGAGCCATACGACAGATCGGTGTCGTGGGTACAGGCTGACTTCTCGGCTGCAAATTACTGGAATTGCGGAAAATATTTTTCATTCGGAGCGATGGGTAGGGCTATGCTCTCGACACGTAAGCTGCTGCGCAGCTATGACGCTTCGATAGTGGCCGCCACAGCGTTTCATCCCACCCCGTCAAGCTACAATCATTTCAATCCTGCCTTAAGGGCAAACTCGTTTGCGGCGATAGGTGTGATGCCTGTGTGGAAAGTATCGGGGAGGTTTCAGGTACGCGGCAATTTCAACGGATTTCTCCCGGTGAGGAAAATATGCTACGAACCCACCACGGGCGGGGCATTTTATGGCAAATGGCTGAACAATCCGGAGTTTTTCGGCGAGGTGCAGGCGTTGATTTCGCTCTCGTTCGGCACCATCAGCGCATACGGCAATTACACCACCTCTCCGTCTGCCAATTGGAATTTCGGCATATCTATAGGTGCGTTTATCTTGGCTCCGAGATTCTTACAGTGAACTGATTTAAACTTTTTATAAAATGTTAAACTAAGGCTGAAATTCATTTTGTTTTCAATCTTTGATACTCTTTTCGGCTGAATTATCAGCATCTCTTCAGTCACTTAACTCGCTAAGCTCCCTCATCGAGCTAATAATTCATCTCGAAAATAGAATCAAATCTTAAAAAATAAAAAGTTTAAATCAGTTCAGTGAACTGAGGAAATTTTTAAGGCTTGGGAGAGCTTGCAAGGCGGTTTGCCGTCCCATTTGGTATACATTTTTCATCTTTTCAGGCTTCATTTCCACTCTGCCGATAGGTAGGGGAGCGGAGGGAGCTATCACAAACGTGTCGCCTTTCTCAGCTTCGGTTTTTACATATTCAAGCTGTGAATTATACATCTCATGGCGTCTAACCATTGCTTCGGCTATTTTAGGGTAGCGTCGCAGCAGTAACCGGAACAGCCATTTGTTTGCAGGGCGTTTCGTATAGTCCCTCGGCTGGGTGAGTACCACCACGTTGCGCCGGTAGCCGATGCTTTGGAAGTATTTCAATGGTATGGAGTCGCTGATGCCGCCGTCAAGCATCTCTCTCCCTCCTACTTTCACTGGCTTGGTGACTATAGGCATAGATGCGGAGGCTCTGAGCCATTCAAGAGAGTCATAATCCACCTTATCCATTTTATAATAGACCGGCTCGCCGGTATGCACATCGGTGCATACCAAGTGAAACTCGGTAGGGTCGCTTTCGAAAGTGGCAATGTCGAATATGTCAAGTTCCAACGGGAGGGTGTGGTAAGCAAATTCAGCCCCCACCAGATCACCTGTGGTCAGCAGCGAACGCAGACCCATGTAACGCGGGTCGTTATGGAACCGGAGATTGTATCTAAGGACTCTTCCGGGCTGATGTGACTTGTAGTTGCATCCGAAGCTTGAACCTGCCGACACACCTATTATGCCGTCATAACGTATGCCGGCTTCCATCATCACATCCATGACACCTGCGGTGAAAAGTCCCCGCATGGCACCACCTTCAAGTACGAGTCCGTGTTTCATTGTAAGTCAGTTCTATATTTTTGATGACAAAGTTATCCATAAGAAAGGAAAATCCCAAATGGTTTGGGATGGATATTCCATCTTTACACCATTTGGGATTATATATGCCTTTAAAGGCTAAATCAGACTATTGTCGCCATTATTTCTTTTTAGCAGCGTCAATATCCTTCAACAGAGTCTTGACAGCTGCGTCGAGCTGGTCGTCGAAGCCTTGCATCATTCGTCCGGGGTTGTTTGAAACCTTGACATCAGGCTCAAGCTGTGAATTTTCAAGGTAGTTACCCTCGGCAGTCTTGAAGCCTACAACAGGTATACCGAACACGATGGTGGGATCCTGAGTGGTTACCCAGTTAACAGAGGTCATGGTGCCGGGAACAGGCATACCTACGAGTTTGCCGAGTTTGCGGTTTTTGTATACCCAAGGTGTGCCGTGGGCGTTGCTGTAGTTAGCCTCGCCGATCACCATGATTGAGGGCTTGTTCCAGCGACGTGAAGGCATCTCACCGCTCTCCACTCCCTGAATGTATTGTGTCAGGTATTTGTCACCGCTGAACAGCACTTCGATATCCTCATGCAGACGACCGCCGCCATTGAAGCGTGTGTCGATTACTATACCTTCACGCTCATTGTACTTACCGAGTATGTCGGCGTAGATGGTGCGGTAGCTGGCATCGTTCATACCCTGAATATGCACATATCCCAAACGTCCGCCGGAAAGTGAATCCACGAGATGCTCGTTGCGTTTAACCCAACGCTTATACAGGGTGGCATTCTGCTTGGCTGTGCTAATAGGTAGAACCACTTCCTCATGCTTAGAACCGTCCTTGTTGGTGAACGCCACGAGGGTTTTCTTGTTGGTGCGTCCGTTGAGGAGCGGGATGTAGTCAGTACCGGCATTTATAGCATTGCCGTTTATGGCTGTGATGATAGCACCCGGTTTGATGGCTGTGGTGGCACGGTCAAACGGTCCGTTTTCGAGAATTTCGGCTACTTTTATGCCGTTGCCGGTGTAGGTCATGTCATAGAGCAGACCGAGAGATGAGGTCGGCTCCGGAGATGTCATGGAGTGATACGTGGCACCGGTGTGCGATACGTTAAGCTCGCCGAGAAGTTCGCTTCCGAGTTCCGCAAAGTCGGCATTATTGTTGATATGGGGGAGGAATTTGCGGTAAGCCTTACCTAAGCCCTTCCAGTCAACGCCGTGCATGTTCTTGTCATAGAAACGCTGCTCCTCTTCACGTAGTATGTAGTTGAAGATGTATTCACGCTCCTTGGCGGGGTCGATCTTCTGTGTGGCAGTGAAGGTGATGTTGTCCACTTTACCGCCGGGGATTGCCATTTTCTTCATGCCTGACGCACCGAGAAGGAACAGGTTCTTACCTGAGGCATCGGGCTGGATGCTCATCAAACCTGCATCGAGTTTCTTGAACAGAGACACATTCCCCTTACGATCCATTTTCCAAAGGTCGTAACCCCCATCGACAGCTGCGAAGAAGTACAGATTTTCACCGTCATTGTCGATATAAGCGTCGCCGAGGTTGGATGAGAATGGTGTGAGTCGGACTATGCGGTCTTGTATACCGTCAAAGTCGATTGTGATATCCTTTGTCTTGTCTTCTGATTTGGTTGAATCGCCAACCTTGCTGTCCTTGCCGTCCTTGGCATTTCCCTTTTTGCCTTTCTTGTCGTCAGAGTTTTTTGCAGCAGCTTTTTTCTTCTGTGCTTTCTCCACATCCTTGAAAAGCTCATAGTCCTCAGGTGAAAGGCGATACTTGTCGTAGGCAGCCTTGTTGGTGAACACTAACATAGCGTCCTCGGTGTTGCCCCATGAAGCATGATTCTTCATACCGTATCTCTCTGATGCGAAGAGTATGGCGTCACCGTTCATCACCCAGCGGGGATTAGAGTTTGTGTAACCGGAGTTAGTGATATTGGTGAGTTCGCCGGTAGATGCGTTTATGATGGCGATGTCGTAGTAGGGTGAGCGTTTGTGCACATCAACGGCTGAAACGAGCCACTTGCTGTCGGGCGACCATGACATATCTATGCCACCGCTGCGACCGGTCTGAGTCTCGCCGTTGGTCAGCAGCTTTATTTTCTTGGAGTCAAGATCCATAACTGCAATCTTGCGGCGATCCTGAACGAATGCCATCTTCTTGCCGTCGGGTGATATCACCGGATATGCACGGTCGATTTTATCGTTTGTGGGGGTGATTACCTCCTCCTCAATAATAGTGGCGTTGGGGAAATTGGGGTCATCCTCACGTGCTATTTTGGCACGATAGATGTTGTTGTGACCGTCACGATCCGACGCATAGTAGAGGGTGCGGCTGTCAGAGCCCCAGCAAACTCCGCTTTCAGCCTGTGGAGTCTCTGTGATCTGACGGGTGGTGCGGTAGTCAACCGAGGTAACGAATACATCACCACGGTTAACGAATGCAATCTGTTTACCATCAGGCGACACTACGGGACCTCTTGCTCCCGACATGAATGTGCGCTTGGTCACGGGATTTACTTCATCAATCAGTATGTCGATATTTACCTTTGCGGGTTTCCCTCCGGCTTTCATAGTGTAGATCTCTCCGTCGTATGTGAAGGCGAGTGTGCCGTCAGCTCCTTGCGAGAGGAAGCGCACCGGATGAGTGATGAAGTTGGTCACTTTTGACACCTGTGTCGGGTTGTCGATGGGGAATGAGTAGACGTTGAAAGTCCCGCCGTCACGCTCGCTGAGGAAATACACAGTCTTACCGTCACGGTCAAGGACACCGTTGCGAGCCTCGCCGGCATGGTTGGTGAGGTTGGTATATGTGTTGGCGGCTGCGTCATATTTCCACACGTCACGGGTCACGGATGAGGTATGGTGCTTGCGCCATTCGTTTTCACCACCCTTTATGTCGGTATAGAGGTATGATTTTCCGTCGGGGAGGAAGAATACGTTTTTGCCTGACGCTGACATCACCTGCTCGGTGCGTCCGCCGGTAGCCGGTACACGGTATAGCTCAGGCTGACGTGCGTAGGGGAAATAACGGCTGCCGGGAGCGTCCTGTATCACTGCGGTGAACAGGATATATTTGCCGTCGGGGGTGAATGCTTCGGGGACTTCGGCTACAGAGTTGTAGGTCAAACGTGTGGCATCACCGCCGTTTGCGTCCATTATGAAAATGTCGTTGCCACCTTCACGGTCGCTTGCGAAAGCTATTTTTTTGCCGTCGGGCGACCATACAGGCTCTGACTCATAGGAGGGCTGGGTTGTAAGACGGAAAGCTTTACCTCCTGAGGTTGGCACAGTGTATATGTCCCCCTTGTAGGTGAAAGCTATCTGGCTTCCGTCTGGTGAAATTTTCACGTCACGGAGCCATAACGGTGTCACTGCGAAGCTACTGATGGCAGCCGCTGCGACCAATGCGCTGGTGATAAGGCGTTTCATGGGCATGATGGTTTATTGATGTTAATTATTGTGCTGATTTTTTATGAAGAGAGTTATGTCGGTGAGTACTTCTGGGGAGATGGTCTCGGTTATATCCCCATACTCTGACACCTCGCCGGTGGTGGCATGTTGCAAGAGATGATTCAGACCCGGGTATGATTTCACTTCAGCATTGCGCACATGCTTGCGTATGATGTCAAGATTTGATTCTGATTCCACTTGGGTGTCGAGAGTTCCGTTGACGGCTAATACCGGTTTCTTTATCTTTCCAAGCCATTCCACGGGATTGGTGCTCAAAAGCTCCCTGAACCATTCATTGGACCTCTTAATGCTCGTCGTTAAAGATGCGAGCACTTGTGGCGGGATGTTGAGATTGTTTTCTTTGATATAGTTTTCGACATTGAAATCGGAAACGCTCCCATGAGCTATGAGGTGATCAAAGCCGGCGGCTATGAGTCTGAGGGATTCTTCTTTTTGCTGCTCGGAGAGGTCGGTTTTGTCAAGTGCGCGCTTATTCTGTAGGAGAATGCAGTCTTTTCCGCTCACAGCCATTCCGGCAAGGCTGATTACGAAATCAGGCTTGTTCTCGGATGCTAATTTTAGTGCTATGGTTCCACCCTCGGAATGTCCCAATACTCCGGTCTTCCCGATGCAGGAAACGGATTTCAGGAAATTCAGTGCGCTTTCGGCATCTTTTTTGAAAGTCTCGGAGGTCGATGTTGCAAAGTCACCTTTTGACTTAGCTGTTCCACGGTCGTCGTAGCGGAATGAAGCGATACCGTTTCTTGCCAATTGGTCAGCGATGACTGCGAACGGTCTATGCTCAAACAGTTCTTCGTCACGGTTTTGAGGACCGCTGCCCGTCACCATTACGACTGCCGGGATTTTTGCGGAGCTTGTGGTGAGCGGTATCACGAGAGTTCCGCTCAGCAACGTCCCGTCAAAGGATGTGAACGTTGTGTCAATCTGTGTGTAGGGGAATGGTGGGCAAGGTGTCTGAGGTCGTCTGACTGATATATCTTTTTCGGGTGTCAGAGTCAAGGGAAAATTATAGCCGCGCTGAGAGAATGTGCCATTAATTTCGTTAGCTTTTATTTTGCCCCGGAATGACCCGTTGATGAGTTTTATTGATATTGCCACGCTGTCGGTGTCGCAGAAGTCAACGAGCGCGGGAACATCTTTTGCCCCCTGAGCGGGGACATCCAATGTGCAGGTTGTTTTTCCGTCCGTTCCCTCGGTGAAATTAAATACCAGTCCAAGCTTGATTTGCCCCAGATTCAGATCTCCCCGCCATGCGCCGGTAAGCGAACGGGCGCTAATGCCGATTATCAACGACATTGCTATGAGTATATATCTGGCACTGTTAAAATGATTTTTTGTCATGGTTATACAACCGCATTAAGGGCGGACGTTAGAGTTGTATTGGTTATTATATGCCTTTTCTCTACGGCGTTGCAGGTAGTCGGCAAGCCATACGCCGAGAAGTATAAGGGCGCATCCGATATACCCTATCAGAGTTATCTTCTCATGCAGTATTAAGAACGAGAATATAAGTGTAACCACCGGCTGGAAGTACATGTAGTTGGATGCTGTTATAGCCCCTATCTTACCCACGGAGAGCGACCACATCAGATATGCGAACATGGAGCAGCCGAGACCGAGGAAGAGTATGTTGATCAACGGCACGGTGTGGAGAAGTTCAAGCGGGGATGTGACTTCCGGCTCTATGAGAAGGAAGGGTAGAGCGGTGATTACACCGTAGAAAAAGACTTTACGTGTGATATAGAATGCGTCGTAAAGAGCGTTGAGCTTTTTGAGGATTAAGCTGTAGACAGCCCAGCAGATTGCGGCAAGGAGTGACAGGATGTCGCCTAAGGGCTTTATGGTGAGCGAAAAGCTGCTGTTGAATATCACGAGTCCCACTCCGAGAAACGCAAGCGTGGAGCCGATCCAGATCTCTTTACCCGGACGGTCGGATTTGTAAAGGAATCCGGCTAACAGCACTGTGAGCAGAGGGGAAAGCGATGTGATAAGTGACACATTGCTGACGTATGTATACTCAAGGGCTACATTCTCAGAAATGAAATATATGGAGCCGCCCAAAAGTCCCAATACCACAAAGAGAGCTTCATCTTTCCATGAGTGACTTGCAAAACGCTTATGAGAGATAAGCAACATCGCAAAGTAAGCGAGGGTAAAACGGTAGACATATATTTCAATAGGGTGAAATCCGTTTTCAAGAAGCAGTTTTGTAGAAATAAACGAAATACCCCATGCCAGTACGGCTAAAGCCGCTCCGACATGGTATAAGAGCGGATTGTTTTTAGCTGAATAACGCTTTGATCCCATAAATCTCGTATAAGGTTAACTAAGGTCCCTTGACAGGGTTGTTCGGAAGTGCCGGTGTCGTGATTTCGACAGCGTTTTACAAGGCAAAATTAAGCAATTTTTATTAAAAAGGCTATGAACTGATTCAAACTTTTCATAAAAAGCTTGAATCAGTTCATATTTTCACAAAGAAGTGAGCTAAACTCACTCAAAATTTAGCTCATTCCAAAAAGTTATCTCCTATAGGGTTATTTTATAAGGCGTACATGGAATACTCCGCCTGCCACCTTGCCGGGAAGGCTTTTAAATTTTATGGTCACGTAATCTTTACCGTTTAATTCATTAGGAATGTCATAGTACACATCCATAAATTCATTTTTGTTAAATTTTCCGTGCAGGTTTTCCTTTGCCACAAGCATGTCGTCGGCATATATCTCAAACTCACGTGCGGCACCTTCATTGCCCCAATAGCGAACCACCAGTTTGAGGTTGTCTTTCCCGCCGGTTCTCATCTTGTAAGCAAACCAGCCTCCGTCACGGGCATCGCGCCAAGGCTCGTCATTGTGGTAACCTTTGAATGAGTTTTCGGCTGTCATGAAGTGATCGGCTTCCGGCTGTTGCTCACCGGTGTTCACAGCATCGATAGTTCTGCGGTCAAGAGCAAGACGGGCTTCCTCCTGCTCACGAACTTTAGTGAGATATGCGTCATAGTCAGGCTGTGACATGGAGAGCCAGTACATCATGTATCGGCAATCGTGGAGACGATAGAACGGCTCAAGCATGATTTTGTTTTTAGCATCGGTCACAAGCCCGGTGGCATCATATTTTAATTTGCTTCCGGATTCCGGTTTAAGGCTGTTGAGTTTGGTCAATATATTCCCTCTGTCACCTATGAGTTTTGGAGTGTCAAATACCGATACAAGCGGTCCGTTGGCTATGTGCGCCCAACGGCTGTCGTCAGCAACGAGTCCGTTAAGATTCTCCTTATTGTATACAGCTCCCATGACAATAGGACCGTGGAGTATTGAAACATATTCAGGCACATTGGGGAGTTCCTCGAGAGTCATAGCCATAGGCATAGTGATCTCAACCTTGTCCCCGTTTTTCCATTTGCGGTCGATGGTCACATAGCTGCCCGGTTTGCTGTCAAATTTGACATTCTTGCCGTTGACGGTTATCGCCATATCCTGCGCCCAAGAGGGATAACGTACTTTCAATGCGAACTTTGTGGGCTTCTTGGCATTGATGACAAGGCTTGATGAGCCGGCATCGGGGAAAGCCGTGGTCTGAGTCAAAGACAGATTCTTTTCTTTCCAGTCAAGGCGTGACGGTATGAAAAGGTTGAGGTAGAGCGAATCGGCATTGTGAGTGTAGATAAACTGTCCGTATTTGCCATGATTTTCCATGCCGGTTCCCACGCAGCACCACATTGCGCTGTTGGGCTGGGAATACACTCTGTAGTGTCCCGGTCGTGCCGAGGTGAAATACACATATCCTCCGTGGTCGGGATGCTGTGTGGAAAGTATATGGTTATAAAGTGCCCGCTCGTAGAAGTCGGCAAGGTGTGCGTCAGGGTGCATACGGAATAGCCCTTCGGTGAGTTTGAGCATATTATTTGTGTTGCATGACTCGGGACCTTCTCTGTCGGTGACATAGCTTATGCAATTATCTTTGGCTGCGAAGTGTTCCCGATGGCTGTTACCGCCGATCGACAGAGAACGGTCGTCGGCTACCGTGTGCCAGAAGAAACGTGCGGCTTTTTCGTAATCGCCGTCACCGCTGACCTCGGCTACTCGCTGGTAACCTACAGCTTTAGGCACCTGAGTGTTTGCATGAACATTGTCGAGGTTGTCAACACCCTTCAACATGCTGTCGAACAGCCATCGGTGGGAGAAACGTTTTGCCCCGTCGAGGTAACGTTTGTCACCGGTCATCTGATATGCGTCGGCAAATATTTCATTTATACCGCCGAACTCAGTGGCGAGCATGGCTTCCATCTGCTTGTCATCAAGCCCTGAAATCACGTCAAGACCCCAGTCGCACATCTTCAGGAACATGTCTTTGGCTTCTTCGACCCCGGCATACACGTATGCGTCACGGAGTCCGGCGTAAGTCTTGTGTACATTATACCAAGGTACCCAATACTTGTTTACAGCAGTGCCGTCGCCGTTTTTAATGTTTATCCATAACTGCTTGCCTCCCGGCACACCGCCGCAATATCCGTTGCCGTTGGCATCCTGACAGCGTTTCAGCTCAGATATCATATAATCAATCCTATCCTTTAGTTCCTTATTGCCGGTTGCGGCATAGTGGATTGCGAGGGCTGTAAGATAGTGCCCTCCGATATGTCCGTCAAGACCGTCCCAACAAGAGAAGCTCTCACCTTTAGGCTGTAGACCTGCCTCTTTTAAATAAGGAGCAAGCAGACGGTCCATGTCATATTCCAACAGGACTTTCACATTTAAATCCTGCGCATGTTTGAACTCGCCGTCAAGGAGCTGTATGTCGCCGAGTGGGAATTCGTTCGGATACAACGCTTCCTGCGCATGGATCTGTGATGCGGACAAGATAAGTCCCATCGCACTGAATAGAATTGATTTTAATCTCATATTTGCAATTTAGATTTAAGAGATGAATTTAGAGGTTGTTTAATAACCTCTTATTATATTGTACCTATTTATCGCTATTTTATCGCTTTCTACTATTGTACCCTACAAAGTTATAATAAAAATCCCGAAAAGTCAACTTTTAAGCTATTATAACAGCATGGGTCTTAAGTTGAGTTAAAAGGAGGCGGGGGAGTAAACAATTTTTTTACGATTTATGTAATAACTATGACGATGTATTAATTCCAAGGGGTATATTCAGCAATTACCGTCAAAAATCTGATTAAACATCGGTGTAAATTATGGAGTTCAGAGGAATTTCCGTACATTTGCAATGCGAATTAACATATTAACTAAATATTTACTAAAATGAAACTATTGAAAGTATTGGGAGTGCCCGCACTTGCATTGTGCGTGCTCTTCACGACGGGATGTTCTTCCATGACAAATACCGGTAAGGGTGCGGCCATCGGCGGTGGTGGCGGTGCAGCTCTCGGAGCCGGACTTGGCGCATTGATCGGTGGTGGCAAGGGTGCTGCTATCGGTACTGCAATCGGTGCTGCTGTAGGTACCGGAGCCGGTGTTCTTATCGGTAAGAAGATGGATAAACAGCAGGCTGAACTTCAGGAAGAACTGAAGAAACAGGCTGAGGTAGAGAAGGTGACTGACAACAACGGCTTGCAGGCTATCAAGGTCACTTTCAACGGAGGTATTTTGTTCCCGACCAATGGCACAACTCTTAGCGCAGGCGCTAAGAACGATTTGAGTAAGTTTGCTGCTTCATTGATTAACAATCCTCAGACCAATGTTCAGATATATGGCTATACCGATGATACCGGTACTATGGCAGTTAATGAACGTGTGGCTACCGGACGTGCTGATGCTGTGCGCAACTATTTGCTAAACAGCGGCGTGTCAGCTACTCGTCTGTCGGCTGAAGGACTCCCTATGCAGGACTATGTTGCTTCCAACAATACTCCTGAAGGACGTGCCCAGAATCGCCGTGTGGAAATTTACATCACCGCAAATCAGGAAATGATCGATGCGGCTAATAACGGTACGCTTAAGTAGCTATTAATTATAATCATCAATCTCTTCCCCCTTGAAGGTACAATGGAGCCTTCAAGGGGGTTGTTATTTTTTGTCCGATTTCGTAACTTTGCGAAATATTGCACACCAGTCATTAACCACTTCTGAAAAAATGAAAAACTTAATCCTGAAAATATTTACTTTGGCGTTGACCGTGATTGGGTTGACCTCTGTTGCACATGCCGTAGAGAAGCCGTGGGCTCACGGGGCGTTGAAGGTTTCGGAAAATAACAAGTATTTAGTTCATAAGGATGGCACCCCATTCTTTTGGCTCGGCGATACCGGATGGCTTCTGCCCGAACGCCTTGACAGGGATGAGGCTGCGTTTTATCTGCGGAAAACTGCCGATGCTGGCTACAACGTGGTTCAGGTTCAGGTGATTAATGGCGTTCCGGCGGTGAACACCTACGGCAAAATGTCACATCCGTTTGGCTGGGATATGTCAAAGGCGAGTATGCCGGGAGAATATGGTTATTGGGAGCACCTTGACTATATAGTGGATGTGGCTGAGAGCCAAGGGTTATACATTGGAATGGTGTGTATATGGGGAGGTTTGGTGAAAGCTGGACTGATGAACGAGGAACAGGCGCAGGCCTACGGTAGGTTTCTTGCTGACCGGTATGGCGATAGGAAAAATATTATATGGATTATAGGTGGTGATATTCAGTGTAATATAAAGACTGAGGTATGGGAAACACTTGCGAAGACCATACGGGAGATTGACCCGAAACATCTGATGACTTTCCATCCGAGAGGCCGTACCACCTCGGCTCGTTGGTTTAATGACCGTGACTGGCTGGACTTCAATATGTTTCAGAGCGGACACCGGCGTTACGGTCAACGCATGGGTAACAAGGATTATCCTATCCCCGATGGCACTGAGGAGGACTCATGGATGTATGTCGATTCGGCACAGGTGTATTCACCATTGAAGCCCGTGCTTGACGGCGAACCGAGCTATGAGGATATACCGCAGGGGCTTCATTCGGCTGAGGAACCGCTTTGGAATGATAAGGATGTGCGCCGTTATGCCTATTGGTCGGTGTTTGCCGGTTCATGCGGTCATACCTACGGACATAATGCCATAATGCAATTCGTCCGTCCGGGGATTCCGGGTGCTTACTTTGCCGACGGCGAAAAGAAACCGTGGTACAGGGCGCTTGATGATCCCGGACGCAATCAAATGAAACATCTTAAGCATCTGATGCTTGCGTTCCCGTATACCGAACGTGTGGCTGACAGCCTGATTGTAAGGAATAACGGAATACGATATGACCGATTGCTTGCCACCCGCGGCGCTGACTATCTTATGGTGTATAACCACACCGGGCGTGATATGGAGCTTGATCTTAGCCGCATCTCCGGCAATAAAAAGAAATTGTGGGTAATGGATCCGTCTACCGGCTCGCTGAAATATTTAGGGACTACGGGGAATAAGATTTACAAATATAATCCCGATGCGGATTCCGACCTCGTGCTTATAGCTTTTGATGCCCGGCGCGACTATCTGACGCCTGATATGACATCTATACCCGAAGGGAGGCATATACCTATCGTGAAGGACCTGACGGAATAATTTTTTCAGTTTAGCGTTACAGATTTTAGGGACATAGAGGGTAATTAGTCAATTATGCAATGTTAACTTAAGTTAATGTTGTTGCTCTATTTCATTAATATTGTTAACTTTGTCGCCCAAGCCGATACATACAATAATCGACTCTTCGAACCATATTTTATATCCTAATTACCAATTACTTTTCACATAAGTAATCCTAACTTTAAATTCTTGCAATTATGCACTCGAAACTAACATTCGCAGGTTTGCTGCTTATGTGTGTGGGTATGACTATAACGTCTTCCTGCGCCACTGATCCGATTATGCCTTCGAAAACAGAGCTTTACAATCGTGAATTTATCAAAAATTTCGGAGTGTTTGACAGGTCTAATGATTGGAATTATTCTAACAAAGCGTCAGTGACTGTCACAACACCTTCACCCACCGACATAAAAATTTATGCAAACGTTAATGGCAAACGTTATCTTTTCGGAACTTTCCTCGCTGTCAATGGCGCAAAAGAGCTTAGCGTGGATGTCCCCAAAGGTGTTACCTCGCTTATCCTTAGAGCTAATGGTAAGGATGTAGTAACAACCTCCGGAGCTAAGGTGAATTTAGGACGAGCATCGAGAATCGTATGGGAACATCAAGACGAAGATGGCTATTTTAATGTTTCCATATCAGAAAATAGAATTTTCAGAACTCCAGAAGAAGTACTTCGTTATCGGGAAAAATTGCCAGAGGGTGATTATAATGTTGGGGCGGTAACGGAGGATTTCATGTTCATATCAAAAGGACCATTTTACATCTACCCAGCGTATTTTAATACTAGTCGTTATTTGAGTAACATAATAGGTATTTATCATTATAATGAGGATGGAAAAATAGTCACACAAGATTTTTTCAAACTTGGGGATGGAAAACTTATGACTTATACAAAAGAAGAAAATCCTAAAGAAGGTGAAGTTTCGCTTTATAGCTGGCAATTAGAAAATGGGACGATAGTGGTGCCTTCGAAGGCTACTAAATTTGCGGACTTCACTGAAGATGATTGGGATTATGTTCGTATGTTAATCCGAAATGGTAAATTGTGGTTTGGAAGCAATAATTTTAAGATATTTACGGATTTTAAACATGATATAATCAGTGATCAAGAGGTAAAAATAACTGGGTCCTACAAAGAATATGGCACAGTATATGGTGAGAATGGTTCAGAATCTATTCCTGTAGATGCTGTTGAGTTAGCATTTCAAGGAATTAAAGTTGATATTCCTAAAGGTCAAAAGTTTGGGATGTATATAAAATTAGCATCAAAAGAAGGTGATCCATCGTGGGGTATTGATCCTAATCATACATATTTCTTTTCTGAATCAGCCCTTAATACTGATTATTTGTGGGCACCAAAACCGGGATTTGAGGATGTTGTAACTAAAAAGGATGAAGCAGATACTAATAATTCTGAATATTTAGGAGTTAATAGTGTTAATCCAAGGAATGCGATACATGCTGCATCTTTTACGCGTGAGGATGGTATGATTCGTCTTTGCTTTGAGGATTGGTATAATAATAACGATTTTGCCTCGGATTTCGATCTAAACGATATGGTGTTTTATCTTTCGGGTGTTCTTGGTGTGGATGATACGCCTGTTATTGATCCTGAGGAGCCGGAGATTCCCGATACCCCATACGAATGGATTATAGCTGTTGAGGATTTAGGGGCTACTGATGACTTTGACTTCAATGACGTAGTGTTTGGTGTATCTAATCCGGTAACAAAGGCTGATGGTAAAAAGTATGTCACAGTGCGT
This sequence comes from uncultured Duncaniella sp., assembly GCA_910577335.1. Lineage (GTDB taxonomy): Bacteria > Bacteroidota > Bacteroidia > Bacteroidales > Muribaculaceae > Duncaniella. The sequence goes on along the minus strand of CAJTMJ010000005.1, from coordinate 11,375 downwards.
GCTTTGGCATCGGGTGGCACTCTGCCGGTATATGTTCGTTATAAGGGTGTGGATATTGTCCCCGATGTAACCAATGAGGGTGAATTCCATTCATGGTTTGAAGGTAACCATCCAAGCAATGTGGTTATAAATGCGCAGGGGGTTAGATCAACCGGCAAATCATACGAATTGCAAGTAGATGACACATTCACCCTATCATGTTTGCAGGAAATAAATGGTACGAATATGGGCGGATTCTCAGTGAGAGTGGTTAAAAAGGATAACAGTGAAGTGACCGAAATTGCTCCCCCTAATTTGTCGGAGGGAGGTAGTGAAGCTCCGCAAATGATGTGCCTTCCCATTTCATGGCAATGGCCCATTGAGCGTACTCACATAAGTGATGCGTATGCTGAATTCGCAAATTGGACAAAAAATCATGAAGATAACACCGATTGGCATAAGAATGTAACTGCCCCGTCATTGGTATGGAAACGCACTGATATAGCACAATAACATTATATACGTATCTTCTGAATATCAAGGCTGCAATTCCTCGTCGGGGATTGCAGCCTTTTGAAATTAATATAGGTTGCAGTTATGGTGAATAAGATCACGGATAAAAAGGGCAATATTTTAAAAATAATTATCACTGTTGTGGGAATAAATTACTATATTTGCAGTCTATGCGACTTGTGATACAACGAGTGACACACTCAAGTGTCTCTATAGAGGGGACATTACATAGTGAGATAGGACACGGGCTTATGGTGCTCGTGGGAGTTGCCGTGGGTGACACACCCGATGATGCCCGCTGGCTTGCGGCTAAGACTGCGGCCATGCGGATATTCCCCGATGAAGCGGGAGTGATGAACCGTTCGGTTATTGACGCAGGCGGCGAGATTCTTGCCGTCAGCCAGTTTACGCTCAATGCTTCAACCCGCAAAGGGAATCGCCCGAGCTACATACATGCTGCCGGTCACGACCTCGCCATACCTCTTTATGAACTGTATTGCGATGAATGTGCGGCACTTATCAATAAACCTGTCAAAAGGGGTGTCTTTGGCGCCGACATGCAGGTGGAGCTTGTGAACGATGGTCCCGTCACAATTGTTATAGATTCAAAACTTCGTGAATAACAGAGGTTTGAATATCAGGAATATTAATTAATATAAAAACATAGTTACGATGAATAACATAAAGCCAACTCCCGACGATTCGTTGTCTCTGCGCCAGCTTCAGGCTGCGGTAGATGAATGGATCACTACGGTGGGGGTGAAATATTTCTCCCCGCTGACCAATATGGCGATACTTGCCGAGGAAACCGGTGAGGTGGCGAGGATAATGGCTCGTAAATATGGCGATCAGGTTGCAAAACCGGGCGACATGGGCGACCTTTCCGATGAACTTGCCGACCTGCTTTGGGTTCTGACGGCTATAGCCAATCAGACCGGGGTGGATCTCACCGAGGCTTTCCGCCGAAATATTGAAAAGAAAACGGCAAGAGACAAGGGGAGGTTCAATTGACAATTGACAATTGACAATTTTAACTCTCTTCTCTCATTAATTCTAATAATAACTCTAAAAAATACTAATCGCTATGGATAAATATCAGCAAGCAATAGCCGACAGCCATGTCACTACCGATGACGCTGTGGTTGCAGCAAAAGTTCAGGAGATACTTGAAAAACATCTTGAGGAAAACCGTAAGCCGGAGGTGTTGAAGCAGATGTTCAACTCCATCGACCTCACAACTTTGAAGTCTACTGACTCTCAGCGTTCTGTGGCTGACTTTGTGGAGCGTGTCAATGCTTTCGAACAGGAGCATGGCGATCTGCCTAATGTTGCTGCTATCTGCGTATATCCTAACTTTGTTCCTATCGTGCGCACTGTGCTCGAATGTAGCGATGTGGATATCGCCTCAGTTGCCGGATGTTTCCCTTCTGCCCAGAGCTTCATCGAGGTTAAGATTGCCGAAATAGGGCTTGCTGTTGAGGCTGGTGCTGATGAGATAGACATAGTGTTTGGCTTGGGTGACTTCTTCGATCATGATTATGAAGAGGTGTGCGACCAGATTTCAGAGATGAAACATTCATGCCGTGACAGCATCATGAAGGTGATACTTGAGACAGGCGCCCTTAAGACTGCTGAGAATATACGTAACGCATCAGTGCTCTCGCTCTACTCCGGTGCAGACTTCCTTAAGACCTCAACCGGAAAAGAATACCCCGGTGCATCGCTCGAAGCTGCATACGTGATGTGTCAATGTATTAAAGAGTATTACGAAAAGACTGAGAGAATTGTAGGCTTTAAAGTTGCAGGCGGTGTCTCAACCACCGAAGAGGCGTTGAAGTATTACACTCTTGTCAAGGAAATCCTCGGTGAAAAATGGGTTTCTACCAATGAATATTTCCGTATCGGAGCTTCTCGCCTTGCCAATAATCTTCTTTCCGATATACTTGGCGAGGAGACAAAGTTTTTTTAACGGACTGATTTAAATTTCATCACTATATACGCAACCATGAAATATTGGATTATAATTAACAATGTGCAGATCGGACCCAAGACTCTTGACGAGTTGAGGGAGCAACCCGGATTATCACTCTCTACACCGATATGGTATGAGGGTCTGCCCGATTGGACTACAGTGGCTATGATTCCTGAAATAGCCGCTTGGTTTAATGCTCCTATCGATCCGTATGCGTCGCACCAGAATCCCGGACAGCCACAACAGCCGTACGGGCAGCAATCATACGGGCAACAGCAGCCTTACGGTCAGCAGCAACCATATAACCAGCAGCCTTACGGACAGCAGACGTATCAGTCATATAACTCATATCAGCCTTATAACGCATACGGACAGCCCGGTCAGCAGCCCGGCACTCCCCCTATGCCTAAAAATTATTTGGTGTGGGCTATCTTGGTGACAATATGTTGCTGTATCGTGACTGGTGTTGTCGCCATTGTGTATGCATCAAAGGTATCGCCGGCTTACTACCGGGGTGACTACGCAGGTGCCGTCAATGCATCGGAGAAGGCTTCGCTCTGGGTGATAATATCCTTTGTGCTTGGGCTTATAGTCCAGCCGTTCTACACACTGTTCTCGCTAATGAATGTATGATGACGGGGATACATATTCCCCGTCCTGTCATGATTGGAGTTGCAGTTGCGTTTGTGGTGGGTGCTTTGATACTGTATTTCACGCTCGACCCCTCTACCAACTACTTCCCTCGCTGCATGTTTCATGAGATAACGGGTCTACAATGTCCGGGCTGCGGTTCGCAACGGGCATTTCATTCTTTACTCAGAGGCGACTTTTCAGCGGCATGGCATTACAATGCCCTGTTTGTACTCGAACTCCCGTTGCTCGTATTGCTTGTGGCGGCATGGTATCTGCGCTCGCGCATACCGGTGTTGCACCGTGTGCTTAATTCAAGGTCGGTAATCCTGACTATACTTGCCATCATTATCCTTTGGACCATATTCCGAAACATATATAACTTATGAATCATCTGTCGCAACGAGACTTGTCACTACGTGTGCTGTTGTTTATTGTGGTAGTTGCTGCAATAGTATATTTTCTGCCTCGCAGTGGCGAGAACCATTACACATACGAAGAGGGTCGTCCGTGGAGCTACGCTTTGCTCACGGCGCCTTTTGATATTCCTGTGCATCTCGACTCTGTTAGTGCCGCAAAGCTTAAGGACAGCATTGACGCTAATTTCGAGCCGGTGTACATGCGTGACCTCACTTTGGAAAAGACCATCATATCCGATTATATCACCCGACTGAACGCTGCGAAGGATCTCGGCATCACTCCGGCGCAGAAGAATATGATAATCAATCAGATAAAAGAGGTATATGACAACGGTATAGTTGACCGTGACACATACTCACGTATAACAGCCCGGCAGCTCCCGGCAGTGCGTTTCATTCATGACAACGTGGCTATTTCGATGCCTACCACCCAATATCGATCGGCATTCCGAGCCTACGAGCATCTCGACAGCACACTTCGCAATCAAGGTCTGCATGAGGCACTCTCAAAGACAAAGCTTTCGGAAATGTTGCAGCCGAATATCCTCCTTGATACCGTCACCACACGGCGTGTGCTGGAAGAGTCCTATCAGAAGGCTATGGCGCCTATCGGTGTGATACAGCAAGGTGAGCGAATAATAGACAAGGGGGACATTGTGACCACACGTCTTGCCACCGTGCTTAAGACCTACGAGGAGCTTTCGGATGAGCGTGGCAACAGTGCCATAAGCAAGCATTATTATCCCATGGCAGGGCAGATACTCTACATGGTCATACTCTTCTCTGCGCTTTATGGCTATCTCTACATATTTCGCCGTGACTATTTCGACGACAACCGCACGGTGCTCTTCCTGATGACCCTCATAGGGTTGTTCACGCTGTTTGCGTTCACGATGGACGCCACCTTCCGAAGCGGGCTTTACATAGTGCCGTTCACTATGGTGCCGATACTGGTGTTGATATTCCTCGACTCGCGCACGGCGTATTTCTGCCATCTCGTCGAAGTGCTTATCTGCTCTATAGTGTCGTCATTCTCCCTTGAGTTCATTTTCCTGCAGTTCATAGCGGGAGTTGTAGCCATCGACTCGCTGAAGGAGCTTACACGCCGCAGTCAGCTGATACGTACAGCCGCATTGATACTCATAGCTTACAGCCTTTGCTATGTGGCTATGGAGGTGATGCAATCAGGTTCGCTCAGCAGGACTGAGGGACGAGTGTTCGGATGCTTTGCCGTGAATGCCATCCTTATTTCATTCAGCTATGTGCTGATGTTTATGGTGGAACGTATTTTCGGATTCACCTCACGAGTGACATTGGTGGAATTGAGCGATATAAACAACCCGCTCCTTAGAGAACTGTCGGAAGAATGTCCCGGCACCTTCAACCACTCCATGGCAGTCAGCAACCTTTCGTCGGCTGCCGCTAACCGTATCGGAGCCAATGTGCAGCTTGTGAGAACCGGTGCGCTGTACCATGATATAGGTAAGATTAAAAATCCGGCATTCTATACCGAGAATCAGCATGGGGTGAACCCTCACGACGCTCTCGACCCGCTGCAGAGTGCCCGAATAGTCACAGGGCATGTGCGTGAAGGTTTGGCGCTTGCCGAGAAGGCGAAAATCCCCGAAGTGATACGTAAGTTCATCCGTGAACACCACGGCTTGGGGAAGGCTCGCTATTTCTACACCATATATCGTAATGCCCATCCCGACGAGCCGGTAGATGAGTCAATCTTTACTTATCCGGGTCCAGATCCGCAGTCGAAGGAGACATCCATACTCATGATGGCTGACTCGGTGGAAGCAGCTTCACGCTCTATGACCGACCACTCCCCGGAGGCAATATCCGCACTTGTCAACAAGATTATAGACGGACAGATAGCCGAAGGCAGACATAACAACTCTCCAATATCATTCCGTGATGTGCAAGCTATAAAGGAAGTATTTGCGCAGCGTCTGCGCACCATGTATCACTCGCGCATATCCTATCCCGAGCTTAAGAATCCGGAGCCGGCTCCCAATTTACCTATGGTGGAAGAGGTGAAGCCTGATGAGGAGCCCAAGCAGCTCCCACCTTCCGATTCGACCACGGAAACAACATCCGAAACCTCAAAATAAACTATCACGATTTATCAAATTAACCGAAAACACAAGTATTCTGAAAATGAAAAAGCTATTGTCAATCATTTGTGGCGGCGTGATGGCGCTATCAGCATCCGCCTACACACCGATTACGCTCCCGGTAATACCGGCTGACCCTGCGTTGGAAGCGAAAGTGCAGAAAACACTTTCCAAAATGACCCTTGAAGAGAAAATTGGGCAGATGACCCAGCTGCAGGTGGACTTATTGGGCGGATATGACCAAAATGGTAAATTCAAACTCTCAAAAGAGAAGATGGATACCATCTTTGGCATATACAAGGTTGGCTCTATCCTTAACGCTCCATACTCTTACTGTCTGGATGCTAAGGAATGGAATGAGCTTATACCTCAGATTCAGGAATACTGCATGAAGAATCTCGGTATCCCCTGCATTTATGGTCTTGATCAGAATCATGGTGGCACATATACTAACGGTGGCACTCTTTTCCCGCAGAATCTCAGCGTGGCTGCCTCGTTTGACACAGAGGTGGCACGAAGAGCAGCCGAGATAACCGCATACGAGACACGTGCGAGTGACTGCCCTTGGACTTTCTCTCCGACGCTCGACCTTGCCCGTGACCCTCGCTGGCCCCGCTTCTGGGAAAACTATGGCGAGGATCCTTTGATGAATGCTTTGATGGGTGCCGCAGCCGTGCGAGGCTTCCAAGGCGATGACCCGAATCATGTTGACGGTAACCATATAGCAGTGTCAATAAAGCATTTCATGGGCTATGGCATACCGTTCTCAGGAAAGGACCGTACACCGGCTTACATCTCGCCGTCTGACCTCCGTGAAAAGCATTTTGCTCCCTATCTCGAAGCTATTAAGAACGGAGCTTTGACTTTGATGGTCAACTCTTCGTCAATCAACGGCACACCTGTTCACGCCAATCCAATCTTGCTGACCCAATGGCTTAAGGATGAGCTGCAGTGGGACGGTATGATAGTAACCGACTGGGCTGACATCAACAATCTCTACACCCGTGAGAAAGTGGCTAAGGATAAAAAAGATGCTATCCGCATGGCAATAAATGCCGGTATCGACATGGCAATGGAGCCTTACAAGGTTGACTATTGCACCATACTTAAGGAACTTGTGGAAGAGGGTGCGGTTCCCATGAGCCGTATCGACGATGCAGCCGCTCGTGTGATACGTCTGAAATATCGTCTCGGTCTTTTTGACCATCCCAACACCACACTTAAAGATCACCCTGAATTCGGTTCGAAAAAATTTGCCGATGAGGCTCTTGCCGCAGCCGAACAGACAATGGTACTTTTGAAGAATGAACGTGAGGTACTCCCTATAAAGGAGGGCACAAAGATATTGCTGACAGGACCTACCGCCAATTCAATGCGTTCGCTTAACGGTGGTTGGAGCTACACTTGGCAGGGACATCAGACTAACGAATATGCCAAGGATTTCAACACTATCTATGAGTCGCTTTGCAACCGTTTCGGTGCTGCAAATATCAATTTCATCCCTACAGTCACCTTTAACGAGAAGGGTGCTTATGGCGATGAATTCGTTGCCGATATTGACAAGGCTGTTGAAGCTGCCAAACAGGCTGATATCGTGATGGTATGTCTCGGCGAAAATTCTTACTGCGAGACCCCCGGTAATCTTACCGACCTTCACCTGTCGGTTAACCAGCGTGACCTTATGAAGCGTCTTGCTACTGCCGGCAAACCTGTGGTGATGATACTCAACGAGGGCCGTCCTCGTCTTATCGCCGACATCGAGCCTCTTGCCGATGCTGTAGTGGATATTATCCTCCCCGGTAATTTCGGTGGTGATGCTCTTGCCCGTCTGCTTGCCGGAGATGCTAATTTCTCCGCTAAGCTTCCGTTCACCTATCCTCGTGAAATTAACTCGCTTGTGACCTACGACTATAAGGTGAGTGAGGAAGTTGGAAAAATGGAGGGTGTATATGACTATGACGCTCGTGTGAATGTGCAGTGGCCCTTCGGATATGGTAAGAGCTATACCACATTTGAATATTCCAACCTTCGAGTTGACAAGAGCAAGTTCAATGCAAGCGACATCCTTACTTTCACGGTTGATGTCACCAACACAGGCAAAATCGCCGGTAAGGAAGCTGTGCTCCTTTACAGTTCCGACCTTGTTGCGTCGATAGTTCCCGACAACAAGCGTCTACGTGCCTTTGACAAGGTGGAATTGAAGCCGGGTGAGACCCGCACAGTGAAACTCGCAGTCCCCGCTACCGATCTTGCATTTGTCAATGCTTTCGGAAACTGGACCCTTGAGGAAGGTGACTTCACCGTTACTGTTGGAAATCTCACATTGCCTATAGTTTGCACACAGACCTACACTTGGAGCACCCCTAACATCTAATCAGGGTCTCCAAACTGATATATAGCATAGTAATCTGACGAATATGTGTTTTAATAATATGAATGTCTCTATAATAGGAGCCGGGGCTATGGGTGGAGCCATAGCCTCGGGGCTCCTAAATAAATCATTTAGCCCGAAAGCGCTGATGCTTTCCAACCCATCGTCCGGAGTGCTGGAGAAATTCAAGGCACAAGGAGTGAATGTGACGCACGACAATTGCGAAGCGGCACGTTTTGCCGACGTAGTGATGGTGGTGGTGAAACCTTGGATTGTGGAGCAGGTGCTCAATGAAATCAAGGGTGTGATGGATTACTCACGTCAAACAGTGGTGGTGATAGCTGCCGGAGTCCCTTCCGATTCACTTAAGGATTGGCTTATTAAGGATAATACTCTTCCGGCTATACTTATAGGTATGCCTAACACGGCTATAGCCCTTGGCGAATCGATGACTTTCCTTGTGCCTGTTGTGTCCGAAGATGCGACCACTATTAAGGTCAAGCAGTTGTTTGACCTCACAGGCACCACACTTGTGATTGACGAGGCACATCTCCCTGCCGGCACTACTCTCGCTTCATGCGGCATAGCATACGCCATGAGATATATCCGTGCAGCCATTGAAGGTGGAGTGGAATTGGGTTTCAAGGCTGCTTTGGCGCAGGAGATAGTTGTGCAGACGGTCAAAGGTGCGGCTGCGTTGCTTAGCGTTCCCGGTTCTCATCCTGAAAGTGAGATTGATAAGGTCACAACTCCGGGAGGACTCACCATAAGGGGGTTGAATGAAATGGAACATGCCGGATTTACCTCTTCGGTTATCCGCGGACTTAAAGCCGGTATAAAATGAGCGAGAAGCGAAGGATAGTTGTAAAGGTTGGCAGCAATGTGCTCACCCGTGACGACGGCAAGCCTAATGTCACTAATATGTCGGCGCTTGTCGATCAGATAGCTGCCATAATGATGATGGGGCATGAGGTTATTCTTGTGTCGAGTGGGGCAGTGGCTTGCGGAAGAGGTGCGGTGAAGCCTATGCGTCAGCTTGACAGTGTGGAGCAGCGTCAGCTTTTTTCCTCTGTCGGGCAGATTAAGCTTATAAATCTTTACAATGAGCTGTTTGGTGAGTATGGCTATGTCGTAGGACAGGTTCTCACTCAGAAGGAGAATTTTTCATCACGCACTTCATATCTCAACCAGCGGGCTTGTATGCAGACAATGCTTGAAAACGGGGTTATACCTATCGTTAATGAGAACGACACTGCGAGTCTCACTGAGCTAATGTTTACCGACAATGACGAATTGTCGGGGCTTATAGCCGCTATGATGGATGCCAACACGCTTGTGATACTTTCCAACGTCGATGGCATATATGATGGCGCTCCCTCTGACCCTGCTTCCAAGCTTATACGCTGTGTCCCCACAGGTAAGGATCTAAGCGAGTTTGTTGTAGCTGCAAAGAGCGGTTTCGGCAGAGGGGGTATGGGTACAAAGTGTGGTATCGCCCGTAAACTTTCCGAGGAAGGTGTGACTGTCATCATCGCTAAAGGTGACCGCCCGAATGTGCTTGTGGACCTTATAACCAAGCCTGACGAGACACCGCATACCCTGTTCGAACCTCGTCCAGAGCCTATGAGCAATATCAAACGCTGGATAGCCCACAGCGACAGTTTCGCCAAGGGTATCATACGTGTGGATGATAACGCTGCCAAGGCATTGCGTAGCGACAAGGCGGTGAGCCTTCTTCCGATCGGCGTGACAGCTATAGATGGCGAATGGGAGGAGGGTGATATTGTGTCTATCCTCTGTGGCGATGGCGACTCTGTTGGCATAGGGCGTGTTTCCGTTTCAAGTGCCGAACTTTCGGAGATGATGGGTAAGAAGGGACAGAAGCCTGTGATACATTACGATTATCTTTTTATTGATTAGTAGAGACCTGATTATATGATTGAATTGGATGACATATTTGCACGTGTGAAAAAAGCTTCCCGGAAGCTTGGCGGATTATCGGATGACAAGCGTTCTGAAGTACTGCGTTCGCTTGCCGATGCGCTTTTAGGCGTAGCTGATGCGCTTCTTGAAGCCAATGCTATGGATTTGGCTAAGATGTCCCCTGAAAATCCATTGTACGACCGTCTGCAGCTTACTCCGCAACGCCTTGAAGGGATAGCTTCGGACATGCGCCATGTTGCCTCTCTGCCGTCTCCGCTTGGAGAGGTGATGGAGGAACGTATGCTTCCCAATGGATTGCAATTGCGCCGTGTCAGAGTGCCTTTCGGAGTTATTGGTGTGATATATGAAGCCCGTCCGAATGTGACCTTTGATGTTTTTTCTCTCTGTTTTAAGAGCGGTAATGCATGTGTGCTTAAAGGTGGAAGCGATGCTGAGAATTCCAATCGTGCGATAGTCTCCCTTATCCATAAAATACTGCGTGAGCATGACATTGACGAGGATGTGTTGGCGCTGCTTCCTGCCACACATGATGCTACCGCCGCACTTCTTAATGCGGTAGGGTATGTGGATGTGTGTATCCCCCGTGGCGGCAAACGTCTTATCAATTTTGTTCGAGACAATGCCCGTGTCCCCGTTATAGAGACAGGTGCCGGTGTGGTGAGTACATATTTTGACCGTGCCGGTGATGTGAAGATGGGCACAGGAATTATAACCAATGCCAAGACACGCAGAGTTAGTGTCTGCAATGCTCTTGACACTCTGCTGGTTCACAAGTCAAGGCTCGCTGATCTCCCCTCGTTATGCTCCGGGCTCGCTGAAAAGGATGTCGAGATATATGCCGACAAGGAGGCATTTGATGCTCTTGCGGGCAACTATCCTGCATCATTGCTTTTTAGAGCGGGAGATGACACTTATGGCACAGAGTGGATGGACTATAAGATGGGTGTAAAGACTGTTGACTCGCTCGATGAGGCTTTGGAACATATAGCGACTTACGGTTCGGGTCACAGCGAATCAATCATAACCGATAATCCCGATACTGCTGCCCGCTTTCAGGCTGAGGTGGATGCGGCATGTGTGTATGTTGACGCTCCTACAAGTTTCACTGATGGCGCTCAGTTCGGACTTGGCGCAGAGATAGGTATCAGCACTCAAAAACTGGGACCTCGCGGACCTATGGGGTTGCGAGAAATCACCACCTATCGTTATCTCATCAACGGCTCCGGACAATTACGTCCCTGAACTATATCACAAAACTTGTAAATCGGTCTCTTATAAAAAAATAAATTCAAAAAAGAGACCGATTTATTAGTTTTTCCAAAATTAGTTACTATCTTTGGGGAAAATATAAATAATCATCACATTATATAACTCACTACTGTCCACTAAAAAATGGACGAGGTTAAAAATTAAATAAATTCGGTTCA